>CAJIZU010000060.1 GCA_905181925.1 gamma proteobacterium HTCC2207
GGGCCGAAATCTGTTCTCCCAAAGGCACAAGCTCCGCTGTCCAAGCACGCAAAGAATCCGCGTCTATTCTAGCATGACGTAGCAGTTGATTCCGCTGTTTTAGCGTCTTTTGAAAGCGCGCCCATAACTGGGAGTAGGATTGTTCCACGTGGAACACTCCCCAGTCTAAGAATTGTCGGCGCTGCAGCGGTCCGCCCTCTAAGAGACTGAAGCTTTGAGCGTCAATCAGCTGCATGGGAAGTACTGTCGCTAACTGAGCTGCCGTCAAGATTGCTTTGCCATCTAGCCGCGCCGCAAAATTACCACTGGCACCACGCTTTATGCCTAACTGATGAGATCTTAACGGATCCTTCTTTTTGACTTTAGCCGATACAACCAGTTCTTCGGCCTGGTGGTTCACCACCATACGTAGATCTCTATGACGGAAAGACCGCCCTCTTCCCAATAGGTATATAGCTTCAAGTAGGCTCGTTTTCCCACTACCGTTAACACCATAAATAATGTTAGCCATATTATGGAAATCCAACGTTAGGCTTTGCAGGTTTCTTACTTGGTGAACTTCAAGGTGAGGAATATACATGAGAACGTTGCCCAGGAAGGCCGGAGTATGAATCCGGCCTTGCCTGAAAGGCTACTAAAGACGCATCGGCATAACGACGTAAACCGCCGAACCGTCTGCAGCATCTTCAACTAAGGCACTACTATTTGAGCTGGACAGAGTAATTCGAACCTCAGCACCCGTAATGACGGAGAGTACATCTAACAGATAACTGACATTAAATCCGATCTCTAAGTCTTCTCCAGAGTAGTTGACAGAAACCTCTTCCTCAGCTTCTTCCTGTTCAGGATTGTTGGCTACCATCTTAATGGAGCCTTCAGACAACAGAATCCTAACGCCCCGATACTTCTCATTGGATAAAATCGCCGCTCGGCCAAACGCCTGCTTTAGCTCAGTACGATCTCCAATAACAATTTTGTCCCCGCCCTTCGGAAGAACACGATCATAATCAGGATAGGCTCCATCGACTAGCTTAGACGTGAAACAATAGTCGCCTCCTGTCACACGAATGTGGTTAGAGCCCATAGCCACTTTTACATCATTTTCGTCCAGCAGGCGCGACAACTCAATAATGCCCTTACGAGGTATAATCGAAGTGATAGGTTCAGAGACAGAAACATCACAGACACCATCACACAAGGCCATGCGGTGACCATCGGTAGCCACAGCCCTAAGCTTATTTTCGTTTAACTCCCAGAGCATACCATTAAGGTAATATCTAACATCTTGCTGCGCCATCGCAAACGAAGTTGCCTCTATCAGACCTTTCAGCACTGACCCAGGAACCATAAACTCTACGGTCTTTTCACCTTCATCTACTGAAGGGAACTCGTTAGCCGGCAATGTAGATAGTGTAAATTTACTGCGCCCACTTTTAATCGTTGCTTTACCATCACTGCTAGAAAAATCGACCATCGCCCCATCAGGTAGAGAGCGGCAAATATCAACCAACTTACGTGCCGATACAGTGATGTCACCATCTTCACCTGTAGCGTCAGTATCAGTTACGCCTACTATTTCAACTTCTAGGTCCGTACCCGTCATGGACAGTCGAGATTGCTCAAGACTCAACAAAACATTCGATAATATTGGCAATGTTTGGCGCCTCTCAACAACGCCAACAACCAACTGAAGAGGTTTTAAGAACGCTTCCCGCGATAAACTAAATTTCATAATAATTTATTATCTCCGACTCTACTTTCAACAATGATCAACAAATACTATTTAGGTGGACAGCGCTCGATACAGGTTCTTCAGGTCTCTTTGAACTTCACGATCCATCCCTTCCAACTCTTTTACCTTCCGACAAGCGTGAAGCACGGTGGTATGGTCTCTCCCACCAAACGACTCTCCAATCTCAGGAAGACTATGACTGGTAAGCTCCTTAGCAATAGACATAGCTAATTGCCTAGGTCTAGCCACAGAACGGCTTCTGCGTTTAGATAACATATCAGACATCTTAAGCTTATAGTAGTCAGCAACAACCCTTTGAATATTATCTATGGTAACTAGCTTGTCTTGAAGTGCCAATAGGTCTTTTAACGATTCTCTAATTAAATCTATATCAATAACGCGCCCAGTAAACTGAGCATGAGCCATCACTCGCTTAAGAGCACCTTCTAACTCTCTTACGTTAGAACGAATACGCTGGGCAATAAAGAAAGCCGCATCCTTTGATAGATCCATCCCCGCCTGCTCAGCCTTGTTCATCAAGATAGCCGCTCTTGTCTCTAGTTCGGGCGGCTCAACTGCAACGGTTAAACCCCAACCAAACCTCGACTTTAATCTTTCTTCAACACCATCTATCTCTTTTGGGTAACGGTCGCAAGTCAAGATCATTTGCTGCCCCCCCTCAAGCAAAGCATTGTAGGTATGGAAAAACTCCTCCTGAGAGCGCTCTTTACCGGAAAAAAACTGTATGTCATCAATAAGAAGGGCATCAACTGAACGATAGAATCTTTTGAACTCATCAATAGCTTTTAGCTGGAGTGCCTTCACCATGTCCGCGACAAAGCGTTCAGAATGCAAGTAAACAATTTTTGCTTCAGGATTCTTCTCACGCATTGCATGCCCAACTGCATGCATCAAATGAGTCTTACCTAAGCCTACACCACCATATATAAACAAAGGGTTATAAGAACCACCGGGGTTCTCAGCAACTTGCCGGGCTGCAGCAAAAGCTAACTGATTCGATTTCCCCTCCACAAAACTGTCAAATGTGAAGTTGCGATTTAAATTGGTTTTCAAACTACTTTCTGCGGCCGAAGTAATAATTGCCGGCGCTTCCAGCTTCACCTGACCTACTGGAGAAGCACTCCAAACAGAGGCCTCTTTTTGTTCCCTATCAATAGCTAGAAGGGGTTGGTCAGTATCCCCATTAACATGGCTGACGGTCACTACAATTTCAACCATCACACTGCGACCACAAAGCTGATTCATGAGCTCATGAATCCGCACGGAAAACTTATTTTTAACCCAATCTTCAATAAATCGATTTGGCGCAACCAACTGAACGCTATCACGATCAGATTCGGAGTGCGCAACAAGTGGACGAATCCAAGTATTAAACTGCTGCTCGGGGAGCTCTCCGCGGAGAAGGGCTTGGCACTGTGGCCAAATGCTGGAAGCAAGATCAGATTGCATATTGAACCATGGCGTTTTTAGCGATTCTTAGAAAGAGATCTCTGTGGACTTTAAAGCGAACACCTCCGGTATGATTGTGTCTGATATGTCCCCTCAAGATGCCCCCCTAAAGACCAATAAGTGGCCCTTCTAGGGCGCACTTTTAAGTGTTATTGTTTTTTATGTAGTGTATACAAGAAATCCCACATTATCCACACAATACAATAGAGCGGTAAACTTTAAATATATAATTAACTGTTTTAAATCAACATCTTATATAATTACAAGTTTTACATTACCCACAAATAAAAATTATTAGCTGTATATAAAACAATCTAATTTTGTTGACAACCTGTATATATACAGTGAAAACTCGGTGCGTAAAGATAGTATTGGGCGTACTAATGATTTCCAGAACAAAGTTTTTTTAATACGGTGACTTTGTTGGCACATCCGGTCACTTTCCAATACAAAAAGAAGAGAAAATCCTGCCTAACAGATCATCTGAGGTAAACTGGCCGGTGATCTCGGAAAGCTCCTTTTGAGCTTGACGCAGATCTTCGGCTAGTAGTTCACCAGCCCCTGCATTACGCAATTGAGCGATACCAATAACGATAAGATCAAGTGCATTTTCTAAAGAGACTAGATGCCGCCTACGTGCTGAAAAAAGACCCTCTGAATGCCCAAGGAATCCAGCACTTTTTTGTAAGTGCTCAACTAAAGAGTCGAACCCTGTTTGATCTTTTGCAGATATAGCAAATGCTGTTTGAACCCCAGGAACTGCACCTGCAGAAAGTCCTGATATATCGATTTTATTAAGCACCAACGTTAACTGCTGTTTTGAATTTGGATATCGATCAAAAAATTCTGGCCAAACTGACTGCAAGCTAGGGGCGTGGTCTTGCGTCGAATCCACAATAAACAAAATCTGATCCGCAGCTTCTATCTCTCGCCAAGCCCTGCGTACCCCCTCTGCCTCTATTTCATTGTCAGTATCACGTAATCCCGCAGTATCGACTATATTGAGCGGTAAACCGTTAAGCAGGATCTTTTCGCGCAGAACATCTCTGGTTGTACCAGCAACGGGCGTTACAATGGCCGTCTCATTACCCGCGAGTGAGTTTAACAAGCTAGATTTACCTGCGTTTGGCCTGCCAGCTAACACAAGGGTCAAGCCATCTTTTAACAGCGACCCTTGCTGTGCTTTCTCTAATACAATCGTTATATCCTGCGTGAGCTTATCTAAAGCTGAAAACAACTTTTCATCTTGCAAAAAGTCAATTTCCTCCTCTGGAAAGTCAATAGCTGCTTCAACATAGATCCGGATTTGAATCATTTCCTCAACCAACTGGTTTATAAGCTTAGAGAAGTCTCCCTGCATTGATCTCACTGCTGATTTGGCCGCCTCTATAGACGATGCATCGATAAGATCAGCTATCGCCTCAGCCTGTGCCAAATCCATTTTATCGTTGATAAACGCTCTCTCACTAAACTCTCCCGGCCTAGCAACTCTCGCGCCGAGAGAAACGCAGCGCTGCACCAAAGCATCCAAAATAACCATACCTCCATGGCCTTGAAGTTCTAAGACAGATTCACCAGTAAATGAATGGGGTGCAGGGAAATATAGCGCAACGCCTTGGTCAATAATTTCTCCGGCCGCATCTAAGAACCGGCAATAGCTTGCCTGCCGTGGCAAAATTTCACGCCCAATCATGCCTTGAATATAAACATGGAGATCTTTGCCAGAAAGGCGTACGACACCAACTCCACCACGCCCAGTGGCCGTGGCAATAGCAACAATAGTGTCTTTATCATTTTGTAACATAGATACAATTATGCCCGAAAAAAAAGGCCCCTAAAGGAGCCTTGAACTAATTTTTGTTATTGATCAATTGTCGATTCACAAACCATTGCTGTGCCATTGACAGTAAGTTGTTAACCGTCCAGTAGAGAACCAACCCTGAAGGAAACCCCATGAACAAAAAAGTGAATGCAATAGGCATAATCTGCATGATTTTCGCTTGCATAGGATCCGTTGGCGCTGGCTGTAACTTCTGCATAAATAGCATGCTTGCACCCATAATGATCGGTAAAACAAAATATGGATCTTTCGCCGAAAGGTCTTGAATCCAAAATATCCAAGGAGCATGTCTTATCTCAACGGACTCCATCAAGACCCAGTAAAGAGAAATAAACACCGGCATTTGAAGTAGCATTGGAAAGCACCCTCCCGCCGGGTTAACTTTCTCTTTCTTATAAAGACTCATTGTTTCTTGAGACATTTTCTGGCGATCGTCGCCATAAAGTTCTTTAAGCCTGAGCATCTGCGGCTGCAGATTTCTCATTTTTGCCATGGACTTTAAGCTTGCTGCTGATAACGGGTACAGGATTAGCTTGATACCAAGAGTCAGTAAAATAATAGTCCAGCCCCAATTACCGATAACACTGTGAATCATTTTCATTGCTTTAAAAATAGGCTCGGCCAAAATCCATAAAAACCCATAATCTAATGTTCTGTCTAAATACTCTGCCATCCCAATAAGCGCATCCTGATCCTTTGGCCCTATGTAAAAACTAGCTTTATAATCAGCCGATTCGCCTACTGGAACACTTATAGGCGCACCCGTAAAAGATAGTAAATACATATCTTGGTTGGATAACTTGCGCAAGGTGAAGTTATTTAGCTCGTCGGCCGGCGGTATCCATGCGCTAATAAAGTAATGCTGAACCATAGCCACCCAACCACCCTCGATTGAAGTCTTTACAGATTCATCTTCAATATCGCTGAAATCAAACTTGGCATAATTCTTTTCGGGTTGGCGAAGTGCTGCGCCAAGAAAAGGCTGCATGCTAAACCCGGAAACATCCGTCACCGGCGGCTTAGCATCTCTTTTTATCTGTCCGTAGAAGATACCGTTCCAATCGGAAGAGGATCCGTTATTAATAATGTACTGAACGCCAATATCATAACTATTACGGCTGAGAGTAAAGCGCTTAACAATTCTTACTCCACTATCATTTAGCACCAAGTCTATGTTTAGGGTATCTTGGTCATCATTTAAAACGAAGTTTGTACTAGCAATAGAGAACTTGGGACGCCCTTCCGCTGTATCAGTTCCACTTGGCCCAATCAGTCCACTACGGGCAACATAGGTGTTATCTCGACTATTTTGTAAAATAGGAAAAGGTTGGCCGCCATCTTCGAGTTTTTTATCAAAGTGCGTTAGTAGTAAACCGCTAACAATATCTCCCCCAATGGGATCAATGACAATTTCAATAACATCATTTTGAGCGGTAATAAAATTTTCGTTTGGTGTGGGCGGCGCCAAATCCAATAGGCCAGAAGACTCTGGAACCGATTGTAGCTGCGGTAGCTCATCACTGTTAGCTAATCCCGTAGAAGTAGTCACCGAGTCAAAGCTAGACTCATAATTAGTCTGCGATTCACTGTAACTTTGTTCCAACGCTACGTTTTGGTCCTCGAATTGATTCCATTGAATAACTAACATCCAAGCAACAAGTCCCATACCACCGATTAAAACTGTTCTTTGCCAATCCATATTAACTACAACTCTGCTGATTTTTGATGAGGTGGTTTTTTGTTCTCTACTGGTTCTTTAACAGGATCGTAGCCGCCGGAATGAAACGGGTGGCACTTCACAATCCTAATAATTGAAAGATAACTTCCTTTAATAACACCAAAGCGATCAATCGAATCATGGGCATAACAAGAGCAGGTCGGGTCAAAACGACAATTATTTCCAAGTAAAGGACTAATAGCTAGCTGGTACCCACGAATAATTATTGTCACTAATCTACGCATTTTTCGCCTTTGAAGCCTCACAACGCTGCCGCAGTCTGCACCAAGATTCTTGTAACAACAAGGCCATGTCTTGCGAGTTAAGTTTGTCGGCACCCTTACGTGCCAAAAAGATGACATCAATTGAACAAGGGAAGTCTGATTTACGGAAGGTTTCACGGGCTAAGCGTTTGACATAATTGCGGCCAACCGCAGTAGGAATGTTTTTCTTACCAATAACAAGGCCCAATCGAGACCCATAAGACGTGTTAAATTTTGCCAGCAGCAACCAATTAGGATGAGAAATCTTACAGGTATTTAAATCGAAGACCTCTTGAAATTCAGAGGCCCTGAGTAAACGCTGATCTTTACCGAACTTAAACTTGGGCACTCGGCCCACACCCTATGCCGAAAGACGCTTACGGCCTTTAGCCCGGCGACGGTTGAGAACCGCTCTGCCACCAGGTGTAGCCATACGAGCTCTAAAACCATGCGTGCGCTTGCGCTTTAAGTTACTAGGTTGAAATGTTCTTTTCATGGTATCTAATCCGAAATTATGTGTTGTACCCTAACAGGGTGCGCGATTCTAAAGAAATAAACGCCCTACTTCAACGGTTTATTCACTAAACCCTTAAAAACAACACGTTTTTTCGAAAGAAACACTGTTTAAAAAACAATACAACCTTATCAACAGCTAGTAAACAGGATGTTAAGCGTAATTTTTGTCAAACCAATAGGGTGTGAATATCGTCTGTATGAAATAAATAGTTACCAACAAAGTTATCCCTTTATCAACGCGATTACCACTATAGTTTAAATTTCATACAGACTAGAAACAGCTTATGAGTTTTTTAATGACACACTTGCTCAATATGTTTTACATTCGATTTAACACCATAAGTGATTGATAAAATTCATGTAATTTAGTTTACCCACAAAAAAAGAGGTCCCTAATAACAACAACAATAATATAAACTATTAATATATAAATTAAATAAAACAGCTAATATAAATAATACCCCTCACTAGCAATCACAAATTAAAAAACCAATAAATTCATAAATCACAACGTATAATGAAATTCTCACGATAAATATGTGCTTGTTATGAAATACCCAAACTACTTTGATGTAATTGTTGTTGGCGGCGGCCACGCCGGGACAGAGGCCTGTCTGGCGGCTGCGAGAATGGGATGTAGTACTCTGCTGTTAACCCATAACATAGAAACGTTAGGGCAGATGTCATGTAATCCTGCCATTGGCGGAATCGGAAAGACACACCTGGTCAAAGAAGTTGATGCTCTTGGCGGCGCTATGGCTAAAGCAACAGACCTTGGCGGAATTCAATTCAGGGTTTTAAATGCTCGTAAAGGCCCAGCTGTTCGAGCAACAAGGGCTCAAGCGGATAGAATTAGATACAAAGCAGCAATTAGAGGTATTCTTGAAAATCAACCGAATCTATCTATTTTCCAGCAAGCAGTAGATGACCTTATTATCGAAAATAATAGAGTTACCGGCGTTATTACTCAAATGGGATTGCAGTTCCGAGCAAAGACCGTGGTGGTTACCGCAGGTACCTTTCTTGCTGGAAAAATACATATAGGTTTAGAAAATCATTCTGCAGGTAGAGCCGGAGATCCGCCATCAAATAACTTGGCACACCGGCTCCGTGAGCTACCGTTCAGAGTAGAGCGATTAAAAACTGGGACACCGCCAAGGATCGATGCACGAAGTGTGGATTTTTCATCATTGCAGGAGCAGTGGGGTGATCAACCCGTACCAGTAATGTCCTACTTGGGGAAAACCGAAGATCATCCTAAGCAAACGTGCTGTTGGATTACTTATACTAATAGCAATACACATCAAATTATTCGTGGGGGGATGGATCGTTCTCCACTTTATACCGGTGTTATCGATGGCGTCGGTCCTCGCTACTGTCCTTCTATAGAAGATAAAGTAGTGAGGTTTGCAGACAAAGATCAACATCAGATATTTGTAGAGCCTGAAGGGCTTGATACGTATGAACTTTATCCAAATGGTATTTCTACGAGCTTGCCGTTCGATGTTCAGTTAGAGCTAGTAAGGTCTATAAAAGGCTTCGAAAACGCACACATCACAAGACCTGGTTACGCGATTGAGTATGATTATTTTAATCCGCAAGATCTCCATTACTCATTGGAAACTAAATCCATTGCTGGTCTGTTTTTTGCTGGACAAATCAACGGCACCACAGGGTATGAAGAAGCCGCTGCACAAGGTCTGTTAGCGGGAGCAAATGCAGCATTGCAAGTTCTTGATAAGGACGTTTGGTGTCCAACACGCAACACAGCCTACATGGGCGTCTTGGTGGATGACCTAATTACTATGGGTACTAATGAGCCTTATCGAATGTTTACCAGTCGGGCTGAATATCGTTTGCTATTACGAGAAGATAATGCAGATATTCGATTAACCGAAACGGGGCGAAACCTTGGATTAGTTGATGACTACCGTTGGAAAAGTTTTTGTGAAAAACAAGAAGCCATAGAGCTGGAAACACAGCGTCTAAAGAGTACCTGGATACAGCCTAATAGCGATCTTGCAGAAAAATTATTTACACATATTGATCATAAAATTTCTCACGAATATTCCTTGTTTGATTTGCTCAAACGTCCGGAGCTTAACCATCAAATAATTGCTGACTTACTGCCTGATGCGAAACCTGATCCGAAAATTGGACAGCAAGTTGAAATCGATGCCAAGTACTCCGGTTATATTAGCCGCCAGCAAGATGAAATTGATCGATTACAACGTCATGAAAATACACCTATCCCAGGCGGCTTCAATTATGCTGAGATTAAAGGTTTATCCAATGAGGTTAAGCAAAAACTTAGCGAAGCCTTGCCGGCCACCCTGGCTAGGGCATCAAGGATTCCTGGGGTAACCCCCGCGGCTATTTCATTGCTTTTAGTGCAGCTAAAAAAATACGCAGCTTAAATTAAGAAACCTTTCAAATGGCATCGAATAACTACTCAACCGTCTCGCAATCCCAAAAACGAGCATTACTTATATCAGGTATAGCTGAGCTCAAAGTAAACTGTAGCGACGTCCAACTAGACCAGCTGTTGTCTTATCTGAACATGCTTGAGCATTGGAATAAAGCCTATAATTTAACGGCCATAAGGGACCCGTTGGAGATGATTAAGCTACATTTATTAGATAGCTTAGCTATATCGCCTTTACTTCAGGGAGCTAGGTTCATTGATGTCGGCACTGGCGCAGGTTTGCCCGGCATACCACTGGCTATAATTAACCCTGAAAAGCACTTTACTTTGTTAGACAGTAACGGTAAAAAAACGCGGTTTTTGTTTCAAGCGAAAATAGAGCTGGGGCTGTCTAATATTAATGAAGTTAATAAAAGGGTTGAACAGTTTGCTCCCGAACACATGTATGACGCTGTTTTAAGTAGAGCCTTCAGTTCACTCTCTGACATGGTTATTAATTGCCAACATCTCCTCGCAGATGGCGGTTGGTTCTTAGCGATGAAAGGCCGTCTTGAACAATCAGAGTTGAGTGCGATACCAAAAGGCTATAAGGTCGTCCAAGAGTATCCTATTGCAGTGCCAAAAGTTGACGGCCAGAGGCATCTAGTAAAAATAGTTAGAATTTAAACAAATTACCCAGGAAAAGTATTCGGTGGTTAAAATAATATCTATAGCAAATCAAAAAGGCGGTGTTGGTAAGACAACGACAAGTATTAATTTATCAGCATCTCTGGCAGCCTATAAGAAACGTGTTTTGCTGATTGATTTAGACCCCCAGGGAAATGCTACGATGGGGTCTGGAGTAAATAAGCAAGAATGCACTTTAAGCGCTTATCATGTCTTAACAGGTAAAAACCCAACGGTAGATGCCGTAGTCGAGGCCACCGCGGGCAAATATGATTTATTACCTGCCAATAGAGACTTAGTGGCGGCAGAAGTTGAATTGATGAAAGAGATAGGGAGAGAATCAAAACTAAAGTTTGCTCTTGAAGAAGTGACTGATCGCTACGACTACGTGATCATTGATTGCCCCCCAACACTTAACATGCTGACAGTTAACGCTTTGGTGGCGAGCGAGGGTGTCATTGTCCCTATGCAGTGCGAGTACTTTTCATTAGAGGGGTTAGCTGATTTAAACAACACTATCAAACAAATAGCTAAGTTAATTAATCCTTCACTACATATTCAGGGCATTTTGAGAACCATGTACGATCCTCGGAGTAGTTTGACCAATGCCGTTACCGCTCAACTAAGAAAATATTTTGGTGATCGAGTCTATAGGGTAAGTATTCCGCGTAATGTTCGCTTAGCTGAAGCACCTAGCCATGGCTTGCCTGCTTTACTATATGACCGCAACTCAAAAGGCTCTATTGCTTATTTAGCACTAGCTGGCGAGATACTCCGTCTTGAAAAACAACAAAACGCCGACCTGGTAAAGGCTTAAAAATATGGCTGCAAAAAGACAAAGTTTAGGTACCGGTTTAGATGCCTTGTTAGGGTTCTCTGATGAAGTGGAGAGTGTCCCGCAAAGTAAGCACATGGAGGATGCGGATGGCACATTAAGAGACCTACCGGTAGAGTTTCTTCAACGAGGGAAATATCAGCCACGTAGAGATTTAGATGCCGATGCTCTTCAGGAGCTTGCTAATTCTATTGCTCAACAGGGTGTGATGCAGCCAATAGTTGTGCGTAAGGTAGCTACTGATAAATACGAAATTATTGCTGGAGAACGCCGTTGGCGAGCAAGTCAGCAGGCGGGATTAGAATCAGTTCCATCAATCATTAGAACAATTACAGACGAAGCTGCTATTGCAATGGCGTTGATAGAAAATATTCAGCGTGAAGATCTTAATTCGATTGAAGAAAGCCGTGCTCTAATAAGGTTACAGGATGAGTTTAAATTGACTCAACAGCAGGTGGCTGACGCTGTCGGTAAATCTCGATCAGCCGTCACTAACTTAATGCGATTAGCCAGCTTGGAAGAAGCGGTTCAGAAACAACTTGAACTCGGAGAGATTGAACTTGGTCATGCAAAGTGCTTGTTGGCACTGTCAGGGAATAGCCAAGTAATAGCTGGGCGAGAGATAGCAGCTAACTCTATGTCAGTCCGGCAGACAGAAACACTAGTAAAACGAATACAGTCATCCGGTTCTGCAATGGCGGTTGAGTCAAAAAAACCGGCTGATCCCGACATTTTACGTGCACAGCAAGACCTTTCTGAAAAGGTTGGGGCGGCAGTAACCATACAGCATTCAGCGAAGGGTTCTGGTAAGTTGGTGATTAAATATCATAGCGTTGATGAGCTTGAAGGGATCCTAGCTCATATTAAATAGCTAATGGTTCACCATAAAGAATATGAATTACTGATATAGACTTCAATAGAATGTTGAATATCGCTAGCACTATACCTATAATGCGCCCCGCTCCTAGCGCGTCTCTAAAAAGCTGGGAATAATTGGAAGAGATGGTAAGAAAGACCAATGGCTACCATTCCAAAACCGCCGATATATAAGGCTACGCTATTTCAATTAATTATACTGTGCTTTGTAACAGCGGGTATTTTTTGGTTCGATAGGGCTGTAGCAGGATCTGTTTTTTTGGGAGGCTTAACCCAGTTGGTGCCTCAAGCTTGGTTCTCCTATGTGGCTTTTAAACATATTGGGGCGAGTCAGACAGATTTGATCGTTCGGTCGATGTACCGTGGCGAGACAGGCAAAGTTGTTTTGACCGCCTCTGCGTTCATAACCATTTTTGTTTTATTTAAGGAAATTAACATTATTGGGTTTATGGTTGCTTTTGTAGGTATGATTCCATTGCAATTATTTTTGGTTGCAAAAATAATTAAATAATTAACGTAGATAGTGTATTAATGTTTTTAATTTTTGCATTGTTTAGGGTTCAGAAGAGTTGAGATAAATAGATGTCAGGCGAAAATCCCGCAAGTACAACTGAATATATCCAGCACCACCTGCAAAACCTAGTGTATGGGAAATTGCCGGGTGGTTTTGAGCGCCAAACAGAAAATGGTACTGAGGTGTTAGCTGCAGACACTTGGACTATGGCACATGGCGCTACAGAAGCTGCAGCAATGGGGTTTTGGGCTATTCATGTTGATTCCATGGCGTGGTCTATTGGTTTGGGTCTTATTTTTTGTTGGATGTTCCGACGTGCTGCAGTTCGTGCCACCACAGGTGTTCCGTCTGGGTTCTTGAATTTCGTAGAGCTCGTTATTGAGTTTATTGATAGTACCGTTAAGGATAGTTTTCACGGTAAAAATAAAATGGTTGCGCCTTTGGCGCTGACTATTTTTGTGTGGATATTTTTAATGAATCTGATGGATTTACTTCCGGTTGACTTGATCCCTAAGGTGTTAATGTTGGCGGGTGTTGAGTATCAAAAAATTGTACCTTCAACCGACCCCAATATTACAATGGGAATGGCGTTAGGCGTTTTTGTTCTAATGCTCTATTACAATATTAAGATTAAAGGAGTGGGGTTCATTAAAGAGCTCACTATGCATCCGTTTAACCATTGGGCATTTATTCCGATCAATTTATTTATGGAGCTTGTTGGTCTGTTAGCCAAGCCGTTTTCTCTAGGGCTAAGACTCTTTGGTAATATGTATGCCGGTGAGATGATTTTCATTCTGATTGCTATGATGTTTGCTGCCGGGGCCGGCACTGGTTTAGTCACCGGAGGGCTAAATGCTCAATTATTTGGAGAGGGTACTAATGCTATTTTTTGGTTAGTTATCTTCGTCCTAGTTTGTGGGGTTTGTTGGATGAACCTGCGAGGAAAGATATCTACGGGTAGAACAGTTTTGCTGACGTTGGGTTTGTTAACCATCGGCGGCGGTGTTTTTGCTCTGGGTGGTGGGTTGATGCAGTGGGGTTGGGCAATTTTCCATATTTTGGTTATTACTCTTCAAGCATTTATTTTCATGGTTCTTACAATCGTTTACCTAAGTATGGCGCACGAAGAAGACCATTAATTTTTTTATTTTTAACTACTGAAATCGGGAGTTTACGATGGAACTTGTAATTATTGCAGCGGCGATTATGCTTGGATTGGGCGCATTGGGTGCCGCTATTGGCATGGGTTTGTTGGGTGGAAAGTTGATCGAAGGAACAGCTCGTCAGCCAGAGCTAGGGCCTATGCTGCAGGGTAAGATGTTCTTGCTAGCTGGTTTGATTGATGCTGTGCCAATTATTGGTGTTGGTATCGCAATGTATTTGATTTTTGTTGTTGCTCCAAGTGTTGGCGCATAACAGCAACTTAATTTTTAACCCGACTTTCATTAATGAGGTATTGGCGTGAATATTAATCTAACGCTTTTCGGTCAAATGGTGACCTTTGCAATCTTTGTGTGGTTTTGCATGAAGTTTGTGTGGCCAGTCATTATTACGGCCATGGAAGAACGGCAGCAGAAAATTGCTGATGGACTGGATGCAGCTGACCGTGCCATGCGCGATCTAGAGGCTGCGCAGGACAAGGCAACTGACCAGATGAAGGAAGCTAAGCAGGAAGCTGCAGGCATCGTTGATCAAGCAAATAAGCGAGCAAATCAAATTGTTGAAGAAGCTAAGCAGCAGGCGATTACCGAAGGCGATCGTTTGAAGGTTGCTGCTGAAGCAGAAATCGAACAAGAGATTAATCGAGCTAAAGAAGAGCTTCGCGCTTCAGTGGCGGGATTAGCTTTAGCGGGCGCGGAGAAGGTTCTTGAAGCGTCCATAGATGATAAAGCTAATCGCGCGCTAGTCGACAATTTAGCGTCGCAGCTTTAATAGAGGTTTATCATGGCAGAATTGAGCACTCTAGCAAGACCGTACGCTAAGGCAGCCTTTGAGTTTGCTGTTGGCGCGTCGGATCTTAAAGGTTGGGCTGATAGTCTTTCTACTTCAGCAGCAGTTACTCAGCATGCGGCGGTAGTGAAATTATTGGCATCTCCAGGCTCTACTCCTGCGCATCAATCAGCAACCATTATTGATCTTTGTGGTGATGTTCTTGATGCTACCGGACGAAACTTCATTGTTATTTTGTCCGAGAACAGACGGTTAACTTTGCTACCACAAATTTCTTATCAGTTTGAAATTATGAAGGCGAACCGAGAGAAAGCGGTCGATGTAGATGTTGTGTCAGCACAGCCGTTGGATGCAGAGCAACAAAAGATGTTATCCGAAGCACTAAGCATAAAGTTACAACGTAAAGTAAATATGCAGGTTAGTTTAGATAAGAGCCTGTTGGGTGGTGCGGTTATCCGTGCCGGGGACACCGTTATAGACGGTTCCATTCGCGGTCGTTTGACCAAACTCGCCGAGTCACTAAATTCCTAAGGATTGAGGCCTAAGCATGCAGCAACTGAATCCATCAGAGATCAGCGAAATTATCAAGAGTCGTATTGACAACCTTGATGTTTCATCAGAAGCCCAAAATGAGGGCACCATTGTTTCCGTATCGGACGGAATCATTCGT
>CAJIZU010000061.1 GCA_905181925.1 gamma proteobacterium HTCC2207
GAGGAACAAAGCTTTCTTGAATAGCAAACGCAGCATCACCCATCATTGAACCGCCATCAGAGCCCATAGGCACCCGTGACATGCATTCAACACCACCGGCAACCACTAACTGCTCCCAGCCGGACGCGACCTTCTGTGCGCCAGTATTGACCGCCTCTAATCCTGATGCGCAAAAACGATTCAGTTGCACGCCGGCAACTGACTCATGCCAACCGGCATTTTGAGTCATCATTTTTGCTATGTCGCTGCCCTGCTCACCCACAGGTGATACGCACCCCATAATCACGTCATCAACATAAGACGTATCAAGGTCATTTCTCTCTTGGAGGGCTCGAAGTACGCCAGCACCTAGATCAATGGGCTTTACCTCGTGAAGTGTGCCTCCAGGTTTGCCCTTGCTTCGCGGTGTTCGCACTGCATCATAAATATAAGCGGTATTACTCATAATATCCTCTCAAAATAACTAGGTGAATTAACGGTTTGGTTACGACTTAAGTGTATCTCTACGTTCCAGTATAAACAGGCGGCCGCCGCTCAGCAAAGGCATGCATGGACTCCTGAAGATCATTAGATTTTAAGCTAGTGATCATCGTGAACATTCCATTCATCAATAAACTCTGTTCTGTCGTCAAAGTCTCGCCCTGCTGAAGCATAAACTTAGTTCCTCTTACTGCCATGGGCGGATTGGCTGCGATAATAGTCGCCAGAGCCATTCCCTCTGCATAAGCCGCATCAAAAGTCTCATAGACATCATTTACTAAGCCAATCTTCTCCGCCCGCGCGGCATTGATATCTTTTGCGCTGTAGGCCAGCTCTGCTACATGACCGGCATTCAATATTTTAGGTAATCGTTGCAGTGTGCCAACATCAGCTACCAGACCAATACGTGTCTCACGCACACTAAAGTTGCTATCCGCTGCCGCAATTCTGATGTCACAAGCAGTAATCATATCTATACCTGCTCCCAAACAATGACCGTGTACCACAGCGATAACGGGCAATGGACATTCAGCGAGAGACGATATAGAGGCCTGAAACTTGCTAGTACCCTGTAATTGCTTGAGATTCGCTACCGCCTCGGACTCGCCAGCAGGCCTTTGATGGGTACCCATACCACTCTGAACCAAATCGATACCGACACAAAAATGCTTACCGCGGCCCGCAACAATGATTGAGTGAATATCAGCATCTGCCTCGAGAGACTTAAGGGCCTCGGGAATAGCGAGCCAAACTGGCTCAGATAGAGCATTGTATTTGTCAGGGCGATCAAGCCAAATTGTGCCTACCGCGCCTGTTTTCTCAATAGTGATAACATCTGATGAAAAATCCACCCATAAACTCCTTCTGTAGTATTCGTTTAGTACCCTGCGAGCCCGTCTCTGATCGACTCATATAATTTCTGGTCTAGCAGCTGGTAGTGACTGGTGCGTGGCAATTGAACGTACACTTCGTCACCGTCTAGTTGATCTATATGGAAGGCTTGCTTGCGTAACTCACCTTTTACCAACTTAAACGTACCGGTGGTGGTCATCCCCGACTGAATCCGGACAAAAACGGGCTGCGCAAAGGCAGGTAAATTAGCAGTGACATAGGCTGAAAACTCAACAGGATCGAATACAGATTCTGGATTTAGAGCTAGTGAAGCCATACCAGCCTTACCCTCTGCAGCAGGGACATCGACGCCGTAAACGTTCGCAATTTCGACTTGCTCATTAGCATTTAAAATCTCGCCTACTTCATTTGTCGACACGTTTTCTGAACGCCACCGGAAGGTATCACCTACGCGATCAACAAACTGATAGTGCGGTTTACCCATCGTAAACCCTACATCAACCTCAGTAATAAGATCGCCAGTATTAAACCAAGCATCACCAGGTTTTATAACGTCTCTCAGGGTCTTTGCTTCAGATGCTGCAACATCGGTGTAGCCATCAAATCGAAAACGATCGTCAATCTCAGCCAGCAATAGTCCCGGCTTTCCGGACTCTACCTGAATGTATTTACCCTCCGCATCCAGCACCATCTCATCCTGCTCAATATCATATTCCACAAGTATGATAGTTCCAGGGCAATAGCCGATGGTTTTATTTTTATTAAAGGCGTTGATGAAGGACACATTTCCCTCGCTGGAACCGTAAAATTCACAGACTCGATCGATACCAAAACGTCCTTTGAACTCATCCCAGACATCCGGACGTAAGCCATTTCCAAAAACTCTATCTAACGGGTTATTTAGCTCTTCGGGGCAAGGTGGCTGCGTGACAAGATACCGGCACAGTTCTCCAACATAGAAAAAGATGGTGCACTGATATTTTTGAATTTCTGGCCAGAACGCGGACGCTGAGAATTTGCGACGTAAAAACATCGAGGCACCGCTGAAAATAGCGCTATTTACACCACAGATGAAACCTGTCCCGTGAAAGAGAGGCAAGCACAAATACATTCTATCCGTTGGTTTTGCTCTAACGCCCACTTTACTAAACGAGTTCCCTGCTGTTAACAAGCGCCTCTGCCCTACTTTCGCAGCTTTAGGCATTCCTGTTGTACCAGAGGTAAATATGTAAAAGCCGGTTGCACCGGCTAAAATCGTTTTGGTATCTTCCAAATTCGTCGTTGGGTATTGCTCTAGCACACCCATAATGTCTTCCATGGGCTCCGGCCGAGGACTCTCACGTAGATCCGCCACCCAAAGAATGTCCTTATCTTCCATATCTAGGTTCGCACGAACATCCATTACGCTGCTAAATATTTCTTCTCCAGCAAGACACTTTACTGATTTAGTCACATTGATGCAGTGCGCTAACTGAGCGCCGACTAAACCAGGATTAACCATTCCGGCAATAGCACCGATCTTTTGCAGAGCTATGATTGCAGCCAACATCTCGATGCGGTTTTCCATGATAACGGTAACGCAATCTTCTCGCTTAACACCACGAGCAACTAATGCATGGGCAAAAGAGTTAGCCAGCTCATTAAACTCTCCCCAGCTAATCTCTCGACCCTCAAAGACGATCATATTTCTGTCAGGATGGCGCGCCACAGTATCCTCAAATACTGAGGCTATTGACGCAGGATCATTCGATGTCGGTTGTTTCGCCAATAACACAGGCAAAGCCCGCACCACATCCGAAATTACGTTGAAAACTTCTTTAATTGAACTCATATCAGTCTCTCTTACTGTCTTGCCAATGAACGGATAGTTAATTTTGCCAACTGAGACATATGCACCTCATCTGGACCATCAGCAATTCGACAAAAACGACTGGTCGTGAAAATATGCGCCAATGGCGTGTCTTGACTGACACCCATACCACCAAATATTTGCATAGCACGGCTAGACACATCCTCACACATCTTTGGAGCAACAATTTTGAGCATTGAGATTTCAGCACGCGCGGCATCAATACCGTACTTATCCATCTTTTCTGCAGCCGACAACACCAGCAATCGACACTGTTCAATATCACAGCGACTTCTGGCTATTTCATGTTGAACACTAGTTTTTTTACTCAGCTGCTCACCAAAAGCTACACGACTCACTGCGCGTTCACACATTAGCTCCAAACTCCGCTGAGCCATACCAACAAACATCATTGCGTACTGGAAGCGGCCAGGTCCAAGCCGACCCTGGGCGATTTCAAAGCCTCTACCTTCACCTAAAATAAGATTTGTCATTGGAACCCGAACATTTCTGAAAATAACATCACCTTCCCCGCCGGGAGAATGATATTCACCAAATACTCGCAACGGCCGAGCAATAGTCACCCCAGGCGCATCCGTTGGCACAAGTATGGTTGAATGCTGTTGATGACGAGGGCCATTGGGGTTCGACTTACCCATAACCAACATCACCTTACACTTCGGTCCAATAACATTGGTTGTCCACCATTTACGACCATTGAGGACATAATCATCACCGTCGCGTTCAATCTTAAGCTCCATATTGGTCGCATCGGAGGACGCTACATCTGGCTCAGTCATGGCATAAGCTGACCGAATCTCTCCGGCTAGCAAAGGCATCAGCCATTGTTCTTGCTGCTCTGGCGTACCGTACTTAGCCAGCACCTCCATATTGCCTCTATCAGGCGCATTACAATTAAATATTTGCTGGGCCCACGCTGAGCGAGACATAGTTTCAAAAAGTGGTGCTATTTCAGCGTTGCTTAGCCCTGGGCTCCAAGGCTGGTACTCTGCTGGCAGAAAGAGATTCCAAAGTCCCTGTTTACGAGCCTCTACTTTAAGGTCTTCAAACCATTCGGGGTATTGCCACAAGTTTTTATGATCATTGGTAAAGTCGTCGTAATCTGACTCCCGCGGATAAATATGTTCATCCATAAAAGCCTTTAACTTATTATTTATTTCTTCCGCCCGAGCGGTTAACTCAAAACCCATCAGATACCCTCTTGATTTGTTAGTTGATAATTATTTAAATTAGACCTTTTATTTTTCTCATTAGCTTGTTCATACCACCGATCCAGCGGTCATAATTGTTCGTTTTGTTACGCATATAGTCTAATACAATCGGGTGCGGCAAAATAATAAAACTCTCTTTTCGCAGCTCCTCAACAACCGTTTCCGCTAATTCGGCCGGCTCAATCATCCCATTGCTAGCAGCAGCAGCTGTTGCGTCGTTTACGACCTCGGTCATCGGCGTTCGAACCGCCTGGGGGCACAACATAGACACTTTTATGCCTTCATGCTGGTGATGGATAGCAACCCACTCCCCAAACCCCACTGCGGCATGCTTAGTGACGCCGTAAGCCGCACCGCCAATTTGATTTAACAGGCCAGCGGCAGAAGACGTATTCATCAGATAACCACCACCACGAGCAACCATTCTTGGTACCAAATGCCGCGCGGCATAAACATGGGACATAACATTGATATCCCAAATCATTTGCCATTCCGAATTAGGTGAGGTGAGGTCTTCGCCCATACCCACGCCAGCATTTGAACAAAACAAATCAATCGGCCCAATATCGGTTTCCGTTGTTTCGATGACTCGAAGAATATCCTCTTCTTTGGCAACATCTGCTGACATCGCAACGCCACCAACCATAGCGG
>CAJIZU010000062.1 GCA_905181925.1 gamma proteobacterium HTCC2207
GGCGCGAGGAAAGATGCTTAAAAAATGGTGGGCCGTCCGCGACTCGAACGCGGGACCAATTGGTTAAAAGCCAACTGCTCTACCAACTGAGCTAACGGCCCTCAGAGGAGGTGCGTATCATACGGACCAGATGATAAAATTCAAGCGTTATTTTGATATCTTGTAGGGTCTTTTACTCCTGCCTCTTCAAAGCCTTGTGCACGCAGTCGGCAACTGTCACATTTACCGCAAGCAACACCCTCAAAATCAGCCTGATAACATGAAACTGTCTGGCCATAATCTACTCCAAGCTCTAATCCCGCTTGAATAATTTGGGCTTTACTCATGTCAATAAGGGGTGCCTCAATGGATAACTTATTTCCCTCTACCCCCGCTCGAGTAGCAAGATTAGCCATAGCTTCAAAACTGGCAATATATTCAGGCCTACAATCTGGATAACCTGAATAATCGACGGCGTTAACACCAACAAATATCTTGTTAGCCTCAATCACTTCAGCCCAGCCCAAAGCAATTGATAAAAAGACGGTATTTCTGGCGGGCACATAGGTTACCGGAATACCTGTCGTTTCTTGCTCCGGTACCGCTATTTCAACGTCGGTAAGTGCCGACCCACCGATTGATTTTAAGTCAAGTTTGATAACCTTGTGTTCGACCACCGACATAGATTCAGACACTTGAACCGCAGCATCAAGTTCTGAGCGGTGTCGCTGCCCATAATCAAAACTCAACGTATAGCACTGGTAACCTTGCTGAACAGCCATCGCTAAAACAGTAGACGAATCTAAACCACCGGAGACTAAAATAACGGCCTTATCAGACATTGACGGACAACCTTTTACTGGAGGTTTTTATCTAAGAAATTACGGGCTTTAGCGGCCGCGCCACCTGGACTTTGAGCCACTTGTTCGAGCAGATTTCTAGCACGGTCGACCTCACCCAACTGAAAATATATCTTACCTAACTTAAATCTGGAATCCATTGCTTTTGGATGATCCGCATGACGTTCAACAATGTTAGTAAACGCTTGCCTTGCAAACTCTGTGTCACCTTGCAATAGATATATTTCACCCAACCAATAATGAGCATTCGCAGCGAACGGACTTCCCGGATAAGTTTCTAAATGCATCTTTAGGGCAACCGCAGCCCCTTCAATATCTCTCTCCTTAAGAAGCTTTTTTGACGCTGCATTATAGTCGGCTTTGACCAATGACTCATCATCAACAAGATCTGAGGTTACACCTACGGGGGATGTACTTACATCCATCGCAGCACTTTTTCCAGAAGAAGCTAAAGCGGCTTGTGCATCCTCTGAGTCAAGAATAGCAACAGGGCTGGTGAACCGATCAGAAACTGCAGACTCATTTATGTTACGTCCAAGGCCTAAACGGCGATCAAGATCAAGATAGTCATCAAGTTGGCGCTGTTTGACCTGCTGTAGGTCATAGGAGAGCTCTTCTACCAACCCCCGCAACATTCTGACCTCTTCTTGCAGGTTCTGCATAATGTCATAGCGGCTACTCGCTAACTCCACGACTGGACTAGACATGTACTCCGTAACGACGCTGTCAGCGTTAGACGCAGACGTTTTAGCCGCATCTACAATCGGAACAAGATCTTGAGCCATAGCAACGGAAGGTATACTCAAAAAGAGGACGCAGAGTCTTGGGCCTAATTTCATTTCAGCTCACTAGTGGCTAATGTTCATGGAAAAATCAGCGACTGAAGTCATTCAACTCCAGCCACCCGATAGACTGGCTGTATAACAGCCAACAACGCTAACTCTACTTGAGTTCAACTCTACGATTCATGCTCCAAGCCGCGGCATTGCTACCAAAAGAAGCCGCTCGCTCTTCACCATAGCTGACCACCTCAATCATACTGCCCGAAACACCTTGCAGAATCATGAAATCTTTAACTGCGTTAGCTCTGCGCTCACCTAGAGCCATATTGTATTCGCGTGTACCACGTTCATCAGCGTGACCTTCTAGACGCACTGCTCGTGGATTACTCATCAAAAATTGAGCATTCTCAATCAGCGCCGCTCGAGAGTCATCGCTGAGCACTGCTTTATCGAATGCAAAGTAAAACACAGTATCCGCAGAATTAACCGACTCAGCGGCGGCTTCAGCCATTGCTGCTGCTTTCTCTGCTTCCATCTCCATCTCCATCTCTAGAGACGCAGTTTGGACAGTAGTATCTTCAATCGTAGATGTAGTTTCATCAACCGGAGCCGAACTACAGCCGGCAAGTAATACTGACAAACATAGAATAGGAAGACCGAATTTATTTGCAGAAATATTCATTTATTGCTCCTTAATAAAATTATAGGTGATTGTATCATGTTAACTAAAGCGTTCATCTCAAGAACGGCGACCACGCTGGTTCTCTTACGTCACCAGATTTAGCGGGTAAAAAATATTTAACGCCCGCATCTAACGACACGGCAGACAAAATTCCTCTATCGCCCTGCTTTGTCGCATAAATTACCATTGCCCCGTTGGGTGCCACTGTCGGAGATTCGTCTAAACGAGTCTCCGTCAGCTCTAACATTCGACCAGTGACCAAATCAAGTGTTGCGATATGAAAAACACCAGATGCGCGATGGACCACGACCAAAGTGCGTCCATCAGGCGCTAGGCTAGGTCGAGCATTATAGTTACCTTGGAATGTTATTCGTTGCACCGCCTTAGTTGCAACCGTTAATTTATAAATTTGTGGAGTACCTCCCCTATCAGAGGTAAATAATAGGCTTTTTCCATCCGGAGTCCAAGTTGGCTCGGTATCAATAGCGAAATGGCGAGTCATTCGCGCAAACTTACTTGACTCAAGATCCAAGATATAAATCTCAGGATTTCCATCTTTGGACAGCACTAAAGCTAACTGTTTACCATCTGGTGACCATGATGGAGCGCCATTAAGCCCTCGGAAATTAGTCAATTGCTTTCGAGCGGCTGTAGTTAAGCTCTGTCGGAAAATTGCCGGCCTACCGGTCTCAAAGGACACATAAGCTAATTCATCACCCAAAGGAGACCACGCCGGAGACATTATCGGCTCTGAGGATTTGAGCATTATCTTCTCTCTAGCACCATCAGAGTCTGACACATTTAATCGATACACTAGGCTGCCGTCTTTTTGTTTTGCTGTGACATAGGCCAGACGTGTACTGAAAGCGCCTCTAATACCCGTTATT
The DNA here is from genome assembly GCA_905181925.1 of gamma proteobacterium HTCC2207. Classification (GTDB taxonomy): domain Bacteria; phylum Pseudomonadota; class Gammaproteobacteria; order Pseudomonadales; family Porticoccaceae; genus HTCC2207. The sequence continues at coordinate 3,191 of CAJIZU010000062.1, forward strand.
TCTTCATAGACCTTATCGCTCGCCAAGTGCGCGAGATCCCTGAGTTGTCCCTCTACTCCTTTAACGCTGTGCTTAAAGACCGTCTTTTGAGCGTTTACATCGAGCAAACTAAAACTCAACTCAAGAGCGCCCTCTGTGAGTAACGAGACTGAACCCACAATTAAATATTCACTACCCAGTAACCGCCAATCTCTAAAATAAACATCCTCAGGTTCAGAGGGAAATGCGAGCATATTGGCGCGAGGAATCGTTTTGAACAGACCACTTCTTTGCAAATCTGACTCGACAATTGCACTAACATCTTCAGTTAGTTGAACACCGGACATTATCATCGGCGACACAGCAACCACAGTAGGTTGATCATTACCTTGGGTAACGCGAATCACTAACTCACTCCACGCAGTCAATGGATAGATAATTAGCGTGAGGGATAGCAGAACTACAGAATAAGGATTCCGCAACGATACTGTTTTGTGTGCCATCTTATCTCCGTTATTTTATAACCTAAGGTCTTGCGGACTAAATGAAACATCGACTTCTCGAAACTTCTTTTCAAATAAACTAGGCGACATTTGCTGCAATTCAACAAATGGTGCCGCTTTGAACGCCGCCTGCTCTACCGAACGATCAAAAGCCGAATCGCCACTGGACTTTAATACGGTCACTCCAACAACACGGCCGGTAGGGACCAACTGCAATCTAATCAAGGTTTCCATTCCTCTCCTAGCGCTTGGGGGGCGACTCCAATTCTCCGACAGACGTTGCTGAATAAGCTGTCGATAACTGTTTGCTTCTTCCTCTCCTTCCTGCACATTAATCAAAACTTGCTCATCCGCAAGAGCCTGTGCAAATTCTGCCGCCACTTGCTCACGCTGCAACTCAGCCAAGCGCTCACGCTCAAGCCTTTCACGCTTTAATTTATCTAACCGCTCCTCTTCACGCTCAAGATCAGCCTGCGCTCGCTTTAATTCATCAGCTTTTTTTTGTTTCGCCTTGGCCAACTCTAAGCGACGCTGTTTTTCACGCTTCTTGATTGCACTGTTACTTTTAATTTTCTTTGGTTTGCTCACTATCTTTTTCTTTGGCGCTAATTGGACGAGCTTCGCATTGATGTATTGCGGTTGTATTATTATGGATTTGGTATCCTGGCTACTCGGGATCATCAGTACACTCAACACTAACGCATGTACGCAAAGACTGCCGATAACACCAATGCCATAACTGAGAGACTTATTCATACTACTACTGAGCAGGCTCAGTAACCAACCCAACCGATATTGCTCCGGCAAGCTGTAATTCACTCATTAGAATTACCACAGTACCGTAGTCCACCGACGCATCGCCCCAAACAAGAATCGGTGTCTGAGGCTGTTGGCTCAGGATTTTTGTCACACGCTCTTTAACGCGCCCCAATGACTGTATTTCATTGTTTCCTTTGACATCAATCCAGTAAGTACCGTCCGCTTTTATAGAGACGATAAACGGCTCTTGGTCTTTACTATCCATCGGTGCAGAATTAGCCGTCGGTAGCTCAACCTTTACCCCCTGCATCAGCAGCGGCGCCGTGATCATGAATATAACCATTAGAACTAAGGTGACATCGATGTAGGGGACTACATTGATTTCAGCTACCAATTTACGTTTCGGTTTTCTTCGCTTCACAAACCCTAAACTCCAAAATCCAATCTATCTCGAGTAAACCTGTCGATGTAAAATGCTGGAGAACTCATCTGAAAAGGTCTCATAGCTTGTATTAATCCCCTCAACCTTTGCCGCGTAGCGATTGTAAGCTATTACAGCCGGTATGGCCGCAAATAGGCCCATCGCTGTGGGTATTAATGCCTCAGAAATACCCGGCGCGACAGCGGCCAAGGTTGCCTGCTGCATCATGCCCAACCCTCTTACTGTGTCCATAATTCCCCACACGGTACCCAACAAACCGATATAAGGACTCACCGAGGCAACATTGGCAAGAAAAGGTAAATTAACGCCCAACTTTTCGTCCTCTCGAGATAATGCAACTCGCATTGCTCTATCGGTACCTTCCATCACCGCATCGGGATCAACTTTATCCGACTGCGACAATCGATTAAATTCTCTAAAACCTGCCCTAAACACATTTTCAATACCATCCGATGTACCTATGTCCTTGGCCTTCTGAGTCAACTCTTGATAATACTCCGCTAAATCAACACCCGACCAAAACGTGTCCTCGAACGCTCTAAAATTATTTTGTGCTTGGCTGAGAAAAATTCCCCGCTGAACAATCATAATCCAAGACATTACAGACGCAATGAATAAGATTCCCATAACCGCTTGAACTAGCACGCTAGCATTTACAACTAACGCGAGAATGGACAGATTGTCTTCATTCACTGGTTTACACTCCCATTTCCGGCCATAAGGCCATTTAATTTTTGAACCATTAGCGTTGGCATTGCCGCTGGCTTCTTAGTCAATGCATTTAAACAGGCCAATTTGACGTGCCCTTCACACAAAAGTGTATCGCCTCTGTAGACATTTTGGCTCATTAAAAGGGTCACTTTTTTAACCGCATCTACAGTTGCAGCCACGCTAATTTCATCATCTAATACCGCAGAGCTATGATATTTAATTTGCACCTCATGAACTACCAACTGCAATCCATCAAAAAGAGCGGGCTTATCATAACCCAAGCTACGCATTAGCTCAGTCCTAGCGCGCTCCATAAATTTAAGGTAATTAGCGTAGTAGACAATGCCACCGGCGTCTGTGTCTTCAATATAGACACGCATCGGCACAGAAAATTCAGTCATCCATGGCATCCATTTGTTGCTGTATACGTTTTGGACTTTTAAGACCAAAGTGCTCGTAGGCCATCCGTGTCGCCATGCGGCCTCTTGATGTTCTCATCAAATAACCCTGCTGAATCAAGTATGGCTCAAGTACGTCTTCGATCGTTCCTCGCTCCTCACTCAGAGCTGCCGCCAAACTGTCCACTCCGACTGGGCCACCGTCAAACTTTTCCATCAAGGTCAATAGTAAACGACGGTCCTGATGATCAAAGCCACTCTGATCGACATTGAGCATATTAAGTGCCGCATCTGCGGTCTGCTGAGTAATTGATCCATCACCTTTCACTTCAGCATAGTCTCTGACTCGCCGCAGGAGCCTATTTGCTATTCGAGGTGTTCCTCGGGCTCGGCAGGCAATTTCTTGCGCACCCTGCTCGTCGATTTTCACATTAAGAATATTACTTGCTCGCCGCACAATACTTGCTAGATCTTCCACCGAATAGAACTCTAATCGCTGAACAATACCGAATCTGTCTCGAAGAGGGGATGTTAAAAGCCCAGCTCGCGTAGTGGCTCCCACCAAGGTGAAGGGCGGCAGGTCCAGTTTTATAGAGCGTGCAGCGGGCCCCTCGCCTATAACGATATCTAGCTGGTAGTCTTCCAAGGCTGGGTAGAGAATCTCCTCCACAACCGGGCTAAGTCGATGAATCTCATCAATAAACAAAACATCACCCGATTCAAGATTTGTTAGCAATGCAGCGAGATCTCCAGCTTTTTCCAACACTGGACCCGAAGTGGTTTTAAGATCGACTTTCATCTCATTAGCAATAATATGCGCTAACGTCGTTTTCCCTAATCCAGGAGGACCAAACACCAAAGTGTGGTCAAGAGGCTCTGCACGACGACGTGCGGCTTCGATAAAGATTTCAAGTTGCTGCTTAACAACAGGCTGACCGACATATTCCTCTAGGGTTACAGGACGCAACGCTCTATCAAAGCGCTCTTCAGATGCAGAGATGTCAGGAGAAATTAAGCGATCAGGCTCTATCATTGGATAAGGTCTCGAATTTGTCTTCTAGCATACATTGGTGGTGTTAAACTTTCACTAAACAACAAAATTAAACAGGCAACATTTATAAATTCCGACGTTTATTTAGATACCATCGACTTTAAGGCTCCTCTAATCAATTGCTCCGCCGTCGTTACTTGATCACTCTCGGTACGACTGATCATTTTAGCGGCATCCTGGGGCTTGTATCCCAACGCTATCAATGCGCTCTCTGCCTCTTGCTGTATATCCGGTCGTTTAACTGCAACGCTTGCATTAGTAGTTACGTCAATGTGATCGATTCGATCTCGCATTTCAATCACTAGTCTCTCTGCGGTCTTTTTACCTACCCCGGGAAGTTTTACCAAGGTTGCAACATCATTGGTGCGTATGGCGTGAGCAAATTCACCCGCTGTCATTCCAGACAGAATACCCAGGGCCATTTTTGGACCCACTCCATTAACTTTAATGAGAGTACGAAACAAGCTTCGCTCTGGTAACGACGAAAATCCGAACAGTAATTGGGCATCATCTCGAACGACAAAATGCGTGTGTAAGGTGACTCCCCCGCCAACCTCCGGGAGTTCAAAAAACGTGCCCAAAGAAACCAGCACCTCATAGCCAACGCCCTGCACATCGACCAGTACGTCCGGTGCAATTTTACTAACGATTATTCCTGTAATTTGTCCAATCATATGCCGTTAATCTCTTTAAATTTTTGGTGTAAGGTACCTTTACTTATGTCTACCACGAGAAAAACCTGTGGTTGTATTCCCCAACGCTGCTTTAGTATGCATGCTATGGGCATGACAAATGGCTACGGCAAGTGCGTCTGCCGCATCTTCAGAGGGTGACTGAGATAATTTTAATAGCTGCTTGATCATCATTTGGACCTGGTTCTTATCGGCAGCCCCAGTGCCTACAACTGCCTGCTTGACGCTTCTTGCGGAATACTCGCCAACCGGAAGCCCCGCATTAACGCCAGCCACAATAGCCGCCCCCCTTGCTTGCCCTAACTTCAGCGCCGCACGAGGATCCTTTGCAAAAAATACCTCCTCAATACCCATATGCTCAGGATGATACTGTTGAATGATTTCACTGACACCATCAAATATTATTTTCAACCGGTCAGGCAATGACTTTTCTGGTAGTCGAATAATACCACTGGAGATGTAGGCAATTTTACTTCCAGCAACATCAATCACACCATATCCGGTGCGTCTCGAGCCTGGATCTATTCCCAAAATTCTAATCATTTTTCTTCTTGAGTGACTACGTAGTGAGAGTGTTGCAACCACACTGGGCTGAGTCAACAAATAAACAAGCCCTCTGAACAGAATTCAGAGGGCTTGTTCTAAAACTAAGGTTATAACCGTGTCGGTTAGTCCTCAGATTTCGCAGCAGGCGTGGCCTTTGCTTTAGGTGCAGCTTTAGCTTTGGGTGCCGCTTTAGCCTTTGGTGCGGCTTTAGCTTTAGGTGCAGCTTTAGCTTTAGGTGCAGCTTTAGCTTTAGGTGCAGCTTCTTCTGCAGCCGGAGCTTCTTCAGCAACGGGGGCTTCTTCAACCACTGGGGCTTCTTCAACCACTGGAGCTTCTTCAACCACTGGAGCTTCTTCAACCACTGGAGCCTCTTCAGTAACGGGGGCTTCTTCAACCGCTGGGGCTTCTTCAACCACTGGAGCTTCTTCAACCACTGGCGCTTCCTCGACAACTGGAGTCTCTTCAACCACAGCTGCTTCTTCAACAACTGGGGCTTCTTCAACCACTGGTGCTGCGGGCATAACTGCCTTGATTAAGCCTTCAGCCAATAAAACTTTAACTTTCTCTTCTCCATTGACCCAATTTTTGTCAGCATCTTTTACCGCATAACGACCGGATCCTTTCTGATATACAACGTATTCTTTTGTCTTTTTTATAACTTTCATCGGTATTACCTCGTTTAATGATTACTCGTTTGAGTATTAATTATCGCCCCACTAGCGCGACGTGTTTTTACTGACCACTTACTTTAGACTACTTTTTAAAACTTTTAAAAGAGCATCAATGATGAACGGCCAAATCATTACCGTCCATTATTTCTTACCCACTAAAAAACGCCTTGCCATTAATGCTAATACGCTAAATGCCCTACTAATCTTCCTTCTTACGCAAGCGAATGTTTAAATCTCGCAATTGTGCCGTATCGACATTGCTTGGTGCGTCAGTCAGTAAGCAGGCCGCAGACTGCGTCTTGGGAAATGCCATCACATCACGAATGGAGTCTGCACCAACCATTAACATAATCAGACGATCTAGACCAAAGGCGACTCCCCCATGTGGTGGCGCACCAAACTTCAATGCATCGAGCAAGAAACCGAACTTTTCGCGCTGCTCCTCAGCATCAATGCCTAATATATCAAACACGACTGCTTGCATATGCTGATCATGAATTCGTATTGAGCCTCCGCCTAATTCGACGCCATTGAGCACCATGTCATAAGCACGAGATAACGCGTTAGCTGGATCTGACTTTAGGTCCTCAATCGAACATGAGGGCGCAGTAAACGGATGGTGGAGCGGCGTCAACCCTCCTGATTCAGTCGTGTCAAACATAGGGAAGTCAATGACCCACATCGGCGCCCATTCACAGGTGAAAAGGTCGAGATCTGCCCCGACTTTGCAGCGCAAAGCACCAAGTGCCTCAGAAACAATTGCGGACGTATCCGCACCAAAAAACACTATATCGCCATCAGAGACATCTAGGCGTTGCATAACAGCCAATGTGACTTCTTCGCCAAGAAACTTAATGATCGGAGACTGTAAACCTTCAATACCACTTTCCAGGGCATTAACTTTTATCCATGCAAGACCCTTGGCACCATAAATACTGACAAATTTGGTGTAATCGTCAATTTGCTTTCTGGAGATTATCGCGCCACCAGGCACTTTAAGCGCGGTAACTCTGCAAGCAGGATCATTGGCAGGCCCTGCAAATACTTTGAAATCAATATCTTTAAGCAAATCTTTAATGTCAACCAACTCAAGAGGGATTCGCAAATCAGGTTTATCTGATCCGTAACGCGTCATTGCCTCACCGTAGGTCATTCTCGGAAAAGCTTCGAAATGAACATCCATATGCTCAGCAAACAGCTTGGTCATCATTGTCTCAGTAGTAGACATAATGTCTTCTTCTTCAATAAACGATGCTTCAATATCGATTTGAGTAAACTCTGGTTGACGATCAGCGCGTAGGTCTTCATCTCTAAAACATTTTGCAATCTGGTAGTAACGATCAAATCCAGCCACCATAAGCATCTGCTTAAATAGCTGAGGAGACTGAGGCATGGCAAAAAACTGACCGGGATGAGTCCGTGACGGTATCAAGTAGTCTCGAGCACCCTCAGGGGTTGCGCGCGTCATGATAGGTGTTTCAATATCTAAGAAACCGTCTTCAACCAGATAGTTACGAATCGATGATGTGATTTTAGAGCGAAAACGCAAACTATTTTGCATTTCGGTTCGCCGTAAATCCATGTAGCGATATTTAAGACGCACATCTTCGCCGACGGTAACAAAATCATCTAACTGAAAAGGAGGCGTTTGAGCAGTATTGAGAATTTCTAGCTGAATACCATAAACTTCAATTTCACCGGTCGACATGCCCGGGTTGACGGTAGCTTCACTGCGCGCACGCACTTTACCCGTCACCTTGAGAACGAACTCTGATCTGACACTGTCAGCCAGTTTAAAGAACTCGGCACCATCAGAGTCGAAGACCACCTGCACAATACCTTCACGATCGCGCAAATCTAGAAAGATAACGCCACCATGGTCGCGACGGCGGTCGACCCAGCCCGTCAAAGTGACTTCGCTATCGATATGAGAGCTTCTCACTAACCCACAATAAATTGATCGATCCATTAGTTTATTATTCCCAGTGTAAAAATTATTGCGAACCCGAGGTTCCGCTTGAGGCTGCGCCAGATGTCGTCGAAGCACTATTTATTGGTTTTTTTGCCAAACTATCAGACGATCCAGCACTATCAGCTGAAGCAGCATTAGTTACATTTTTCATTTTGCCTTTTTTAAAATCAGTTTCATACCATCCACTCCCACTAAGACGAAATCCAGCCGCAGAAACAAGTTTCTTTAGGGCTGATTCTTGGCATGCGGGACAATCCAATAAAGGATCATCACTCATCTTTTGCAGCTTCTCCATCTCATGTCCACAAGACTGGCAGCGATATTCATAAATGGGCAAACTTAAACTCCTAATACTTTTACCCCCCACATTTTAGCGGCGAGCTCATCGGACTGTGCTTCAAAGGCGGCGCAGTATACATCAGCCTCTGCTCTGTGAGAATGCCCGAATCAACACTGTTTTAACCAATTAATTTAAATTATTTGGCAATATTCTGTCAGACATCGAAAATTAGGCTATAAATACAGGTAGATAAAAATTTTATAAGCAAGTCATGTTTCACTTAACTCATTATTTTAAGGGACTAAACGATGCCTACATCACTGAACAAAACCTCTGCAGCATTTGCCAAAGATATGTCACCGATTACCGAACGCTTTCATAAGAATGATATACTTAATGAAATTTCAGCGAACACTGACCTGAGCAAGGTCGATGTCAGTGCCGTTTTGGATGAGCTTGCCACGCTTATTGAGCGACATATTATTGATGGTGCCGTGGGGGAATTTATCCTAGCAGGACTTTTCAAGGTCACTACTACCCAAAAAGCAGCAAAAGAGCCGCGCTTAGGTGTAAATCCCTTTACAGGTCAATCAATCCAGTTTTCCGCCAAGCCTTCGCGCACCTCAGTTAAGATTCACGCCCTCAAGGGTCTGAAGGATATGGCGCTTTAAACTCATTATAATTTTCAGAAGTCTTATTGAAAAATATTGCTTCCGAGTTCTAACTGCAAACGTTGTTTAAAGACCTCTAAAGCCTCGTTCGCATAAGCACTCGGTGATATTTCCCCCCAAACGGGCTTGGGCCAACATAGGTCCGTTTGGAACCGGCAGATATGATGCATGTGAAGCTGCGGAACCATATTGCCTATAGTCGCAACATTGAGCTTATCCGGCTTAAATATTTCAACCAGCGCACTCGCAAGGAGACAAGACTCTTCAAGTAGAGTTTGTCTGTCAGCGAGACTCAATTGGTATATCTCTTTAACCTCCGATCTTTTTGGCACTAAGATTACCCAAGGGTAATTCGCATCTTTACTAATCAGTACTAGGCTCAGTGAAAACTCACCGATAAGCACTGTATCTTTTTGAAGTACAGGGTGTAATTGAAACATTTTTTGTCCTTAGACTGCTTTCTTGTATACCAAAACGGTTATGGTCAGTAAAATGGTACCATTAGTCACCTATTAAAGTTTAAGAGAAATCATGCGCGCTAGCCGATATCTAATCACTACTAAAAAAGACTCCCCAGCCGATGCCGAGGTGATCAGTCACAAATTAATGCTTCGAGCAGGCATGATCAGAAAGGTTGCCTCAGGTCTGTACTCATGGCTACCGCTCGGACTCAAGGTATTCCGTAAGGTTGAGAATATCGTCAGAGAAGAAATGGATAGGTCGGGTGCGCTTGAATTAATGATGCCCGTCGTGCAACCCGCTGATCTGTGGAAAGAATCCCAACGTTGGAGTCAATTTGGTCCCGAGCTTTTGCGTATTAAAGACCGCCACGATCGTGAGTTTTGCTTGGGCCCAACGCACGAAGAAGTGATTACCGACATTATTCGTAGTGAAATTAGCAGCTACAAGCAACTGCCCGCTAACTTCTATCAAATACAAACCAAGTTTCGTGATGAACGTCGGCCTCGTTTTGGGGTGATGCGGACACGTGAGTTTTGCATGAAAGATGCCTATTCATTTCACAGTAATGCTGAATCTTTGCAAGAAACCTACGATCTCATGCACAAAACGTATTCAGAAATTTTCCAGCGGACCGGCCTGGTATTTAGAGCAGTCCTTGCCGACACCGGGAGTATTGGTGGCAGTCATTCCCATGAATTTCACGTTCTTGCTGATTCCGGAGAAGATGCCATTGTTTTCTCTAATGGCAGCGACTACGCAGCGAATATTGAAAAAGCGGAGGCCTTGCCTCCTGCACAAAATAATGCAGCGGGTACGGCGCTAATGGCTGAAATTGCCACGCCCGGAGTTCATACAATTAGTGATTTAAGTGCATTCTTAGCTGTTAGTGCCAATCAAACGGTAAAATCACTCATTGTTAGTGCCGAGAATGATGATGGTGCGATTCAGCTGTTTGGTTTGATGTTGCGTGGTGATCATGAGCTAAATGAAGTGAAAGCGCAGCGTATTCTTGGTATCAGTGGCGAACTCAGTTTTGCCACAGAACAGCAAATTGAAACCGCATTGCAATGCACGCCAGGCTCTATAGGGCCGGTTAACTTAGGCTTGACCATGTTTGTCGACCCTAGTGCCGCAGTGCTTACCGACTTCGTTTGCGGAGCGAACAAGAACGACTACCATTTAACCGGCGTAAACTGGGATCGTGACTGTGTTGACTTCTCCATAGCTGACATTCGCAATGTTGTCACTGGAGATGCTAGCCCTGACGGAAAAGGGACTCTAGAAATTAAACGTGGTATTGAAGTGGGACACATATTTCAATTAGGTACAAAATACAGCAAATCGATGAAAGCCACCGTTCTTGACGAAAATGGCAAAGAGCAATTCATGAGTATGGGTTGCTATGGTATCGGGGTGAGTCGTATTGTCGCTGCCGCCATTGAGCAAAATAATGATGACAATGGTATTATTTGGCCTGAATCCATTGCCCCTTTTCAAATTGCTATCGTACCGATCAACATGCACAAATCTGAACCTGTTAAATTAGCCTGTGAATCTCTGTATGACGAGCTCACCGCGCTGGGTTACGAAGTTTTATTTATGGATGAAGCAAAAGCGAGATTAGGTGGCATGTTGGCGGATATAGAGTTAATTGGTATTCCCCATCGTTTAGTCATTGGTGATCGCGGCCTGGATGATGGAAAGATTGAGTACCGTCATCGGCGTCAGACTGAAAATCAGTACATCGACACCGATGATGTAGTCCGTTTCTTATCAGACAATGCTCTCGTAAAGGGCTAAACCACAAGGACAAGGATTGATGTCAACAAGTCTGTCACCTGAACGCTTGCGTTTGCAAATTCGTCAGGGAAACCATACCGGCATGACGTCTGGCCTTTGCCAAGGTTATGTGCAATGTAATCTGGTTATATTACCGATGGCATGGGCTGCTGACTTCACTCAATTCTGTCTCGCCAACCCAAAACCCTGCCCCTTAATAGCCACATCTAAACCGGGTGAATTTAAACTTCCAGAATTGGGCCTAGATGTCGACGTTAGAACAGATATCTCCAGTTACCGAGTTTTTGAAGATGGTCTGCTGACCGACGAACTCTCTGACATTAGATCACTTTGGCGTGATGATTTAGTGGTCCTTTTACTAGGTTGTTCATTTTCCTTCGAAGAGGCGATTCTTGCAGAAGGTCTAGATGTACGTAATATAAGTGAGGGTCGCAACGTGCCAATGTATAGAACCAATATCGATTGTGAACCCGCCGGTCCTTTTAGTGGCAAGATGGTCGTCAGCATGCGACCTTTTAATGAAGCCGACGCCGCTCGAGCGACGGATATTAGTGCGCGTTTCCCGCGCGTACATGGTGCACCTGTTCACTATGGCAGCCCTGAGCTCATCGGTATTACGGACATCAACAACCCGGACTACGGCGAAGCAATAACCATTAATAGCGATGAAGAACCTTTGTTTTGGGCCTGTGGTGTGACACCTCAAGTAGCCTTAGAACAAGCCAAGCCACCCTTCTGTATAACTCACAGCCCAGGTTGTATGCTGGTGACTGACGTGCTCAACAGTAACTTTGAAAGCAAATAGCGGCACTGAGAACCGTTTGATTTAGGATATGACCCTATTATTCATCTGTGATCTTGGCGCTACAAAATAAGATCACTGTCGGTACTCACCCAAGCTACCCTGATCGAGATAGCGACTCTGTAAACTGGTTGATTTAAACTATGGATATGACTTTACTACTCAATTGTGACCTTGGTGAAAGCGCCTGTATCGACAGCCATAACGTCGACAGTGAAGTAATGCCGTTTATAGATCAAGCAAGTATCGCCTGTGGCCAACATGCCGGCGACGCAGATGTCATGGCACATACCTTAAACCTCGCAGGAAAAAATAAGGTCTGCGTAGGTGCACACCCGAGCTATCCCGATCGAGAGAACTTTGGTCGTCTATCGATGGATATGCCGCATCATAAGCTAATTTCGCTGATCAAAGAGCAAATAGCAACACTGACCACTATCGCCACAGCACAAGGTATAACTGTCAGCTATGTCAAACCACATGGTGCGCTCTACAACGACATGATGGCAAATGGCCATATTCGTAGTGCGGTAATGCAGGCGATCAGTGACTGCCCCCAACCTCTTGCATTCATGCTTCAAGCGACTCCAGATGCAGATCAACATACTCATGAAGCTGAAGCCTTTGGCCTATCGCTTATTTTTGAAGTATTTGCTGACCGCTGTTATGCCGACAATGGCGCTCTACTAAGCCGGAGCCTGCCAGGAGCCGTGCACAGCCGTGAAAAAATGCTAAAACAGATCACTCAGCTCTGTAATGAGGGTTCTATTACTACCGTCAGCGGTCATCGATTAGCTCTGCAAGCAGATTCTATTTGTGTCCATGGTGACAATGCTGAAGGCGTCGCCGCGATACGTGAAATACGTCAAATTCTTGCCGCGCAAAAGTCTCATGTCTAAAAATACTCTGACCGTCACCGTGGCCGGTGAAAATTCGTTGATCGTCTACCTATCGACGAAAACAGACCCAATGATTGCAGCAAAGATTCAACGCATGACTGAAGCACTTCGGGTTAATTTGAAATCATGCCTGATTGACCTTATTCCTTCATATGCCTCTATTTTAGTGATTTACAATCCGCTCCTGACAGACCACTTTGCCGTCAGTAAAAGTATTTATGCAGCAGCGCAATTGGCAGATAAGGCTAATGAGGGTGCGTTTGAGACAGCGGGCGGTGCTTTGGTGAAATTGCCGGTCTACTATGACGTCGAATCCGGTCCTGATTTAGCTGGACTCGCGGTGAATGCTGGCTTAACCGTTGAGCAAGTCATTGCCATTCATCAATCTGTTGAATATCGTGTTTACGCTATCGGCTTTGCACCCGGCTTTGCTTATCTTGGCGAAGTTGACGAGCGAATTGCAGCATCGCGATTAGCTACGCCGCGCCAAAAAGTCCCCAAGGGCGCAGTCGCTATTGCCGACCGTCAAACTGCCGTTTATCCAGCCGTTTCACCCGGTGGATGGAACCTTATTGGCCTGTGCCCCACCCTAATGTTTGATCCTAGCAAAGAACCCAGCATGCCCGTAAAAACAGGCGATCGAGTTGTGTTTGAAGCGATCAGTAGGGAAGAATTTATTGATTTAGGTGGCCAATTAAATGACTTTGAGGGGCAACAATGAAAGGCCTCAAGGTAATTCAGCCCGGTATCTTAAGCTTGATTCAGGATACTGGGCGCATTGGTCAGCATCACAACGGCCTGACCGTCGGCGGCCCCATGGACCGCAATGCATTTGAATGGGCAAATCGACTCTGCACAAACACCTTAAATACGCCAGTCGTAGAGGTTACCATCGGTGGCTTAGTTTTTGAATCAACGGTGAGGAGCTACTTTGCTGTAACCGGCGCGTCCGTCCCCGTAAGTATCAACAAAAAGTCTGTTGCTGGCTGGAAAGTTCATGCAATCAACCCGGGCGATCGCATAGAGATAGGTTTTACCTTGATTGGCACTCGTTGCTATTTATCAGTGCCCGGTGGCTTTTCCATTGCGCCCGTATTTGGCAGCTGCTCCACCGTGGGCAGAGAGTCGATGGGTGGCTTAGATGGCAATGGTGGTCAATTGCGTAGTGGCGATTTACTGCCTTGCGTAGACACTGAACTAACCCCACCATTTTATCTACCTAGCGAAGAGCAACCTAAGAATTTACATAAAGCGCCCTTAAAAACTCGACTCAGAGTGGTGCTTGGCTATCAACACGCATATTTTAGTCGCCAACAAAAGCACCTGTTTTTTAATTCAGACTTTCAGATATCAGATCTTAATGACCGCATGGGTTTTCGACTAATGGGGCCATCTATCGCGCCTTCTGTGAACGGTATTTTATCTGAAGGTATCTGTCTTGGGGCCATTCAAGTGCCAGCAGATGGCCAACCCATTATTCTACTCAATGACCGACAGACCATAGGCGGCTACCCTAAAATTGGCTCTGTATTGTCTCTTGATCTAAATAAGTTAGTCCAGTTGCCGGCACAAAGTGTGGTTACCTTTGAGCCTATATCTATTGAGGATGCTCATAATCTTTTGCAGCTCTCCCATATTGATTCTCAGCGCATTCAGCCGGAGATTGATACTGAACTTCTCTCCGTTGAGGTAGAGCAGCTATTAGTCGCTCTCAATCCGCGCGGTATGAAAACAGTAAGTCCGGCAATCCAAAGTGGCTCCTATTTGCGCGCCGCCCAGACTATTTATGGCTCAACCGGAACGATACTGATTGGTACGGGGTTCCCCGTCAATGGTAGCTTTGAGACCGATGGTCCAGTGGGGGCCATTGCTCTTTACGATGCTATAAAGACCTTGGGCGGCAATCCTGTAATAATTTGTGATGCACCCCTATCAATCGCTCTAAAAGATGACTATCAGGTTCATGAGATCGACTTCAATGGTGATCAAGCCGAGAGTATTCTTGCACAATATAATCCGTCATTAATTATTTCAATTGAACGACCCGGCCAAGCGGTTGATGGACGGTACTACAACATGCGCGGTATCGATATTTCAGAGCATTGCGCTAACTTTGATAGCTTCATAATCAATGCCTCCTGCCCTACTATTGCTATAGGCGATGGTGGTAATGAAATTGGTATGGGTAATATTGCCGATACCCTTAGTCAATTGGATATTCGAGCGTCTATGACCTGTTGCGATGAATTACTGGTAGCCGACGTATCCAACTGGGCTGCTCATGGGCTTATCGCACTACTCTCTGTCATGGCGGGCAAAGACCTGCTGGCGGATTGGAATAATAATGCCGTGCTCGCCTATTTGTCTGACGCCGGTAGTGTCGATGGCGTGACTGGAGAGAACACCTTGACCGAAGATGGGATGGAGTCAACAGTCAGCGAGCGATTGATTGATCGGTTGAGAGGTCTAACTGGCTTCGCTACTGACCTTTAGAATTGGTCCAAAACACTAGGGTAACTCAGTAAGCAATTTACGGTCTTGATAAAAAGTTCTTTCCACGTCCACTCGGGATCATACAAATCGCCCACCTGTTCGTATAACAAGAGAACTCGTAACGTTACCACTATCGTGTTAGAGCGCTCCAGTGGTTAACCCTGTAATATTCAGAGTCGTTATCGGGTCGGTAGGACCTATCGAATTTATTTTGTTTAAAACGTTACTGACTGCTAACATCGACTAACCTGCTGTTGTAAGGCCGTGAAAAAAATACCTACAACGTTGAATGCACTTGATTTAAAGGATTGATTAATTAATGAGTATTGCCTTTCTTAACGACTCTTACATGCCAATCACCGAAGCCAAAATTTCACCCATGGACAGAGGTTTTTTGTTTGGTGACGGCATTTATGAAGTAATTCCCTCTTATGAAGGGAAACTACTTGGCTTCAACGGCCACATAACACGTATGCAAGAGGGACTAGCCGGCATTGGCTTGGGTTTACAGTGGACGCATGAAGACTGGGAAACACTCTGCACCAAACTTGCGTCTGAAAATGGTAGTGGTAATTTAGGCATCTATCTGCAAGTCAGTCGCGGCGCAGATAGCAAACGCTATCATGCTTTCCCTCAAGATGTTGCACCGACTATATTTGGTTTTACCTTCGATATACCCGCGTCGCCGGTCGCCAACAAAGAAACGGCCAAGCGCTATACCGTGTCAACTAGTCAAGATCTGCGCTGGCAGCGTTGCCATATTAAATCTACTGCTCTGCTGGGTAATGTGTTGCATTTTCAGGAAGGTTATTCCCAGGGAAATGACGAGACACTGCTTTACAATGACAAAAATGAACTCACTGAGGCAAGCGCCTGCAATGCCTTTATTGTGAAAGACTCAGTGGTTATAACACCACCACTAGACAACCAACTTCTACCCGGTATTACCCGTAATATGCTCGTTGATATACTGCGTGAGGACGGCTCCATACGCGTCGAAGAACGGCCTGTGACAATGGACGAGGTTCGCACGGCTGATGAAGTCTGGATCACCAGCTCAACTAAAGAGATAGGTGCTGTGGTTAGTGTGGATGGCGCACCTGTTGGTGACGGCCAAATTGGTGATATATGGCTAGCAGCTCAGACACTGTTCACTCAGCACAAGTATGACTATTAAAAAGCGAAACGATTATGTCTAGACCAACCGTAGCCATTATTAATCGACAAGCACTGCGCGATAATTTAGCGCTCGCAGACTCATTGGCGCCGGCGTCTAAATCAATACCCATGGTTAAGGCTAATGCCTACGGCCATGGTGCCTTGGAAGTATGTAAAGCCTTACAAAATGCGCCCGCCTTTGGCGTCGCGTGCATTGAAGAGGCTGTGGCGCTGAGATCTGCAGGCATTGAACAGCCAATATTATTACTCGAAGGTACTTTCTCTGCGGATGAAGTCGCCGTCGCAGCAGATCATAACTTTTGGTTAATGGTTGAAAACGAACCTCAAAAACAGGCTATTTTGACATCGACAGCGGAAAAGAAGGTGACCGTCTGGTTGGGCATCGATACCGGTATGCATCGCCTTGGTTTTCAGCCCGAGGATATTGACCAGCACTACCAGCAGCTCAGAGCCTCCGACAAGGTGGCAGAAACCATTGTTTTAGCCTCGCACTTTGCCTGCGCAGACGATCTTCAAAGTACGGCGACCCCCGAACAAATAGAGTGTTTTGACCGCTGTGTCACGACAGATGATATTAGCGCTGATGACAATGTGCAGTTTTCACTTGCCAACTCAGCAGCTATTTTGGGCTGGCCAGAGTCCTATCGTCACTGGCATCGTCCGGGCTATATGATCTATGGTAATTCACCTTTTTCGGTGGCCCAGAACAATGCCGACCAACTCACACCCGTAATGACATTTCAATCTGCAATCATATCGCTGCGTCAGATAAATACCGGTGAATCCGTTGGCTATACTGGAAACTGGACAGCTCAACGTTCATCCACTATCGCCACCGTTACGGTAGGCTACGGTGATGGCTACCCACGACAAGCGCCTAATGGAACACCCGTCCTCATTAATGGCGTACGCTGCCCTATCGTAGGTAGAGTATCTATGGATATGATTACTGTGGATGTTAGCGAGTTAAGCAGCGTTGCAATTGGGGATAAAGCCATCCTATGGGGTACCGACTTACCAGTAAATGAAGTGGCTGATTACTGCGACACTATAGGTTACGAACTTCTGACCCGAATGCCTTCTAGAGTGCCCCGCAAGTATATAAACTAGACGTTAATTTGCAGGGCTGTTTCAGACTTAACATCTTGTATCACCACATAGGTATGCGTTTGGCTGATATCACTAATTGACGCCAACTTCTCACCTAAAAACCGCTGATAATGCGCCATATCTGCAACACGGATTTTAATCAAGTAGTCAAAACCACCGGCTACCATCTGGCACTCCTGAACTTCAGGAAGATCTAGCATCTGCTGATTAAAACGCTTAAAAGCCTCCGTAGTTGAACTGACTAATTGAATTTCAATATAGGCGCAAAGTGCCGCATTAGCTTTCACCGGATCAACCAATGCCACATAGTCCGTAATAAAACCATCCTTCTCAAGTCGCCTAACACGCTCTAAACAGGGCGTCGGCGTAAGATTAACCTGGCGGGCCAACTCAACATTGGCAATCCGGGCATTTTTTTGCAGTACATTTAAAATACGCCGATCAATACGATCTAACTCAGTAACTGTTTTCATACATCTTCCCTACTTCTCAACCATTAGACACTTACCCCACGAGGAAGTGTAACTTATCGTCTATATTGCATAAAAGACAAATCACCCATAAAAAAGTAATTAACCCTATTATCTGCTGCCTAAAGCTCTAATTTAGAGCTAAATGTTAATGTAAATAGGCCATCATGCAGCATATAAATAAATGGTGACCTAATGCAAAATACGCTGGACATGTCGACGCTACGACGAGAAATACAGTCAATCACTTATACTGATGAACACACGATGATCACCCAAATGTTGCAGGCTAATCCTCTATCACAGCGCGCCAGAGACGCTATTTTGGAAGCCTCACAAGCATTGGTCATGAACTGCCGAAAGAATCCAGATACGGGGGGCACGCTAGACGCTTTTTTATTAGAATTTGGATTATCTAATGCCGAAGGTGTTGCTCTAATGTGCTTGGCAGAAGCGCTGCTAAGGGTACCTGATAGTCTGACTGCGGACCGTTTGATTGCCGAAAAACTTAAGGACGGAAACTGGATCGATCATCGCGGTCAATCGGAATCATTGTTCGTCAATGCTTCAACTTGGGGTCTAATGCTAACGGGGCAGCTGGTTAGCCTTGATACTGATATCACTGAAGAAACCGACAGCTGGGTTAGAAAACTCACAGTGCGCATGGGTGAACCCCTTATTCGCAAAGCAGTAATGCAGGCTATGCGCATTATGGGCAGCCAGTACGTGCTAGGCAGAACCATCGAAGAAGGACTAAAAAAAGGGAAGCAGCAAAACAGTCGTCATACACGATTCTCCTTTGACATGCTGGGTGAAGGCGCAAGAACTGAACCCGACGCGCTTGTCTATTTCAACGCATATAGTGCCGCTATCAATCAAATTGGTGTCGCCACTCCAATAACTCTGGTCGACGTGAATAGCGCCGATGGTATATCGGTTAAGTTGTCAGCCCTGCACTGCCGTTATTATTTTTCTCATCATCAAAGCGTC
This sequence comes from gamma proteobacterium HTCC2207, assembly GCA_905181925.1. Taxonomy (GTDB): domain Bacteria; phylum Pseudomonadota; class Gammaproteobacteria; order Pseudomonadales; family Porticoccaceae; genus HTCC2207. The sequence continues at coordinate 22,071 of CAJIZU010000062.1, forward strand.
ATGGAGAAATTGTTACCGCGCATTAAACAACTCTGCGTGCAGGCTAAAGCCTACAACATTGGTTTATCTATTGATGCTGAAGAGGCCTACCGATTAGAACTGTCATTGGATATATTTGAAGCCTTAGCTACTGATCCAGATCTTGAAGGCTGGCAGGGATTAGGCTTTGTACTACAAGCCTACCAAAAACGAGCACCTGGCACGGCCAAATGGCTCATTGCTTTAGCACAAAAAACTAACCGCAGAATAATGGTTCGCCTAGTCAAGGGCGCCTACTGGGATGCTGAAATTAAGCACGCCCAAGAACTGGGTCTAGAGAGCTATCCAGTGTTTACCCGCAAAGCCCACACTGACCTCTGCTATCAATACTGTGCCGAATTACTCATCGGTGGCGGCGACTCAATATTCGCTCAATTTGCCACCCATAATGCCTATACCGCCACGATGATTTTAGAGCTAGGGTGCGACCAAAATTTTGAATTTCAGCGCCTGCACGGTATGGGGCATGGGTTATATAAGCAACTTAAAAAAGAAACCACAGCCCGCCAGATACCGGTACGTATTTACGCTCCTATTGGCAATCATCGAGACTTGCTCCCCTATCTAGTGCGACGCCTACTTGAGAACGGCGCGAATAGCTCCTTCGTCAATCGCTTTTTAGACAAAAAAACGCCTGTTGATGAGTTAGTCCGCGATACTCGCAAAGAGGTCATGCAGGCCATCCTTTATCAGCACAGCAAAATTCCGGTGCCCAAGCAGCTTTTTGAAATTGCCAATGAAGCGCGCTTAAATTCAATGGGTATGGACCTTGACTCACCGCAAGATACCGCAGACCTGTTAAAGGTGGTTGCTCGGACCTCTAAAGATCTTATGGTCGCGCACTCCATCATTGAGGGTAATCCCTCAGGTACAGGCTTACAGGAACACTTCAATCCCGCCAATAATGCCGAGCTTATTGGGCACTACAGCAGCGCGGACCAAGAGGCTATTTTAAAGGCCTTAGATTCAGCACATCTGGCACAGCCCAACTGGGAGCAACTAGGCCATTCTCAGCGCGCCGCCATGCTGGATAAGGTGGCGCTGTACATGGAGCAAGATTCTGCAGAGATGATGAGCATACTTGCCCGTGAAGCTGGGCGTACGCTTAATGATGGTCTATCTGAAGTACGCGAAGCCATCGACTTTTGCCGCTACTATGCTCTGCAAGCTCGCAAGCTTGGCGAGGCCCAGGAAGAGGATTATCAGGGACGCGGTGTGTTCTTGTGCATTAGCCCATGGAACTTTCCCCTCGCTATATTCACTGGTCAAATTGCTGCGGCACTAGCGACAGGTAACAGTGTTATTGCCAAACCTGCCATGCAGACCCCGATTATTTCCAGCTACACAGTAAAGCTTTTTCATCGTGCCGGTGTGCCCGGTAATGTGTTGCATTTATTATTGGGGAGCGGTTCCAAAATAGGTAAGTTACTGGTGCAGGATCCCCATATTGCTGGGATCGCCTTCACCGGTTCAACAGCCACTGCAATGATCATAAATCGTCAGCTGGCTGAAAGACCCGGTAGCCCAGTTCCGTTTATTGCAGAAACTGGTGGTCAAAATTGCATGATTGTTGACTCTACGGCCCTACCCGAACAGGTCGTTGATGATGTCATTACCTCCGCTTTTCTCAGTGCAGGCCAGCGCTGTTCTGCCTTGCGAGTGCTGTTTTTACAGCAAGACATCGCCGACAATGTACTGACCATGCTTTCCGGTGCTATGGCCTCTATGCATGCTGGCGACCCAAGGCTACTAAGTAGTGATTTGGGGCCTGTCATAGACCGAGGAGCACAAGCTGAATTGAATACCCATATCCAGCGTATGCATCGTGAAGCAACGTTTATCGCCAAGGTTGAACTTGATCAAAGTTGCCAACAGGGTAGTTTTATTGCTCCTCACGTATTCGAACTCAACTCCATAGACCAACTTGAAGATGAAGTCTTTGGGCCAGTACTTCATGTCATTCGCTACGCGGCGAAAGATCTGCACGGTGTTATTGCTCAAATTAATGCCACCGGATATGGCCTTACCCTCGGCATTCATAGCCGCATCGAGGCATTTGCTGAGACCGTCGTCCGCAATACTATTGCTGGCAATACCTACATCAACCGCAATATGGTGGGGGCTGTTGTAGGCGTAAATCCCTTTGGTGGCAGAGGACTGTCTGGCACCGGACCCAAAGCCGGAGGCCCTAATTACCTACTGCAGTTTTCAAACTGCGCGCGGCAACTACCCAACGTCTCGCGCGACTTTGAATTAAATCAGCTGCCCTCAGCATCCACCACCGAGGAATCTACGATGGTCGGCAGAGCTCACACAGCAATGGCAACTTGGCACAAACACGCCATTGAACAGCGTATTAGCATGACATTTAGAGCAACCGCCGTAATGGCCGATACCGCTGTTGATGGTATTCTAAGGGCAAAGTTAGCCGCACCCTTACTTTTACCGGGGCCAACCGGAGAAGAAAACCAATTGAGCCTGGTCGCCCGCGGTGTGATGTTGGTTATCGTGCAAGACAGCGACACAGCGCAGGAGACAGTCAAACAAATTGGCAGCGCCCTGCTTTGCGGATGCCCCGTTATTATTGCAGCGCAAGACAATCACATTAGCGCCATACACGATATTCAGCATACGTTTAACGCGGTTGGTCTTCCTGACGGACTGTTACAAACTGTTGATTTTGATCGCATTGGTGCCCTAACTCAGCACCCTGACATAGCCGGAGTGGTGGCCAATAGCAAAAACGCCAACAGCCAGTCACTGCGACAGCTAATTGCTCAACGTGATGGCAGTATTATTCCGCTAATAGAATGGCCCAAGAGCAACAAAGGCTACAACTATCACTGGCTGTTAGGCTTCTTGAGTGAGCGAACTCGCACAGAGAACTTGGTGGCACGTGGTGGTAATACGCAGCTGTTTAACTTGGCAGAATAGTCATTAGGTAAACTGCCACTCAGTACGGCCGGCAAAGCTGTCGGAATTATTGGTGAAGCGAACCGAGGATGGATCTGCGCGGTAAAACACGCTTTTGGAAAAAGCCGCGCCGATCAATTGCTCTTGCTTGGTTACTGGGTTATCAATGAGAGTTTTAATATCGGGAAAGCGA
>CAJIZU010000063.1 GCA_905181925.1 gamma proteobacterium HTCC2207
AATCTGCTGAGAGTGGGGGCTTCATCTCAGCCAAGTGGTGACCTAAGTGGTGACCCAGACAGCACTTTGCACTCGTGCATAAAAAAACCCCTGTAAAAACAGAGGTTTAATTAAAGTGTATGGCGGAGAAAGAGGGATTCGAACCCTCGATACGCTATTAACGTATACACCCTTAGCAGGGGCGCGCCTTCAGCCACTCGGCCACTTCTCCGTGATAGTCTTGGTAGGATCAAAAATCGGTTGTTTCAGAAACAACTATGCCGCCCTAGACCAGCGGCGGCATGATATCACACTGACAGAGAAATCAAACGTCGATGTCGTCCTTTTCACTACTTTCTGTCGAATTTTCTGCATCTTTTTCGTTTTGGATACGCTGGTAAATTTCTTCTCGGTGCACAGCAACGTCTTTAGGCGCATTCACACCCAATCTGACCTGATTACCTCTCACCCCTAACACTGTGACAGTAACGTCGTCGCCAATAACTAAGGTTTCCCCGACTCTTCTAGTGAGAATTAACATGAACGTCTCCATTACGGTTGCTCAATATATTGAACACCCTATTATTGTAGTAAATATTAGCGTAACTGCGAGTATCTCAGATAGTGTTGTATAAACCTGTAAGACAGCAAACTTAACAGATTACGCTATATAGTTGTGAATTAACTCTTTAAAACATCAGTATTCCCTAATTCAAACGCCGAATGAAGCGCACGAACGGCTAACTCTAAATACCTCTCTTCAATAACGACAGTAATCTTTATTTCTGACGTAGTAATCAACTGAATGTTGATGCCATCATTAGCAAGTGCTTCAAACATTTTAGCCGCAACTCCAGCATGAGAACGCATGCCAACACCAACGATAGATACTTTTCCAATATGTTTGTCGGCATCAACTTCTAATGCCCCTAAATCAGCCGCTATATTCCTGAGAAGCCGTTCAGCTTGACTTAGATCACTCTCATTCACAGTGAACGTTATTGTCGCAGAATTATCCTTGGCTACGTTCTGAACAATCACATCGATTTCAATATTTGCTTCACTTATCGCACCGAGAACTTTGTACGCCACACCAGGCTGATCTGGAATTCCCCTGATTGTTAATTTAGCTTCATGCTTGTTGAACGCTATCCCTGATACTAGCGGCTTTTCCATTTGATCATCATCCTCAAGAGAAATTAATGTCCCGTTACCATCTTTGAAGCTCGAGAGCACTCTCAGAGGAACGTTGTATTTTCCAGCAAACTCAACTGACCTTATCTGCAAAATCTTAGACCCCTGACTAGCCATCTCTAACATTTCTTCAAAGGTAATCTTATTCAGGCGACGAGCATCATGCACAACTCTTGGATCAGTGGTGTATACGCCGTCGACATCGGTATAGATCTGACACTCGTCAGCACCCAGCGCTGCCGCCATTGCGACCGCCGTCGTATCCGACCCACCACGCCCTAAGGTTGTAATATTTCCGTCTTCGTCCATACCTTGAAAACCAGCTATTACAACAACTCTACCCGCTGAAAGATCTGACTCAACCCTATGAGAGTCGATATCTTTAATTCGCGCCTTTCCATGTGCGTCATCCGTTAAAATACGTACCTGCCCACCCGTGTAGGACCGAGCATCTATGCCCTGCTTTTGAAGCGCAATACATAAGAGCGCTATGGTTACCTGTTCCCCAGTACTTACCAGCACATCAAGTTCACGGAGGCTTGCTTGTTCATCAATTTGGTTAGCCAGCCCAATTAGGCGATTAGTTTCTCCGCTCATGGCTGATACTGCCACAACAAGCTGGTTGCCTTTTTTATAACTCGCGGCAATTTTTTGCGCCACGGCCTCTATCCGCTCTACCGAGCCGACTGAAGTGCCACCATATTTTTGCACGATCAAACTCATCATCGCTGTCCATATAGTTAAAAAGTGGTGAATTAAACGCTAACTCGCCTTAAATGTTAAGTGTTTTAGTCCTACGTAAGATTTTTTTCCACCCAGCCATAGACTGACTCTAAAGCGGATGGAAGATGCGTTACATCACCGGCGGCGCCTTGCGCCATGTCGGCACGTCCACCACCTTTGCCGCCAACCTGAGCTGTCACAAACTTGAGTAAATCTCCGGCCTTCACCTTATCGGTAAGATCTGAAGTTACACCCGCAATAAGGGCCGCTTTCTCGCCCTCCACCGCAGCAAGTAAAAACACACCTGTCTGCATCTTCGACCGCACTTGATCGGCTACTCCACGTAAACTTTTAGCATCAGCTCCATCAACAATAGTCGCTAAAACCGAAATATTGCTAACCGCACGAAGGCTGGACATAAGATCACTACCGGCGGCATTGGCAAGCTTATTCTTTAACTTTTCCAAGTCCTTTTGTAGACGCTTATTTTCATCGAGAATTCCCTGTATTTTCTCACCTACTCCATTGCGAGCACCGCGGACCATCGTCGCAATGTCCGTCATTGAATCCTGTTCTTTATCACAAAGTGCTAGCGCTCCCATACCTGTAACACTCTCAATACGTCTTATACCAGCAGCAACACTAGTTTCTGCTGATACTCGAAGAAGTCCAATATCCCCTGTTCGAGACACATGGGTGCCACCACATAATTCAATCGAAAAGTCGCCACCGATACTGACCACTCTGACCCTATCCCCATATTTTTCACCAAATAAAGCCATAGCACCTTTAGCTTTAGCATCCTCCATACTCATGACATCTGTGGTGACTTCAGTGTTTTTAAGAACTTGTGCATTAACAATATGCTCTATGCGCCTTATCTGCTCTGGAGTAACGGCTTCACCATGAGAGAAATCGAACCGTAGCCGTTCATGATTAACAAGCGAACCTTTTTGATGAACGTGCTCACCCAACACTTGCCGGAGCGCTTCATGGAGTAAATGCGTGGCAGAGTGGTTTAGAGTGACTCCCCGCCGTTGCGTTTCATCGACCGAACCATTGACTTGATCTGCAATATTGAACTGACCTGATACAACCTGACCAATATGAAGATGGTGATTACCGACTTTACGGCAATCACTGATGGCGATGACGGATTTCCCCTTGGTAAGCAACCCTTTGTCGCCAATCTGGCCACCTGATTCTGCATAAAATGCGGTCTGAGCCAAAATCAGTGCAACATCAGTACCTTCAGAAACACTATCAACTGCCTCTCCGGAACTATATAACCCAATAATTTCAGAACTTAGCTCTGTAACTGCGTAGCCACAGAAGTCTGTGCTACCTTCAAGACGAATTGTATTAGTGTAGTCAATACTGAATTGACTAGATGCCCGCGCTCTAGTTCGCTGCTCTTCCATACACGTCTCATAGCCTTCCATATCTAGGCTGTAGCCTCTTTCACGCGCTATATCATTGGTAAGGTCAGTCGGGAAGCCATAAGTATCATAAAGCTGAAATACCAACTTACCCGGCAATTCAGAGCCCGAAAGGTCGGCAAGCGCCATTTCAAGTACACCCATCCCCTTGTCTAGGGTGCGCGCAAACTGTTCTTCTTCCTTTTTGATGATTCTACTTATTTCGGCACTCTGCTGGAGCAATTCAGGATAAGCCTCGCCCATCACTTCACCCAACGAGTCCACCAGTTTGAAAAAGAAACTCCCTTTTGCGCCTAAACTGTGGCCGTGCCGCAATGCCCGACGAATAATTCTACGTAGAACATAACCTCGTCCCTCATTTGAGGGCTCGATACCGTCCACTATCAAGAACGCACATGAACGAATGTGGTCAGCAATAACCTTGAGTGAGTTCTCCTTTAAATCTTTACAACCGGTAACAGTAGCAGCTGATTTGATCAAGTGCTGAAATAAGTCGATATCATAATTATTGTGAACGCCCTGCATAACGGCGGCAATACGCTCTAATCCCATCCCCGTGTCGATTGAGGGTTTAGGGAGTGGCGTCATAGTTCCGGCTGCATCACGCTCAAACTGCATAAACACCAAATTCCAGATCTCAATATAACGATCTAAGTCGTCATCTGGGCTGCCTGGCGGGCCTCCAGGTATATGATCTCCATGATCCCAGAATATCTCTGTGCAGGGGCCGCAGGGGCCTGTGTCACCCATTTGCCAGAAGTTGTCTTCATCCAAGCGCGAGAGGCGATTTGGGTCAATGCCAATCTCATTAATCCAAATATCCGCCGCTTCATCATCACTAATATGAACCGTTATCCAAAGTCGATCTTTTGGAAGTTCCAATACCGTAGTCAAGAACTCCCAGGCATAGCCAATAGCCTCACGCTTAAAATAATCACCAAAACTAAAGTTACCCAACATTTCAAAGAAAGTGTGATGCCGTGCGGTATAACCGACGTTTTCAAGATCATTATGTTTGCCGCCCGCACGCACACAACGTTGCGATGAGACGGCGCGATTATAGTCACGTTGGTCAGCCCCAAGTAGCACGTCTTTAAACTGCACCATTCCGGCATTGGTAAACAAAAGAGTCGGGTCATTGCTGGGGACAAGACTGCTACTAGGCATTATACGATGCTGCTTTTCAGCAAAATATTTAAGGAATGCGTCTCTGATGTCAGCGCTTTTCATCATTTTTTTATCATCACTTTTTAATCAATATTAATCTTAAATAAAATGTTTGGAATTCTCTATTATCCACCGATATCAGTTTCAAAAAATTCCTTACTGCCCTTCACACCCGCCAAAATATGCAGATGTAAATGAAATACAGTTTGACCCGCATCAGCACCATTATTTACCACTAGTCGAAAAGCATCATCGACGTCCAATCGTCTGGCAACATCTCCGGCAACTAACATCAAATGTCCTAATATCGACTGATCAGTCTGCGCCGCATCAGCGAGCCGCGCGATCGGTTGTTTTGGAATAATCAACACGTGTATAGGGGCTTGAGGGGCAATGTCGTGAATGACGATACAAAGTTCATCCTCATAAATAATATCAGCTGGAATCTCACGATTAATGATTCGTGTAAATAGAGTCGGGGCAGTCTCAGACATTTACAACGCCTCCTGTATTTTTAGAGTTTAGGAACGTTTCTTAAGTTTTTCATCGGCGTGTAGACGACGAGCTTCGGATTCAAGCATCACTGGTATTCCATCACGAATAGGATAGGCAAGACCACTAGCCTTACAAATCAATTCCTGCTGCTTATTATCGTACTCAAGTGGCGCTTTACTCACAGGGCACACAAGGATACTTAAGAGTTCTTTATCCACTGATATCATCCATTTTTCCGGGACGTCATTGTACGCAAAATAGATGGGAACCGCCATACTAGAGGCGGCTGGAAAGAAATCTGTTTGAAAATACCCATTGAGTCTATGGGGCTACCGGTAGAGCCCGCATAACGAGTTGCGGATCGACTCGCACATTCAACCAATTCATTCTCCAATCAAGATGAGGGCCTGTAGCTCTGCCCGTAGCGCCAACCCTCGCGATTGCCGTACCCTGCTCCACGCGTTGCCCAACAGAGACCAAAATTTCACTAAGATGTAAAAAAGATGAAGTTAGCCCAAAACCATGTTCCATAATGATCGTACCACCAGAGTAAAAAAGGTCAGGATGTGCCAAAGTGATCTTTCCGGACGCTGGCGCTAGAACTAGAGTGCCGGTTGGAGCGGCATAATCGACACCATAATGTGGGCTCCCGGGGATGCCATTATAAATTCTTTGACTACCGTATACACCTGTAATGGGGCCATCTAACGGCTTGATAAATCCGCCCAGAAAGTCCAAATTAGCCGAACTGCCTCGGCGCGACTTTTTTACCAATGCTGAATCCTGTCTGATTCTGACAGCGTCTGACTTACTCGGTTCCACCGTTCGCTGTGGTACACCTTTCACTGACTGAATGTTATATTCCCTAGCCGCTACTGGAAGTTGATGCTCAGTCTTTATACCAAGATTATTAACCACCGACAGAGTCACTCTATTTGGAGCATCCCGTCCCAGACCAAAAATGAATGTTCCATTAGGCGAAATTTTTAAAGATTTACCTGCATATTGGACTCTATAGCCAGACGGAACTGACCCCATTGCCAAGCCTCCCTGTTCTAAAGCAGGCGAAATATCCAGGCGCCCGTCAGCGACCATCTCCGCCATACAGGACGTGCAACCCAGCATTAGAAAAATATAACCTGAGAACACATAAGACTTAGACATATTAGTAAACAAACCTCTTACTTACTCATTCAAATCAACTTAGCTGTCAGCACCATCTTCTTGGGTGATTGGCTCAATATAAGGCTCAAAAGACTTAATCGCACAAGATAAACCTCTATCGATAACTTCGAAGCGATCAAATTTAGCGCACAACGTGTTCCCTCGAACACGAGTAATATAGCCCTCTCGTTTAATACCACGGCATTCTCTACGCATGGTTAAGAGAATTTTCTTTTTACCCATCATGTTTACGATGGCGGACTGATCGTCAACAAAGTGTATGCTTTTAATGCGTGCTCTAGAGATACATCCATTGCGGATACCCCAGCCTTTGGGATCCACTTCCTCTATTTGCTCAAGTCTCTCCAACACACTTGAACTGTCTTTCACACGATCTTGGGCGTCAACTTTAGTATCAGTCGGCATTTCTGAAAAACCAGCGGTATGCGCACATAACAGCGAAATGAACGAAATTAATAAAAACTTATTCACCATAAAAAACCTCAGGAATCACTCTGTAAGTCCACTATAAGCACGCAGCTACCATTATGGAAGCAATCTAGGTTTAGCTTCAACCCACTAAAGCCGTTATCTCGGCACACCAACTACGCTAATTACTCTACCAAAGCCCGATCTACCAATGTCTATATATTAATAAGCATAGCGTTAAGCTACCGTCACCGCTATGATTCCAGCCATAATTTGTTTTATCATTAATTACTGTAAGAAACATATCACATGACAATCAACAGATTCGTCCCGCCAGCCTATTTAAAAAACGCTCACATACAAAGTATTATGAATAGCGTTGGACCTCGAAAGATACGCGCTAAAAAAATCAGTAAATCGCTTGATTCAGAAAAACTGATTATTACTACTGATAAAGGCATTAGGCTCACTGCAGAGTTTGACAAAGCTAATAATAACACAACAAAAACATCGAGCTCTCCGCTGGTTATCCTAATCCACGGCTGGGAAGGATCAAGTCAGTCTGCATATCAAGTTACAACCGCACATTACCTCTTAAAGCAGGGCTTTGATGTGCTGCGACTTAATATGCGAGATCATGGAGACAGTCATCACTTAAATCCTGAAGCCTTTAACTCAACATTGATCGGCGAGGTCGGCGATGCAATACAAGTATTCTGCGCTGGCCGGCCCTATAAAAATATATTTTTAGCCGGATTCTCGCTTGGCGGCAACTTTACTTTAAGAATAGCTGCCGACCGAGGTCAAGACCTCGGTATTAAAGCAGCCGTGGCAATTTGTCCTCCAATTGACCCCAATAATGCAATGTCTACAATGAACGAGGGGTTATTTATCTATGAGAAATACTTTTTTAAACGCTGGACACGATCAATTTCAAAAAAGTTGAGCTATTTCCCAGAATTAAATTTTGCTGAGGATCTTGCCAAGGTGAAGACGCTTGATGATATAAATCAAACGTTTATCCCCAAATTCACACCATTCCTTGACGCCCAAAGCTACTTTTCTGCCTATGCATTAACTGGAGGTAGATTGAGTACTTTGGCCATTCAGGCTTATCTAATTGCATCAGAAGACGATCCTATATTACCCATTGCGGATGTCGACAAGATTGATCACTGCGACAACTTAATTATCGATAAGCAAAAATATGGTGGTCACTGTGGTTTTATCTCAGATGCCAACGGTAATAGCTGGATTCCTCAACGACTCACTAGTATTTTTACTCAGCATTTATCTTAAGTGTATATGAACGGGGAAAAGCCTAGTGTGGCTAGGATCAGTCATTAGGGTTGTAGGCAAGTTTTGCGCTTATGAGTCAATTATGTCTACGGAAACTGAGATGGCTGGCTCTATTTAAAGATAAACCTGATGGAGTCGGAGTCAAACCCTCGCGACTGAAAAAATCTCATTCGCTTGGCAGTTTCTTTTGCTTCAGAAGGGACTGTTTCACCGTATTTTTTTTTCGAAAGTTTTTGGATTAACTGAAGCCAATCCTGATCAGCTTCATTCATAGCCAGTTTTATATTGTGATCAGACACACCTCGTTCGCGCAGATCATTTTTAATTTTTATGGGACCAAATTGTTTTCCGATGCGGCTGCGAACGTACATTTCTGCAAAGCGAGTATCGCTGACTAGGTTATCTTCAATAAGTTGACTTACTACAGTAGAAATAAGTTCCCACTCTTCATAGCGCTCAGATAATTTTCTCAGCAACTCTTTAACAGAGTGTTCCCTACGGGCTAACAAATCCATGGCCTTCAGCCGAACAGTTTTAGCATCAACAACCATGTCAGGCATCCCTCCTATAAATCATAGCAATTGCTAGACTTGGGCACTTTGCATGCTCCTTTAATTCAGGACAGCTAATTTTTCGCTCTAACTTAAACACATTTGATTGGCACTTTGAGAACGGCCTATGTCAATAAGTCGATTTCAGCTCATTCATACACCAGGACTAAGCTAGCTCTACTTTAGCTATTTATATCGTAAGAATTCCGGCCCTCAGCGCAGCCGGCTCTACTCTGCCCACCAGCCTAATCGGCGCCTAAAGTTACTAGACGCCGCCTTAATAAGTCCAGCTAATCACCCATTGGAGATTCTTGTACCTCGACCTTTACTTTTGGCTCAGGCTCTACAAGATATAAATCGCGGATTGATTTTTCCAAGCCCTCAGCAACATCACGGTTTTCTTCTAAAAACGCCGCTGCATTCTTTTTACCTTGACCAATCTTGCTACCTTGATACGCATACCAGGCACCAGCCTTGTCAACAAAGCCAGCTTTTACACCAAGATCAATGAGTTCACCATAAAAGTTAAAGCCAGTGCCGTAAAGAATCTGAGTCTCTGCCTGCTTAAAGGGGGGAGCTACTTTATTCTTGACGACTTTAATCCGCGTCTCATTACCAATAATCTCATCACCTTCTTTAACAGCACCTATCCTGCGGATATCTAAACGAACTGACGAATAGAACTTGAGTGAGTTTCCACCACTGGTGGTCTCTGGACTCCCAAACATTACACCGATCTTCATTCGAATTTGGTTGATGAAGATTACTAGGCAATTTGCGTTCTTAATGTTGCCCGTCAACTTCCTCAGAGCCTGAGACATTAAGCGGGCTTGAAGACCTACATGATGGTCACCCATTTCACCTTCGATTTCTGCTTTTGGTACTAGAGCAGCTACCGAGTCAATAACAACAACGTCCACGGCACCCGAACGGACTAGCATATCCGTAACTTCTAAAGCCTGCTCTCCTGTATCTGGCTGCGACACAATAAGGTCATCAGTCTTGACACCAAGATTTCCAGCATAGGCTGGATCAAGAGCATGCTCGGCATCAATAAAGGCACATGTCTTACCCATTTTTTGAGCCTGCGCAATAACACTTAGCGTTAGCGTGGTTTTACCGGATGATTCAGGACCATAAATCTCTACGACACGACCAAAAGGAAGCCCACCTATTCCCAACGCAATATCTAACGGCAATGAACCAGTGGACACTGATGGGATTTTTTCAATGGGCTTATCACCCAACTTCATTGCGGTACCCTTACCAAACTGCCGTTCAATTTGGCCTAAGGCTGCTTCTAGCGCTTTTGCTTTATTTGATTCCATTATAAAATCCTCGATATCAATAACTAATAAATTGGGGGAAATGTTTATTAAGTAATATTTACTGTATGAGTGTACAGTAGTTCATT
>CAJIZU010000064.1 GCA_905181925.1 gamma proteobacterium HTCC2207
GGGTGGAAATTTTAACCTTGTTTTAACGGCAATGGATTGCAAGATTTGCACAAATTGGATGTCCTAAAAAACCCCTCCATGCACCTCGTCATACCCTGGCAGGTGCATGATCCTAACATATAGAATAAGGCTTTGTTGATGGTTGCGAAGTCTATTATTGACTCACTTAGGGCGTTTAAGTACCAGGCTATCAATATCATTTTGTGCCAATCTAGCTCTGGCTGACGCCATTTTTGATGTATTGGCAAAAGGACCTACTGACACACGATGCCAGACTTCACCATCCTTATTTTTCACACGCTCATTATTGGCGGGTAAGTTTAATAGCAGTAATTCCACTTTGAAGTTTTCAGCATCCTGAGTCTTCTTAAAAGAACCGACCTGTAATGTATATTGAGAATCTGCTTCGGTTTTAGCTAAGCTGGATTGCGTGTCTTGATTATCTGGAATAAGAATTTCATTGTCTTTAAGTAAGGTATAAAAATCAAATTTCAATTCCTGAATATTGGTTTTTTCTACCAAATCACCAACAACGGAGGTACTAGAGGACGCTGTATTATCAAGCATAGGTGGCACAAAATACATGACCGCTGCTCCAATCAATAAACCCGCGATAAACGCAGGCCGCGAGGACTTTTCCTGCGCAGCGGGTCGCCGATTGCTTCGACCTGAGCTATTTTTTGATGCGGAGCGATTCATAACATGTAGCCTTTCCGACTGAAAGTGGATTGTAGGTGAAATGGTACTAAGTTAGCAAAATTAAATAACAGATTTGATAAATTATCCCTCGATGCGACTACATTTCTTGCGGATCGACGTCGACAGACCAGCGAACTCGTCGCGCATCTTTGAGCTGACTAAGCTCTAAAATCAAGCCGTCTAACAGTACTTGAAGAATCGACCGTTTACTGGCGTCAATTTGCAAAATAAATCGATACCGGCCAGCACGTTTTTCTAACATTGCAGGTAATGGCCCCAAGTAACCTATCAAAGGACTGGGATGATTTAGCCCTTCGGCTATATTGCGAGCGGTACGTAAAAATGTCTCAGCCTCATTGGCTCTATCTGACTCGGCACGAATTACCGCCATATGCCTAAACGGAGGCAGTTGAGTTATTTGCCGTTCCGCCATTATTTGTTGAGCAAAAATGCTATAGCCACGACCGATCAATATTTCTAGCAGAGGGTGTTGTGGCTGGTGGGTTTGAATAATAACTCTACCCGGTAAATCGCCTCGCCCACTGCGACCGGCAACCTGAGTCAATAATTGTCCTAGTCGCTCATGGCTACGAAAATCTGGACTGAACAAGCCACTATCAGCATCCAGTACCGCAACCAGAGTCACATTGGCAAAGTGATGGCCTTTAGCGAGCATTTGCGTACCAATTAATATACAGGGTTCACCGCTAGATCCAATCTCAAAAACCTCTTGCATAGCTCCTTTTTTGCGTGTGCTATCCCTGTCAACACGCACGACTTTGGTCTCTGGAAAACATTTCTCTAAATATTCTTCGCTCCGCTCGGTGCCTTCACCTAATGAGATTAGTTCTTGGCCTTGGCAACCAGGACAGAGGTGAGGAACGCGCTGTTGATAGTCGCAATGATGACAGATGAGTCGATTTCGTGCGCGGTGTACGGTCAGCCGAGAGTCACAATTATGGCATTCAGCGGACCAGCCACAATGATGGCAAATAATGGCGGGAGCAAATCCGCGACGATTCAGAAATACTAATACCTGATGACCATTTTTAACGGTCTGGCTGATCGCCGACAGAGTAGAAGAGGCAATGCCTGCCTCACTTTGCTCACTTTTTAGATCAACTATTGACCAGCTTGGTTGCTTTGCAGTTCCCGCTCTTTCGGTCAATATAAGATGACTGTAGCGACCTGTGGCACAATTATTAAGAGACTCAATGGAGGGAGTTGCTGACCCAAGAATGACTGATATATCCTCTTTATGTGCTCTTGAGACAGCCAGGTCCCGGGCCGAATAACGAAAGCCCTCTTGTTGCTTGTAGGATTGATCGTGCTCCTCATCGACAATAATTAGCCCAGGTCTGGCTAAAGGGGTAAATACTGCTGATCGCGTTCCCAAAACAATTTGAGCGCTACCCCTCTTTGCGCTCGCCCATGCCGCCAGTCGCTGTTTATCGGTAAGACCAGAATGGAGGGTAACGATCGGAACGTTAAATCTATCACGAAATCGCTTTTCAGTTTGAGGCGTTAAGCTAATTTCCGGAATAAGAACCAGCGCTTGTCTGTCATAACGTAATGTTTTCTCAATCGCTTGAAGGTAGATTTCAGTTTTACCGCTGCCGGTAACACCGTCCAGTAGGTAACAGTTAAAGCTGTGTTGGTCGATGCTATCCAACGCCAGTTTTTGCGAATCGTGGAGGGTCAGGGCATCTTGCTTAAGAATATTTTGCGTAGAGATTTCAGGGTT
Organism: gamma proteobacterium HTCC2207; assembly: GCA_905181925.1. Taxonomy (GTDB): domain Bacteria; phylum Pseudomonadota; class Gammaproteobacteria; order Pseudomonadales; family Porticoccaceae; genus HTCC2207. The sequence continues at coordinate 2,444 of CAJIZU010000064.1, forward strand.
GGTTTGTTGAAAAGACTCGATGAGTTGCTTATCTTTAAGCGCTGTTATGACGGCTCGAGAGAAATCTTGCGACAGTGTCGAATCTGCGCAGGCACCATTGGCGAGTAACCGGTCAATGAGCTCTTTTTGGCTTCGTGCTCGGTTTAGCGAGTCACTGCCCAAGCCCTTGCCTTTATCAGTTAACTGCCAATGTCGAGTACCCAGTGTTGGAAGCGGATCTCCCTTTCTAAGTAATACTGGGAGCATGCCAAACAGAGCGTCACCAATAGGATGTTGATAGTAGTTTGCCGCCCAACTAAACAACGTCAGTAATTTAGTGGGTAACAAAGGGTCTGAATCCAGTAGGCGATTGACGGGTTTTAGTTGATCAAGACTCAGCTCACTGGTGGTTACATGTTCAACAACTAGGCCGGCGACTTCGCGCCGACCGAAGGGAACCATGACTCTGCAGCCCACCTCAGCCGCAAAATCTGGCCACTCTTCAACAACATTCTGGGGAATGATATAGTCAAATAACCGGCGTAAGGGAGAAAGCACCGCCACGCGAACAATAAAAGGCTTATCTTCAGCCATAAATAATCAATAATTCCTGTTGTAACTAAATTAGTTTCTGCTAAAATCCGCGCTCATGAGAAATGGCCTACCGTGCCTTACACAAACTGGACAGCTTAGCGGCATGATTTTACCAGTTTAAAGATGAGGTGGCGGTTCGTAACTTGGAGTATAAGATGAAAAATGATATTCACCCAAACTATAACGAATTAGTTGCAACATGCAGTT
>CAJIZU010000065.1 GCA_905181925.1 gamma proteobacterium HTCC2207
TTGCTTGGGGCAAGTTCACTAACAATGGTCAAACCTGTATTGCGCCGGACTATCTCTATGTTCACGAGTCAATTAAAGAAGAATTTGTCAGTGAAATGACCGACTGCATTGAGAAGCAATATGGACTAGGTAACGTCGCTAAGGATAACGGGGATTACTGCAGAGTGGTTAATAGCAGCCACTATCAGCGCATTAGCCGGTTACTTAGTGATGCACAGGAGCAGGGAGGAAAGCTGATTACTGGTGGGCAAACCGATGATGCGAGTCGTTTTATTGCGCCAACACTTATTGAGGGTATGGCGGCTGATTCTGCGATTATGCACGAAGAAATTTTTGGGCCATTACTTCCAGTGATTACTTTCTCAGATATTGACGAAGTGGTGACTTATGTTAACAGCAAGCCCAAGCCATTGGCGTTGTACATTTACAGTACTGACAAGAGTAGTATTGATAAAATACTCAGCGAGACCAGTGCAGGTGACACATGCGTCAATCAGACCATGATGCATTTCTTGCACCCGAATTTGCCTTTTGGCGGCGTCAACAATAGCGGTATTGGAAAGTCCGGTGGCGTTTGGGGTTTCAATGCTTTTACGCATGAGCGGAGCGTGTTAACTGATAAGTTCAGCTCGGCTTCCATGTTGCATCCCCCCTATACTCCGAAGGTGCGAAAGATGATTAAAATGGCTATGAAAATCACAACCTAAAATCTTTTAGGATTCTTTAATAGCGACCAATGAGCAAAAGTTAAAACACTGAAACCAAGGGCTTGCGGATTGAAAACCGCAGGCCCTTAATCGTTGGATATGGGCATCTAATGTTTCCGGTATTAACACATTTTCGATAGAGTCACGCTTTTGGCTGATCTCCAAGTCACTGTAGCCTTGCCCCCGCTTGAACTGATGATGGAGATCGCTGAGCAAAGTATTTAGACTTGGTGGTTCAAAATGTAGTTTCTCAGAAATAACTAAGCAACCCCCAGGATTCAAACCTGCATATATCTTTTCTAGTAAGGGTACTCGCTGTGCCATCGGAATAAATTGAAGGGTGAAGTTCATCACTACCATCGATGCGTTTTCAATTTTGGTGTCGCAGATATCTTGATTGAGAAGTTCGGTACTTATCGTCGAGGGGACTGAAGCCAGCATTGTTGCACATTTATTGAGCATGGCAGCTGAGTTATCCACCGCAATGATTTTAGTATGATGATGATCTTCAATCCGTGAACGCATCGCAAGCGTTGATGCCCCTAAAGAGCAACCTAGGTCATAGCAATGACTGCCGGACTGCACATAGCGAGAAGCTAGTTCACCGCAATGGGCTAAAATGGTTTCATAGCCTGGTACAGAGCGCCGAATCATATCTGGGAACACATCGACAACGGCTTTATCAAACACGAAACTAGGAACGGTGCCCAGTGGATGAGCAAACAGGTTGTCTTGATGCGTCTCAGTCATTACTTTATACCGCTATGGTGGTTAGACCTGTGTTAGCTGCTAGATCAGTATTAGTGATCACTGCAGTCTGGGCAAATTCTGACCGCAAATAATGATCGGCAACGCGTTTTAAATCATCTTCAGTGACGGCCAGTACACGGGTTCTAAATGCCATAGCAGATGCTTTATTGCGGCCATTAAGTTCAGCGTGGAATGCTTGCATGGCTTCACCAGCAGGGGAGCTTGGTTTATCAAGACTGCCTATTACACCAAGAATTGCTTCTTCGATTTTGTCTTCGCTGATCGATTGGTCTAGTGCCCAGGCGATTGACTGATCAAAGTCGTTAAGCGTACCTTCAATACGAGGATCTCTATAAGAGAAGAAGCGGAATGCGCCCGATTGGTTATCTTGTGAGGCGCCGCCTCCGTAAGCACCACCTTGTTCGCGAATAGCACGGTGTAAAAAGCCGTTACGCAATACGCCGCCTAACACTATGAGTGGCGCTGCATCTGCATGCCCTGCAGCAACCGTGGGGTAGGCGCGGGCACAAAAGCTTACTTGTGTGTTGGCAGTCCAACAGTGATTTACCGCGGTCAAAGACGGCTGATACTGAATCAGATTAGAGGCTGCAAACGGTGTTTGAACTTGATGACTAAAGCCACGTTGCATCTGAGCTGCAAAGGCCTCTAAACGTTCATTCTCAGCAACCAGAAGATACTGACGTGGCTGTTGCAGAACCTTGGCGTGAATACTTTGTAATTGTGAGGCTAGTGACGAGAGCTGATCGTGGTCATCAAGGGAATTATCAAGACTTTTGAGTAGTGACAAACCCGTCAAGCCACCCCAGCGCTGAGTAAGATGACCATTAGCTGACATTCCACTGGTAGCCGCTGTCATGGCCATAACATGGCCATTACCTACTATTGATGATTCGCGATAACTCCGGATCTGAGCTACTAGCTCGCGTAATCTAGGTAGTTCATCAAAGCGGGTTTGCTCCATAGAATGCTGCATCAAATCGGTCATCGCCGACTGATTAGACGCCAAGCCTTTTGCTGAAAAACTAATATTGCCATGTAGTTGGTCTAAATCGTCTTTATCCGCACGCACGTTTGCCGACGCAGAATAAGAGCCTACGACACTGGAATGCCAAAGTTGCGTTGCCATATAGTCTTTATCGCCAACACCCATCTCGGTTGCGCAGGTGCTATACAGGGGTAATAGATCCATTTCTTCGCTGGTCAGATCTGGCATTGCCATAATAACTTGCTGATAAACGATTCCGTTAGTCCCAGCGTTATAGCTGGTAAGCGCCAGCGGTGATTGGCTCACCGAGTGTTTTTCAGCATAGAAAATATCTGAGGGGACATCTTCAATGCCCACCTTAGGCAAGATATCAAGATTTTCTTCCATTTCCTGCCGTTGTTTAAGTGCAATAGCCTCATCAACGATTTGTTGCTTACGCGTCTCACTCAACCCTTGCTGAATTTCGGCCAGTCGATCCTTTTCTTGCTGCTCTTTAACCTTTCCTAGACCTGTGTCTGGCTTCATTACCAGCCTTAGGCGATGTTGGTTGTTAAGGAGTAGATCACGCGCTAGATGCTTTATAAATGTAGGGTCTTTGATATCTTCTTGTAGCTTGGCTAAAACCGGATCAAGGTTGAGAAGAGATACTGGATCTCCGCGGTGAGTGGCACTGGTCAACGCAGTGAGAATTAATTGCAGGCCATAGGGATAGCCGCCACCGGACACTTCACGTTGAGACAGTTCTAGCTGATGCAGACTGGCCTCGACCTGTTCTTGGGGAAGACCATTATCAGCTACATTTTGTAAGACACTCAAAATAAGCGCTTCAACGGCATCGGCGTCCTCGGGATTTGAACCTTCGACACCACAGGCAAAAATGAGTTCTTTTTGAGAGTCCTCAAGACCACACATAGGTGATGGAGAGGTTCCTAAATCAGTCGTCTCTAGGGCTTGTTGCAAGGGTGAACCGCTGTTGTCCAGTAATACACTGGCGAGAAGTCGTGCACACATTGTCGCTTCCAGATCAGTTGCATCGCCAAGTAACCAGGACAGCACAATGTGGCTTTGTTGCTCAGTGCTCTCGGATTCATCAAACGCATAGACTTCTTCAACGTATTGTGGGGCTTCGTAACGTTGTTCGTTATTGACCTCAATATGACAGTCGAGTTTGTCGAAGCGACTTAGCGCGTTGTCCTCAAAGTGGGCTTGATGCTCTGATGCTGGAATATCGCCGAAGGTAATGAAAATAGCGTTACTGGGATGGTAGTGAACATCATAAAAGGCCTTAAACTGCTCATAGCTAAGATCTGGGATATCAGTTGGATCACCACCACTGTTATAGTGATAGGTGCTTGTTGGACAGAGATGTTTGGACATTGTCTGCCAAAGTGTCGAGTTGACGGAACTCATCGCACCTTTCATTTCGTTGTAAACCACACCCTTGAAGGTCAACTCAGAGTTTGAATCCTCTGCATCGGCAAATTCTAATCGATGACCTTCTTGGGCAAAATCGAGAGGATCTAAGCGTGAAAAAAATACTGAGTCGAGATAGACGCTGAGAAGATTGTTGAAGTCTTTCTTATTTTGACTAGCAAATGGATAAGCGGTCCAGTCAGAACTTGTAAAGGCATTCATAAAGGTGTTCAGAGACCGTCGGATCATCATAAAGAATGGATCACGCACAGGGTACTTTTCGCTACCGCAGAGAGCTGTATGTTCTAGAATATGCGCTACACCAGTAGAATCCTCTGGTACGGTTCGCAGCGCCACTAAGAAAACATTTTCTTTGTTATCGGCCGCTAGATGAATATGCTGAGCCCCAGTGACTTTGTGTCGATACTCTTGATACCGTATTTTCAGAGACGGTATATCTTGGCTTCTTAATAATTCAAAGGCAGGGTTAGTTTGGTCGGTCATTCTATCTAGCGCTCCAGAGCAAATCTTTTGTGGGTTCTTTAATGGCGTCGCCATTCTACGCGAATCTGTGGGCATGAAAAGTCAAAATGTGGGTCCCTTTTTAGCGTTCTGTGCTGTATGTACGTTGCCGGTACAAAATTGGTGTTGTACCTTCCCACCGTTTAAACGCTCGATAAAAAGTACTTGGTTCGCAAAACCCTGTCAGATAGATGATCTCACTTATCGCTTCATTGGTTTGTGAGAGTAAGCGCAGTGCTAGACGATGCCGCAGATCATTGAGTATTGCTTGAAAACTGGTGCCGGCAGTGTTGAGTAGATGGCGTAAATGTCGTGGACTCATATCCATCAGTTTAGAGACGGATATCAAGCTAACATCACCAGATTCTAGGAGACTGGCCATGTGATTGCGTACTTCCTTGATGAGATCACCTTGCTTCAGTATTGCTAGATGTTGATCGGCAGCCTGCATGTGTAAATCTAGCAATTGTGGCTCGGCATATAAAGATCGATAATTTAAAATGTCGGCAGGAAAGTAGAGCTGAAAAGACTCGGCATTAAATTCTACAGGGCATTTAAAAATTCTATGGTATTCCTCAATATTTGTATTAGGAGGATGATTAAATACCACCTTGTCGGCTGTAAATGCACCATCCGTTGCAGCTTCAAACACTTTAATCAAACCCAACACCATAGCCTCTGCAAGATGTGATGTGGCGTATTGATGATTTGAAAAATAGCTCGTCAAGCACGCTTTCGGAGACTCTTGAATTGATCCATGCAGGGCATCACTTATTAGGCGCTGATAGCTCATTACTCGCTTTAGACCATCGCCAAAGGTCTGACTACTCAGTAGCAAATATTCTAATATTTGCCCCTTATACACTGGCATCTTCTCACCCAAATGCAGGCCTATACAGGGATCGCCGGATAGCTCAGTAGCGGCCTTCCAAAATAAAGGTTGAGCAGAAAAGGGTGTGCGCAAGTTAGCTTTATACAGCTTTGACGGATCAAAACCAGAGCGTCGTAAAACCTCATCAGCATTGACATCCAACGCCTGAAGTCCCTTATAGGCTAAGCGCACCAGTGCGCCAGAATCGGTTAAACCATTCATAAATAATCCAAAGTAGGTCACCATGATACACTATTGACCCAAATGACAAAAATGTAATACGTTTTGCTAGTGACATTGATCTTCGGACAACCTATCGTGTCCTAATGAACAAAACTGAACATCAATACAATAGAGTAGATATGTCCCCTGCACCTGAGCAACTCAGTGAGCTTCCGGGCTTATTGGGCCTTTTCCGTAAAGCTATGGTTAAATCTGACACTTTTGAGCTAGGGCAGTCTCTTCCTTTTTTGAGCAAGTATGTAAAAGGTGTGCAGATTGATGAAAAACACCTCCTAGCTTATCAAAAGTTGCTTGGTTTTGACCAAGATAAACAAGTCCCCCCAACTTACTTGAGTATGCTCGGTTTTCCAATGATCCTTCGCATCATGACTGATCCTGATTTTCCAATGAAGGCGATGGGGCAGGTGCATCTCAGTAATGAAATTGCGGTGGTCAAAAATTTTCCAATGGATCAGGCAATTACCTTTACGGTCGGTATTAATGGTAGCTGGGTTACCTCCAAGGGCGTTGAATGGACCGTGGGGCTGATTGCTAAGGCTGATGGCGAACTTGTTTGGTCTAGTGAATCAACGATGCTGCATCGTTGTAAGACCGACGTTCTTCGCCAAGCGCCGTCAGTCGTTCAGCACGCAGGAGAGGCGCAAGTATGGGCTGTTGACGGTGGTATGGGACGTCGCTATGCAAGTGTTTCAGGAGACTACAACCCCATACATTTGAGTGCCATAAGTGCCAAGTTGTTTGGATTTAATAAAGCTATTGTTCACGGAATGTGGAGTAAGGCCCGCTGCTTAGCCGTGTTGAAAGATCAATTGCCCGATTCAGGGTATCGGGTTCAAGCTAACTTCCATCGACCATTGTTTTTACCATCGAATGTTTTGTTTTACTCTAACAAGCAGTCCAACAAGACGTCGTTTTCAATTTTCAACCAAACCGGTGAGCAACCTCACTTGGACGGTTTTATTTCACAGGACTTAACCAATGCCTAACTATAAAGTACCCGTCAAAGACGTATCGTTTTTATTCAATGATGTCTTTGATATGCAAGCCCACTACCAGCATGTGGAGGGGGGCGATCAAGCAACACCAGATATGATTGAAGCCATTTTTACTGAAGGAGCAAAGTTCAGCGAAAATGAATTAGCACCAATTTATCAGTCAGGTGATGAGGGGTGTGTTTGGGATGATGGTGTGGTCACTACACCTGTAGGTTTCAAAGAGGCCTACAACACCTATATTGAAGCCGGTTGGACATCATTAACCGGTAGCGAGAGTATGGGCGGCCAACATCTTCCATCATCCTTAGGTCTTGCCGTAACTGAGATGATAACTACCGCGAACTGGGCGTGGGCAATGTACCCAGGTCTCAGTGAGGGGGCTATTGCTACGCTCGAAGATCATGGCACTGAAGAGCAAAAGACTCATTACCTCACTAAACTAATCAGTGGCGTTTGGAGTGGCACTATGTGTCTGACTGAACCGCATTGCGGAACTGATTTGGGGCAAATGAAGACCAAAGCTGTACCCAACGACGACGGTAGCTACAGCGTTAACGGGACCAAAATTTTTATTAGCGCCGGCGAGCATGATCTGACCGAAAATATTGTCCATATTGTATTAGCTAAGTTGCCTGACGCTCCCAAGGGCACCAAAGGGTTATCTCTTTTTATTATTCCTAAATTTTTACCGGCCGCCGATGGTTCTGCGGGTGAAAGAAATGGGGTTAGATGCGGTTCCATTGAACACAAGATGGGGATTCATGGGAATGGGACAGCGGTACTTAACTTTGATGGCGCTAAAAGCTTTCTTATTGGAGAGCCGCACAATGGTTTGAATGCTATGTTCACGTACATGAACGTGGCGCGTATCGGTACTGCGAGTCAGGGCGTGTCAGCCGCGGAGCGTTCATATCAAGGTGCATCTGCTTATGCTCGCGATAGGTTAGCTATGCGGTCTATTTCTGGGGTAAAAAACCCTGAAGGCCCAGCAGATGCGATTATCGAGCACCCTGATGTAAGACGTATGCTGTTGACCCAGCGTGCTATCGCTGAAGGTGGTCGTGCTATGGTCACTTACGCGTCGCAGTTTGCAGATATTTATCGCGCCGGTAAGACTCAGGACGCCAAAAAGACCGCTGAAGATCGATTGGGGTTTTGTACTCCAATACTCAAAGGATTTATCACCGAATTAGGCGTAGAGGCGGCAAACCATGGCGTCCAAGTGTTTGGTGGGCATGGATATATTAAAGAATGGGGTATGGAGCAGATACTTAGAGATAGTCGCATAGCCACCCTTTATGAGGGTACTACAGGGATTCAGGCTTTAGATTTGGTGGGGCGAAAAGTACTACTCGACCGATTCAAGCAACTTAATGTGTTCACCAGTGAGATGTTAACGTTTGCCAAAGGATGTATGCCTTGGACTGCTGCGGGCAAAGATAAAACGGTTCGCAGCCAAGCGTGGCAAGTGACTAAATTAGCCATTAGATGGCGATTATTGGCCTACAAATTGGGGGCTGGTGCTAAGAAAAATCCAGATTCTGTGGGTGCTGGATCAGTCGACTTTTTAATGTTCTCCGGTTATGCCTACATGGCATATATGTTTGCTCGTATGAGTAAGGTTGCCAGTGCACAATTGGCTGCAGGAGAGGGCGATAGTGTATTTCTGCAAGAAAAACTGCATACCGCAACATTCTTTTTTGAGCGCATTTTGCCGCGCGCAGACATGCATGCTAAAACCATAAAAGCGAGTGTTGGTAGCGTCATGGCAATGCCAACTGATTATTTTGATGCTACTCGGTGAATCTAAAGTGATGGTTTAGGGCGTCTTAAATAAGGTAGGCACTTTAGGGCTTGCCTAAAAAAGTTGGAACCCTGAAAAGGGCGTTATGGGGAAGGCCATAGCGCCCTTTTTTTATGCGCCTACCTGATACAGACCTACGCTAGCTGTTACCAGTAAGATCCAGCCTATTATGCGGTAAAATTGGGTGCTATCTTGACGCAGAAATTGCTCATGAAACCGTAACCCAACTAAATGACCAATCCCAGCAAAGGGAAGTAACCATAGAGTGGCTAATAGATTCAAGCTAACCCCAGCCCAGACAAAAGCGATGAGTTTAATACTCACCAATACAGCCCAAAGGACAAATAAGGTATGACGAAACTCGGAAATCTTAATATGCCGCAGAGCTACAGCAATCACTAGAGGGCCACCAATTAAAGATGTACCACTCACGTAAGCGCCCATAATCAAGAAAATCACATCCAACCAACGACTATTACTTTTCAGTGGGTTACCTAAAATATAGGTGACTGAGTAGGCCGCAATCATCAGGAAGATAATAGTGTTCATAAGGTCGGCAGGTAAAACAATTAGTCCAATTACTCCGGCGATTTTAGGCAGAATCATGATGGCAAGTGCAAAGCGAACAAAAGACCAATTGACCTGTGGCGCATCGATGTCTGCCTGCCGATCCATTCGAGCTTCGTTACGACGACTCTGTAGCAGGGTTATGGCGGCAAAAAACAGCAGATGTAGGGATATAATCGGCAGAAAATAAAGTGGATCATTGTGAATCAGTAGTAAAAATGGAATGGTAAATAACGCTCCACCAAAGCCCAGTCCGGAGCGAACAAAACCACTCCAGATAAAGACTACGGCGATTAGAGCATACTGATAAAACTCAAACCCCATTAGAGGTTGCAGCCCTTGGGTCCATGAACATGGCCGTGAGAAATCTCTTGTTCAGTCGCCTTTCTAATGTCGACAATTTCTACGTCGAAAGCGAGATTTTTGCCGGCCAATGGGTGATTCATATCAACATCGACATTAAATTTTCCGACTTTGATAATAGAGCCAGGTTTGACACCATTATCAGTATTAACATGAATACTCTTGCCCAGCGTTAGCTTTCCTTCATGTTTTAGATATTTAATGGGTATACGTTGAACATTATTCACGTTTCGAAGTCCATAACCTTCGGAGGGCGATAGATTAAAGGTTAATGTCTGACCAATCTCGGCTTTTGAAACGGCCTTTTCGAAGCCTCTGATCATCTGTCCCCGTCCATGCAGGTAAACCATTGGCTCCCCGCTCTCGTATGTCGAGTCAATAAGTTCATTATTATCATTGGTGAGGGTATAGTGAACAGAGATGATGTGGTGCGCAGTTACATGCATGGAAGGCTCCTCAAATAGGTTGGCCATGATACATCAAGACACCATAATAGAGGGATGTTGTAGTCCTACTTTAGGGTTAATAAATCTTAGGATAATGACGATGTCATCAGCAGATTATGAGAAGGAAAATGATAATAGTGATGACGCTAGCAGCGCGTTCATAGACCTTGTCGGTGATGACATCAAACCATTGTCTGGAAAAGTGTCTGCGCATTTAGGAAAGCCTGCGTTGATCACTCCTGGTGTTTTAGAACGTCGCAAAGCCGCTCAGCGTGAGATAGTTACAGAGCTTAATGATCTCGATCCAGTTATGGTCATTGAGCAAGTAGATCCCTTGGCTTACCTAGAGTTTCAGCGTCCGGGGGTTCAACATGGTGTGTATAAAAATCTTCGTATGGGCAAATATGAAATCCAATCACGCCTTGATTTACATCGGCACACGGTTGAACAGGCACGCGTGGCACTTTGGCGGTTTGTTGATGATTGCCATAAGCACAGTATTCGTTGTGCGTTGATCACACATGGCAAGGGTGAGGGACGAGAACAGCCTGCAAGGCTCAAAAGTTGTGTTAACCATTGGTTGCGCCAATTTGATCAGGTATTGGCTTTTCACAGCGCACAAAAGCAGCATGGGGGTGTGGGTTCAACTTACTTGTTGCTCAAAAAAGATAGTTCGGCACGAAAGAAAACGAGTGAAAAAATACATCAGGCAAAACGCACTAAACGCTGATGAGAACAGTGATGATAATGCAGAGGGACTTTGCGATGATTAGATTTATTTTAATTTTATTAGTGTGTATGACTAATGCCAGCGCCAATACAGCAACACCAACAACCGAATTTTTCAATTTTAAGGTATTACTGAATGATCAAGAGGTAGGCTGGCACACGTTTGTTGTTGAGCATAACGGCGATCAAGTGACCGTAAAGTCAGATGCTAGCATGGACTTTACGGTATTGCTGGTTAAAAAAGTTAAGTACCGACATCAGGCCAATGAAATATGGCAAAAAGATTGTATGGTCGGATTTGACAGCAGCACGCAAAGAAATGGCAAGCTAGTGGCAATGAGCGGAAAGACAGTGAATGGCAGTTTTTTTGTTCAACGCGAAGATGGTGAAACGTCACTGGGGGTTTGTGTGAAGAGTTTTCCTTATTGGCGGCCGAAGTGGCTGGAGAGTGAATTTCTGTTAAATGTTGAAACTGGAAAATACACACCAGTTTCAGTACAGAGTAATATCGACCCTGCGACCCAAGCGATTTACAAGACTATTGAGTTACCGAAAACGCAGATCCGTCTTGAGTATGACAAAGCGGGCGATTGGCGGAGCCTTGAGTCCGATCTCAACATTGTCGGCACATTAAGGTATGAAAGAATCTTAGACACTATTGAGGTGCAGTTATGAATTTACGGCAACAAATATTATTGGTCGCAATCACACTTGTGATGGCCTCCTGTAGCTCACAGAAACCAATGCCAGCAGTTGATTATGTGGATCTTGAGCGTTTTATGGGCGACTGGTATGTCATAGCAAACATTCCCACCTTTTTAGAGAAAGACGCCTATAACCCAGTAGAGACTTACAGACTGGATGACGATGGTAGCGTGGCTACCACCTTTACTTTTAACGCGGGGAGTCTTGGTGGCGAGCAAAAAATTTATAATCCTCGTGGCTTTATTAGAGACAGTGCTAGTAATGCCATCTGGGG
>CAJIZU010000066.1 GCA_905181925.1 gamma proteobacterium HTCC2207
GTCTAACAAAATAATACCCGTCACGAAGGTCCACATAGCACCCCATCGGAACCACCAAAGAGCACTTGGCGCTAATTTCGCTTTGGCATCAGCTAAACCTTCCGCTGTAGCCTGTTTAAAATAACCACCTTGAACAAAGTTAAAGTAGTAAAGCATTCCAATCCAAGTGATGCCAAACAAAACGTGGCCCCAGCGAGTCAGTAAATTAATAAATTCCATGGTCATCAGTGCATCCTCAAAAGTTAATACCCTTACAGGTCATGTGAGTATTATAGCGTTATTAGATTTTTTTATTGAATTAATTGCGATATTCAGTCTAATAAAAAATAGATATTAAGCAATCTTGTGCACACATTGGAGCATAGCTTTATTTAAGGCAAAAAAAACCCCGCAACACAGTGCGGGGTTTTTGTTCAGACTAGGCTTACATCATGCCGCCCATACCACCCATACCGCCCATACCGCCCATACCGCCCATATCAGGCATGCCGCCAGCAGCGCCACCTTCTTCAGCAGCATCAGCAACCATAGCTTCGGTAGTGATCATTAAACCGGCAATAGAAGCCGCCGCTTGCAACGCAGTACGTGTTACCTTAGCTGGGTCAAGAATACCCATGTCGATCATGTCGCCGTACTCTCCAGAACCCGCATTGTAGCCAAAGTTACCAGAACCTTGCTTAACCTTGTCAACAACCACAGACCCTTCTTCACCGGCATTCTCTACGATTTGACGCAAAGGTGCTTCCATAGCGCGCAGAGCAATTCCAACACCAACCGTCTGATCGCTATTGTCGCCTTCAAGATGTGCAATTTTCTGAAGTACACGAATCAGAGCAACACCACCACCAGCAACCACGCCTTCTTCTACTGCTGCGCGTGTTGCGTGCAATGCGTCTTCAACGCGCGCTTTCTTTTCTTTCATCTCGATTTCAGTCGTTGCACCAACCTTAATAACCGCAACACCGCCAGCTAACTTAGCAACACGCTCTTGAAGCTTCTCACGATCATAATCAGAGCTAGTCTCTTCGATTTGCGCACGGATTTGATTAACACGACTCTCAATTGAAGAATGCTCTCCGGCGCCATCAACGATAGTAGTATTTTCTTTAGTCATACTAATGCGTTTGGCTGTACCTAAATGTTCAAGAGTAGCGCCTTCAAGATCAAGACCCACTTCTTCTGAGATTACAGTTCCGCCAGTCAAGATAGCGATATCTTCTAACATCGCCTTACGACGATCACCAAAGCCCGGCGCTTTACACGCAGAAACCTTAACGATACCGCGAAGATTATTGACCACCAATGTTGCCAGCGCTTCACCTTCTACATCTTCGGCAATAATCATTAGTGGCTTACCTGCTTTAGCCACAGCTTCTAATAGTGGCAAAAGCTCACGGATATTAGAGATTTTTTTGTCAGCTAATAGAATCAGAGGGCTCTCTTGCTCGGCACTCATGCTCTCTTGGTTATTGATAAAGTAGGGTGATAAATAACCACGATCGAACTGCATACCTTCAACGATATCAAGTTCATTTTCTAGGCCGCTACCTTCTTCTACAGTAATGACGCCTTCTTTACCGACTTTGCCCATTGCTTCAGCAATAATGTCACCAATATGGCTGTCGCTGTTAGCAGAGATAGTACCGACTTGTGCAATTTCTTTGTTATCGGCACAAGGCTTAGCAATCGCGGCAATTTCAGCAGTCGCTGCAATCACTGCTTTATCAATACCACGCTTGAGGTCCATTGGGTTCATACCCGCAGCAACCGACTTCAATCCTTCTTGAATGATTGTTTGAGCCAACACTGTAGCTGTAGTAGTTCCATCGCCCGCATCATCAGATGCTTTAGATGCAACCTCTTTAACCATCTGTGCGCCCATGTTCTCGAACTTGTCTTTTAGTTCGATTTCCTTGGCTACCGAAACACCATCTTTAGTCACTGTAGGTGCACCAAAAGACTTATCCAGAACCACGTTACGGCCCTTTGGCCCCAAGGTCACTTTTACTGCGTTTGACAAAATATTAACGCCATCAAGCATTCCTTGACGCGCGCTGTTGCCGAATTTCACTTCTTTAGCTGCCATGATCTTTTCCTTCCAAATTCTGTTTCAAAAAATTCAATTAAAATTTAAGCTTCAAGAACAGCTTTAATATCGCTTTCGCTGAGGATGATAAGCTCTTCACCATCAACATCAATTTTGTCGTTGCCTGCATACTGACCAAACACAACAGTATCGCCAACTTTGACATCTACAGCACGCACATCGCCATTGTCTAGAATACGGCCGCTGCCGACAGCAACAACTTCACCTTGGTTAGGCTTTTCTTGAGCAGAGCCCGGCAATAAAATGCCACCTGCAGTCGTTTGTTCTTCTTCCTCGCGACGAACGATAACTCGGTCGTGTAATGGGCGAATCTTCATAGTTTTTTCTCCAGTTAATCTGTCTACAGTAGTCGAGTTAACTTGCGACGCATATTGCTTCACAACTGTTAACCTATATGGTGACGTAACATTTGTTTTTCAAGGGCACCACGCCAATTTTTTCAACAAGTTATGCTTTTAATCTAAGTCTTTTCGTTCCCAAGCCTCACCTTCAATGGTCTCTCCATCTTTACTCCCTCTAGATTGGGCGCCTGGCTGTCCCATCCCCGCTTGAAATCCTGCACCTTGCGAACCCATTACAAGCATATTTTTCATAATACGTGTCGCCACCATTACTCTGATAGGTGGTATCAGTCCAGCAAAGCCGATAATGTCGGTTACAAATCCAGGAGTCAGTAACAACGCACCGGAGACTGCCAAAATAATACCTTCAGCAATTTCAGTTGTCGGCAGTTCACCCCCCTGTAACTTTTGTCGACCCTTCCAGAGTGTTGCAAAACCTTGTTCCCTTAAAAGCCCGGCACCCGCAACAGCCGTCAGTAACACTAAGCCAATGGTTGGCAGCGCACCAATTTGACTGCCCACAGTGATTAACAGCCACATCTCTGCAATGGGCATCAGAACAAACAACAGTAATAGATATCTCACAACGTTCTCCTTTAACTCTTTCTGTTCTTAGTATTGGGGTAGTTTGTACTATTTCAACATCTGACTGAATAGCGTAATCTAAAGGCATGGACAATATGACCTCGCAACAACGTCTTTATAGCATTATTCAGCAGATCCCTGCAGGCTACGTAGCAACCTATGGCCAAGTAGCTGAATTAGCCGGACTCCCGGGCTGTGCAAGAATGGTCGGAAGAACACTAAGTCAATTGCCCAGTGACAGTCAGTTACCCTGGCATCGAGTTATTGGCGCATCGGGTAAAATTAGTTTGCCAGTAAACACAGAGTCGTTCTCTACACAAAAAAACCGTTTAGTCTCAGAAGGTGTGCAGATGAGCGGTATCTGTATTAGCTTAAAAACATATCAGTGGCGACCATAGCGTCTATTGATCATTAGATCCGCGTGTTGACTGACTAAGATCAGGCTCTGATTGCCGCACTGAACTCACAATAAACCCACGTCGCCATAGCACCCACAATAACAACATACCTGGAATCGCGGCTATGATCGTGAAACCCCAAAAGCCTACCCAACCCAATCCATTAGCCAGAAGCCCTGCGGGTGCTGCTAGCCATGTTCTACCGACAGCTGCAAATGACGTAAGCAGAGCGAACTGAGTCGCTGTATACGCTAAGTTAGATAGCCCTGATAGATAGGTCACAAAAACAGTTAAACCTATACCACTGGTAAAGTTTTCAGTACCCACTGCGATGCCTAGCATCATCGGATCATGGCCCACTACCGCCAATAGCATAAATAACACGTTACTAAGCATCATCATGAGGCCAGACAATAGTAACGCTCTTCCCATACCTAACCATGCTATAAACGGTGCACCCACAGCCGCCCCCGAAATAAGAGCCCAGAATCCCACCAACTTATTAACAGTAATGAACTCAGTATCAGTAAATCCAAGCTCAACAATCATGGGGTTG
>CAJIZU010000067.1 GCA_905181925.1 gamma proteobacterium HTCC2207
TCATAACCAATTCCAGAGCTGGCGCCTATAATAATCGCTTGTTTCATAGTAAATTCTCGTTGAGTGGCGTCGCAGTTTAGCCCCAATAAGGATTGCTGAAAAGCTGAATTTTGAAGCTAACGAGGATGTTTTGAGCTAGATCATACTGCGATCAGTTTTATCAGAGTCTCGATTTTCCAATAACAAATACTCTGCTCTGCCCTCTGCTATTAGACGACCCCGATCAATCGCAAAATAATCAATAAGATTATTCAGATCTCGCTGTGAGCGAGCAAATACCGTAGGTTGTGTACCTGTGTTATCGATCTGCATGAAATGGTCTTGATCAGCAACGCCATAGCGACAAAAGGGTAAGTAACATCTTGAATCACGCGGATTAATGATTAAAGCACCTGTTGCGGGTCCTATATGCGGCTCTAAAGCCTCGATCAGTGCTTTAATATAAGCATCACTAAGGTAACTAAAAACATCCCAAAACAAACAAATGTCTAGCTTTACTGAAGGCGCGAGCGTTAGCGCCTGGCGCATCAAGACAACTCTTTGACGATGACTGAGATCCTCATCGGGTGTCGCTACAAATTGCTCAGCGGTTAGATCAATAAAATTGAGCTGGCACCGATATTCACCGAAAAAGCGAACCGTTGAGGCCATCGCATGCCCCATGTCTAGTACTACAAGTCGCTTATCAGTATCTATGCACCCTAATAACTCTGGCAATAAGGCACTTGGTAGCAGTTTTGTTGCTTGCTCAGTTAACGTCGCTCTAGGCTTAATGGGTGGCTGAGGCATCACTGTGGAGCTATGAGGCCTTGGTAGCAGTCTGACCTGACTCTTTTAACGATCTGTGTACTTTGGCATTAGATACCGAAAATATGGGCAGGACTGATTGAGCTGGCTCACCGGGATTCATTTCAATGCTACCTTTAAATTTAGCGCCATCTTCAAGGCTAACCCTTGGACATTCAACATTACCGTGTACGACACTCGTTGCAGCGATAATCACGCTTTCTGAACCCGTAATATTTCCAGTTACCGAGCCTTCTATAGAGACTATCTTGGCGGTGATGTCGGCCGTGACAACACCAGACTTAGCAATATGAACATGGTGGTTTGTAGCCATTAAAACACCATGAACTTCACCGGCGATAACGATATCTTCATGACTTGATACCTTACCCTCGATCGTTACCCCAGCGCCAATAAGTGTACTCTGGGCAGCAGGCCCGTAGTCACTCACTTTGCTATCTATCTCAAGAGAACTATCATCAGCACCATTAATAAATTTTCTATATTTACTAAACATAATTGTTATCCGGTAGTCCGCCATACATTTTATTATTTTATCCAGCGGTCAGGTATATCAACACAGTTCTCTATGCTGTTATAGATTTTTTAATCCTTAAGTTTGCAACCTCTCCAACTCTTCTAACTGATCTTGACTCTCTAACCACTCTTCTTCGCACTTTTTGAGTCTTTTCTCAGTGTTAGACTGCTCAGCAAGAGCGTTACTTAACTGCTTCTTGTACTCATCTTTATAAATATTTTCATCGGCTAACTTATCTTGAATCTCTTTTAAGTCTTTTTCTAATTGGCTCATTAACTTTTCTAAATCACGAATACTCTTCGTCATTGGCGCTAATTCTTCACGATTTTTAGCCGTTTTTTTGCGGCTAGATTTTTTATCTTGAACAGCACTAGAGGTCTCAATGACCTCTACTTCAGCGTGTCGGACAAAGTTTTTTAACCATTTTTGGTAGTCCTTTAGGTCACCCTCAAATTCGGTTACCGTACCGTTCGCCACTAGGTAAAACTCATCAACGGTATTACGCAGCAAATGTCTATCATGAGAGATAACGACCAACGCCCCCTCATAACCTTGCAATGCCATGGTGAGCGCGTGACGCATCTCCAAATCTAGATGATTCGTCGGCTCATCAAGTAATAGTAAATTGGGCTTTTGCCAGACAATTAGTGCCAGAGCTACCCGTGCCTTTTCACCGCCAGAAAAGTCTTTAATAGGATCGAGAGCCTTATCACTATGGAAATCAAAACCACCCAGAAAATTTCTTATTTCTTGATCGGTAGCCGTCGGACTTATGCGCTGAATGTGTAGCAATGGACTCGCATGTAGATCTAAAACTTCCAATTGATGCTGAGCAAAATAGCCAACTTTGAGATTTTCGCCATAAACCCTAACCCCAGCCAATAAATCTAAGTCCCCAGTCAGGCTATTAATCAGTGTCGACTTTCCTGCGCCATTAGGGCCAAGCAACCCAATTCGGGTACCGGGATGAAGATCAAAGTTAACATTTTTTAACACTGGTTTGTCGCTATAGCCCAAGGTCGCCTGACTGATATTAGCCAATGCTCCATACGCTTTTTTCGGTGCTGGGAAGTTAAAGTAAAAAGGTGAGTCAACATGCGCCGGTGCTATGCTTTCCATACGCTGCAATTCTTTTAATCTGCTCTGAGCTTGTTTGGCCTTAGAAGCTTTGTAACGAAAGCGAGCAACGAAATCCTCGACATCTTTTCTTCGCTTTTGCTGCTTTTCAAAACTAGCTTGCTGCAAAGCCAGTCGTTCTCCACGAAGTCTTTCAAAGGCCGAGTAAGTACCCTTATAAGCGTTAGTTTTCTGGTGCTCTAAATGCACAATACGACTGACGACATTATCTAAAAAGTCACGATCATGGGAAATAATTAGTAGCGTACCAATATAACTTTTGAGCCAACTCTCTAGCCAAAGTGTAGCATCCAAATCAAGGTGATTCGTCGGTTCGTCAAGTAGTAGAAGATCTGATGGGCTCATTAGTGCCTGAGCTAAATTTAGCCGTATACGCCAACCACCAGAAAAGCTATTAACAGGCCGACTAATCTCTGACTGATAAAATCCCAAACCATGTAATAGTTGTTCGGCTCTATAGTGAGCGTCAAACCCATTAATGGTGTCCATTTTTTCGTAGGCATTGGCTAATCGATTATTATCATTCGCAGCTAAAGCTGCCTCAACGGTCGCTTCGACATCTCTTAGTACCGGATCGCCATCAATAACAAAGTCTAAAGCACTCCTCTCAGAGGTAGCCAGTTCTTGAGCCATATGAGCAATGCGCCAATCCGAGGGTATAGAAAGCTCACCAGCATCAGCAGCCACTTGACCCAAGAGCAATTTGAATAAACTCGATTTCCCGCTGCCATTAGCGCCAATAATGCCAATATGCTGCCCAGGATGGATAGATAATTCGGCGTCATTGAGTAACAGCTTTACACCACGACGGAGTTCTATATTAGTGAGTGAAATCATTATTTTATAAATACCACAACTTATTCAAATCCAAGGAAACCACCCGATTGATGGCCCCACAATTTAGTGTATACGCCATTTTTTTCCAGCAGTTGATGATGAGTACCCTGCTCAACGATTTTCCCCTTATCGAATACAATCAGTCGATCCATCGCCGCAATCGTGGATAATCTATGAGCAATAGCAATGACTGTCTTACCCTCCATGAGTTTATATAAACTCTGCTGAATAGTAGCCTCTACTTCAGAATCCAGCGCTGAGGTCGCTTCATCTAACACTAAAATTGGTGCATCTTTAAGCAATACTCGAGCGATGGCAATACGCTGCCGCTGTCCACCGGAAAGTGTCACGCCACGCTCTCCCACGTGGGCATCGTAACCTCTTCGTCCTACGTTATCTCTTAGTGATAAAATAAATTCATGAGCTTCAGCACTGGTCGCTGCATTGATCATTTCTTCTTCACTTGCCTCTGGACGGCCAAACATAATGTTCTCCCGCACAGAGCGATGGAGTAAAGAGGTGTCTTGCGTTACTACCGCAATATTAGCGCGCAGACTTTCCTGCCGAATGTCACTAATGTTTTGCTGGTCAATAGCGATGCTACCGTTTTGAATATCATAAAATCTCAGTAGAAGACTTACTAAACTAGATTTTCCAGCGCCACTACGCCCGACGATACCAATTTTTTCGCCAGCAGGAATCATAAGATCCAAATCTTCAAATACTGGCTCATCCGGATTGTATTTAAAGGATACGCGATCAAAGTGAATTTCACCTTTGGTCACGTTAAGCGCTCCAGCATTCTGCTTATCAGTCACCGCACTAGGTATTGAGAGCGTATTGATACCGTCCTGAACAGTCCCTATATTTTCAAAAAGACTACTGATTTCCCAAAGAATCCAATGTGACATTCCGGTTAATCGAATGGCCAAACTCATTACAATAGCAATCGCACCGGGGGTAATAGCACCATTGATCCACAAATATATACCTAACGCTGCAGTAGAAAAAACCAAGGACATATTTAATGTCCACAATGCAATATTGAGCTTGGTTACTAAGCGCATCTGCGGATGGACCGTATCTAAAAACTCACTCATCCCATCACGCACATATTCTGACTCACGATTATTGTGCGAAAACAACTTGAGGGTGATGATGTTGGTGTAACTATCGACTATTCGGCCAGTCATCAATGAGCGGGCATCTGCTTGCACCATGGCGATCTTTTTCATTTTTGGCACAAAGTAGCGTTGGACCATTATGTAGAGTAACAGCCATATAATAAGCGGAACGCAAAGACGGACGTCAGCGCTTGCTACCAGAACCAGTGCTGTCACTATATAGATGACTACGAATAACAAAACATCCAGCAACTTCATTACCGTATCGCGAACAGCAAGTGCTGTCTGCATCACTTTTGTAGCTATCCGCCCACTGAACTCATTTTGGAAGAAGCCATAGCTTTGATTAAGCAGGTAACGATGTGCCTGCCATCTCACCGTCATGGGAAAGTTACCCATGAGTGTTTGATGGACAATAAGCGAGCGCAAACCGTTAGCCACTGGGATTAAGACCAACATAAAGACCGCCATACCCATCAAGTAAGTACCGGACTGCTGCATAAAAGTGCTGGGGTCACTCGATGTTAGCCAGTCAACTACCTGACCCAAAATACCAAATAAGAGCGCCTCAGAGATAGCTGTGATTGCGGTTAAGCTTGCCATGATAAGTAGCCATGGCTCCATACCACGAGTGTAATACCGGCAAAACTGGTAGACGCCTTTAGGCGGCTTTTGAGCGGTTTGCTTTGGAAAGGGGTCAACGAGGCGCTCAAAAAAACTAAACATTAATATTCCTTACAACAAATTTAACGCCTTGCTCTAAAACCGCTGAGTAACAACTCGAAACCAGGGAATCTAAAGTACAACAATGGCTAACTAATTAGGACGACATGATAACAACTTGTGGACGCGTTTTAGGAAAATATAGGCCTTAATAAAGCTTTCTTTGAACTCAAAAACAATAGAACTAAGAGATAACCGTTTTTTCTTGCCAAACAGCATGTTTTATCATGGCTTGAGTGAAGAGTTCTGAGTGTAAAAACCCCGCCAACCACTGTTGCAATTTCCGATAGTCCGTTTTATTAAACCAGATCTGATCAACGCCAGCGAATTGACGGATAAATGGGAATATCGCGACGTCAGCTAGACTCATTTTATCACCTAGTAAAAAGGAGCTTCGGTCAAGTAAATTCTCTAGCTGACCTAAAAACACCTCAGCATCAGCACGGTAGTCTGTAGGCGATTTTTTATCTCCCAATCGTCCATACTTGTAGCCATCCAGCGCCGTCTTAAAATCTGAATCATTAGTTTTAATCAATCTGTCCGCTAGCAAAGGCGCATCGCCAACCAGCCAATTGAATGGATCATTAACGTCAGGATAAGTGAGGTTGATAGCCCAGCGCATAATGTCCAAACTCTCATCTAAAACAGTCGCGTCTTCCAACACTAAAACTGGGACTGTACCTTTGGCTGATGCAGATAACATCGCAGTGGGTTTTTTTCTCAACAGCACCTCCCTCAATTCAACCTGCATAATGCAATGCGCAAGCGACATGCGCGCCCTGATTGCAAATGGACAGCGGCGGAACGAGTAAAGCACGGGTAAATTGTTGAGAGAATTTAGCATATCCATCATACTAACGATTTTACCGTCACTATAAAACAACACACTGAAGGAAAACTCAGACGATGACTACTCGAGATTTTGATTTGATTATTTATGGTGCCAGCAGTTTCGTTGGTCAAATAATGACACGGTATCTAGCCGAACACATTGGTTTTAGTGGCACAGTAAAATGGGCCATCGCAGGAAGATCCTCATCAAAACTTAATGAACTGCGCGCATCACTTGGCGAAGTAGCGGCCAATCTACCCATTATTATTGCTGATGCTGATGACGCAAATGCATTAGCGAAGCTGTGCCAGTCTACTCGAGTCATTGCCACTACAGTGGGTCCCTATGCTCTTTATGGAGAGCAAATGGTCAAAGCGTGTGCGGAGAACGGCACGGACTACTGTGACCTTTGCGGTGAAGCGTATTGGATTAAACGGATGATAGTGAAGTACGCTGATGCCGCAGAGCAAACCGGTGCGCGTATTGTAAGCTGCTGTGGTTTCGACTCCATACCATCTGATCTGGGGGTACATTTTTTACAGCAGCAGGGGCATCAGCGTTTTGGTAAATATTTTACGGCTATTAAATTAGCAGTAAATAAGATGAAAGGAGGGGCATCAGGGGGCACGCTTGCAAGTATGATTGAAGCGGTAAAGGCCGCAAAAAGTGATCCTAAACTCCGCAGAGAAATGAACAACCCATACATACTATGCCCTGAAAAAATCGATCTTCGTCGCCCACAAGTAAGCATTAAAGGGCCCAAATTCGATAACGACTTTCAGTGCTGGTCGGCGCCTTTTATTATGGAGGCCATTAACGCTCGCGTGGTACTTCGCTCTAATATGCTACTAAACATGGCCTATGGCGATGAATTTTTATATCGAGAACAAATGATGACCGGAAAAGGGTTAAGCGGCAGAATTTCCGCAATTGCCCTCACCGCTGGTCTAGGTCTATTTGCGCTGAGTGTAATCATCAATCCTTTACGTAGCTTAATGCAGCGCTTTGTTCTGCCAAAACCTGGCGAAGGTCCAAGCCCAGAAGCACAGTTAGCTGGGCATTTTGATGTTAGTCTGCTGGGGAAAAATGGTGATGGCGAGACGCTAAAAGTGAGAGTGACTGGAGATCGCGATCCTGGCTATGGGTGCACTGCAAAAATGCTTGCCCAAGCAAGCTTGTGTCTGGCATTTGATGTCACTAAAGAGGACTGTAAAGGTGGTTTTTGGACGCCCGCTACTGCCATGGGAGATCAACTTACAGACCGTTTGATACAGCATGCCGGCATGACGTTTACCGTCGATTAGTACTTTCACAGAGAAGGCTACCGAACAAAAGCCCCGCTCGAAAAAGCGAGGCTTTTGTTATAACGAGCGTCTAAAACTATTCCATAATACGATCTTTAATCACCATAATGATGATCGCTACCGCAGCGGCACTAATAATGTCACTCAAATTACCTAATATAGTGGTGATGTAACCGCCAACCACTGGTAGCCCATCAGCGGCACCAGACATCGTTGCCAAGGCTATTGCAAATATTAGAAAAAATGTTCTGTTATCTTTATCCGCTTGATCACTCAAAAACCCTAATGCGACACCCAGCAATACCATAACTAGTGCAGCTTCAGGAATGGTAACAAAAGCGCCTATAACAGCTATCGATAACGCTAACAGTCTCACCACTTTTAATGGACTCATGTGACTACCCCTTTTATTGATTAATTTTTAAACGGCCAATTTAAACTGACCTAGTTTAAATGTAGCACGTAAATTAATGATGCAGGAGTTATAAGTATATGATTTTTATTCAAATTAACATAAATATGAAGTATTAACATAGGAATATCGGAGGACCGCCAATCGACGAATAAAAAGTAATCCTAGGAGTTTTACTTTTTATATTTTGACCACAGTCCTTCTTAAGTAATCTCAATTAAGATTGACTATTTGAGAAATTTTGCAGCCACAATTAGGCACAAAAAAAGGCGCCTTAAGTACGCCTTTTCTACATTCAGCGTTTCCAAATGTTGGTTAGTATCATAACTGCGATGATGACACCCAAACCGGCTGACCCAAGAGACACAATCACCTCTTGAATATTGCCCATGATACCGCCAAAAAATGGCACATCAGGCCCAAATAAGGCAGAGACAAGCACAGCGACAGCCAAAACTGCTGCTAGAATTTCAACCGCTTCCCATAGCTGCTTTGTTAACTTCTTAAAAAATTTATTCATGGTGGCACCTTATCTAATCACTTTAGCGAAAAAAGGGGACTCTTTAGAGTCCCCTTTCACTTAATCACTAAAAACTCTAGTCCATAGAAGCCATTAGGTATCCAGCAACTAGAAGTCCAACTAGACCTGCATCTCCAAGAGTACTAACGATTCCAAGTAGGTTTCCTAGAACGTCTCCAACAAATGGTGTATCTCCACCAAAAACAACACCCAGAGCTACTCCCAAAACAATCAGAGACATCGCAAGACTTGTTAATTGACCTATTACAGCACTTAATTTATCCATTTTAATTACCCCTTAACTTTTATTTTAGTTGATTTAACTACTCATTGCATGGGTTGTTTTCCAGCAAACATATGAAACATATCACGTTAGTTATATTAATTAAAAGCCCATAAACAACTGATTTCTATGTTAAAAAGTATAACTTATGCTCTTATAAAACGTCTTTTAGTGCACATCTAACTTTTTATTTGGTTAATTTCCGTTAGAATGGCGGCTCGATTATGTAGCGCA
>CAJIZU010000068.1 GCA_905181925.1 gamma proteobacterium HTCC2207
CACCGCATCGGTGCGTAAAATATATTTGCGCACTAAAATAGTGCATATCTGGCGGAAACCATGCGTCAATGACAAAGAGTCGCACTCGGCGAAAAAGCAAAAGACCGAAAGACTACAGTACTTACATTTGAATCGATTTTTATTGCTAAACTTAATCTTCTCAACAAAATTCATAGTGAGGGCAAGCTCTATTAAAAAATCTCTCCGGGATCAGCCTATATTGACCTCTACCCCAAAGCCGCGTGACGTTATTATCGATGTCAGACATCCTGCGGAAGTGGCAGAAATACCACTCAATTGCCATCCGGATAACGAAGTAAAATGTATCCCATTTTTCCATTTAAGTGAAAAATCGGTTGATTTAGACCCTCAAGCAAGTTATTTGATCTATTGTGAAAAAGGAGTCATGAGCAGATTGCATGCCGCTATTTTACGTGACCGAGGGTTTCATAACGTAGGTATACTGGCCTATTCAGCCGATTAGCAAAATTATGTTGCACTGGCATCTGTTATCTAAATGACCATCAATTCGGCGCTGACTGAAAAGATCCATAGCAGTTTTTGAAATTTCCACTATAATCGCGACCTTTTGGACCCATTCGGTACCTATCATGTCAATAAAGAACTTGCGTAACATCGCGATCATCGCTCACGTTGATCACGGAAAAACCACTCTGGTCGACAAACTGTTGAGCCAGTCGGGAACCTTAGACCGAAAGGATGTTGGTTCGGAACGACTGATGGATTCCAATGACCAAGAAAAAGAGCGGGGCATCACTATTCTCGCCAAAAATACGGCGATCAATTGGAATGATTATCGGATTAATATTGTCGACACCCCAGGTCATGCTGACTTCGGTGGTGAAGTTGAGCGTGTTTTGTCGATGGTTGACTCTGTGTTATTGCTTGTGGACGCTGTTGATGGGCCCATGCCTCAGACAAGATTCGTTACCTCCAAAGCATTCGAGCAAGGACTTCGCCCGATCGTTGTCATCAATAAAATTGACCGTCCAGGCGCTCGTCCAGATTGGGTGATGGATCAAGTTTTTGATTTGTTTGACAATCTTGGTGCGACAGATGAACAGCTTGATTTTCCAGTTATTTATACCTCAGCCATTAACGGTATTGCAGGCCGGGATTATGAAGACATGGCTGAAGACATGACGCCGTTGTACGAAATGATCGTTGCTGATGTACCGTGTCCTGATGTTGATGAAACTGGACCTTTCCAAATGCAAGTCTCAGCTCTCGCGTATGATAGCTATGTTGGGGTTATTGGAGTGGGCAAAATTACACGAGGCACACTGAAACCTGGGCAGCAAGTAATCGTTAAGAGCGCTATCGGAGAGCAACGTAAGGGTAAAGTACTCAACGTTAAGGGTTATTTAGGGCTTGAGCAGATAGAAACTCAACTTGCCGGTGCAGGCGATATTGTTTGTATCAACGGCATTGATGGCTTGGGAATCTCAGATACTCTCTGTGATCCTGATCACATCGAAGCATTGCCAGCACTCAGCGTCGACGAACCGACTGTTAGCATGACCTTTATTGTTAATGATTCACCTTTTGCAGGCCTCGAAGGTAAATATGTCACTACGCGTAACATCAAAGATCGTCTTGCGCAGGAATTGATTCATAACGTAGCACTGAGAGTAAAATCAGGTGATACACCTGATAAGTTTATTGTTTCAGGTCGTGGTGAGCTCCATTTATCAGTTCTTATAGAAACTATGCGTCGGGAAGGATTTGAAATGGGTGTTTCACGCCCCGAGGTAGTTCAAAAAATAGTTGATGGGGCTGTGCATGAGCCGTTTGAGCAGGTTGTTATTGATGTTGAAGAAAAGCATCAGGGATCTGTAATGGAAGAACTAGGCATGCGTAAAGCGGAATTAACCAATATGGAGCCGGACGGAAAAGGGCGCGTACGCTTGGAATTCTCGATGCCATCACGTGGGTTAATTGGTTTCCGAGGAGCGTTCCTAACGCTAACTTCTGGATCAGGCATTATGACCAGCATTTTTGACCGTTACGCGCCTGCCAAAGAAGGTGAAAAGTTTTCGCGTAAAAATGGTGCGTTAGTCAGTATGGTCAAAGGCAAAACTGCAGCTTTTGCTCTTTTTAATATCCAAGCGCGAGGCAGATTGTTCTTAGGCCACGCCATTGACGTTTACGAAGGTCAAATTGTTGGCATACACTCTCGATCTAACGATCTGGTAGTGAACCCTATTAAAGGCAAGCAGCTGACCAATGTACGTGCCTCAGGAACAGATGAAGCACTCACGTTAGTACCTCCGATCAAGCACACATTGGAGCAAGCTCTTGAGTTTATCGAAGACGATGAACTAGTAGAAGTAACTCCGAGCAGTATACGAATACGCAAAAAATTATTAACTGAAGTACTAAGGAAAAGGAATTCAAGGTAATCTTGAATTTTTAATAATGAATAATTTTCATTCAGTGCTATAGTTTATAGATCTGTTATTAAGATCCATGCTGGTAGCACTGAATGAAGTTAAATACCCTCACAACTAATTCTGATCAAGATTTTTTGCCCTTTGCACTGTTTGCACAAGGTGCAATATTGATTTCTTTTTTATGTTTGTCCTACTTTCGGCAGGAAATGCCATCAGTGCTTTTTTACATGAGTCTTGGTGTCGCCACCATTGTTTGTTTTGTTGTCTATAAGGTATTCGAATCCCGACATCTCGCTAACTCGCTACTTCTTCTGACACTCGTGGCCGGATTCGTTTACGCCATTTTGGCTGTACTCGATCCACTCTCATTAATTTGGTGCCTAACCGCACTTCCTATATTGATTGGCGTTTGCGGTTACCCTGGAAATTTGTATCTCTCTGCTAGTCTTTTTGGAATCGCTGCACTAGTGCTGTTTCAAGAAGCATCGATTGATCAGTCAAATACTCTCTCCGTGTCAACAACACTGCAGTTCTTATTTATGATACTCGTTGTAACAATTATTGGGTTCAGTGCCAATAAATTTCGACTTACATACTTGGTCAAGATTGAAAAGCTTTCCTCTTTGGTCATTAAAATGAAAACTGAAGACACTCTTACAGGACTGAAAACTAGGCGTTATGTTGAGTCGTGCCTGCGAGATAAGTTTTTAAGGGCCGAAAAGCTAACTAATGCTTTTTCAGTGATAATTGCTGATATAGATAATTTTAGGTCCATAAACGAACGGTATGGCCACCCCGCAGGTGATAGCGTCTTGGGTTCAGTTGGTGCGTTGGTTAAGAAAACGCTTGACGATGACTGCGTTTTTGGTCGCTGGGACGGAAACACATTTATTATCATCATTCCTCACAGCGATGCCGAGGCAACGTTATTAATGGCTGAAGTATTACGTGAAAAAATTAGTCGTTTAAAGCCACAAACGCAAGGAGACACCCTAACGTTATCATTTAGCTTGGGGATCGCCTCTAGCGCAAAATGCCATGACTTAGATGATCTTTTAGCACATGCAGAGAATAGCCTCTATCAGGCTAAAAACATGGGTGGCAATAACGTTGTAATGGGCTAAATCTACTGCCCATATTTAAAGCAGTCTTTGTAATGATCATTGACTAACCCCATCGCCTGCATGTACGCATAACAAATAGTACTCCCAAAAAATCGAAACCCACGCTTCTTCATTTCGCTACTTATACGATCTGAGACTACTGTGGTCACTGGGATACTATCTTGACTAGACCAATGATTAATAATCGGCGCATTACCAACAAATCCCCAAATATAATTACTAAAACTGCCATATTCGGACTGGATAATCTGATAGTGGCGTGCATTAGAGATAGCACTTTCAATTTTTAGCCGGTTGCGAACAATACCTTTATCTAGCATAAGGCGCGCCACATCGACAGAATCAAATGCTGCAATCTTATCGACTTGGAAATCGGCAAATGCACGTCGATAATGCTCTCGACGCTTCAATATTGTGAGCCATGATAATCCGGCCTGAGCACCCTCCAATATCAAAAATTCAAATAATTTAGTATCATCCCGGCAGGGCACTCCCCATTCGTGATCATGATATTGTCGATACAGATCGTCACCGTCACACCAACCGCATCGCAGTAACTCAACCATTATTAAATCCTTGATCAACTTAAAAATTAAATCTTGTGCTGTTAGAGTAGAGACATGACTGATTTTTGTCTATATTGGCTCCATTCCGCTAATATTAGACATTAACCCAAGGGCACTCAGTAAATGAAAAAAGCGTTCCCAGCGATACGTCCATATCATACACAAACGATTGCGGTCACCGCGCCTCATAGACTGCACGTTGAGGAGTCAGGGAACCCTGACGGCATTCCGGTTTTGTTTGTTCATGGCGGTCCAGGAGGAGGCACGCGCTCTACTGACCGTTGTTTCTTTGACCCCGACAAATATAGGATTGTTCTATTCGATCAACGCGGTTCGGGCCAATCAACGCCTCATGCGTTGTTAGAGGACAACAATACCGACGCATTGATTGCGGATATAGAAATAATACGTCATGCGCTCGGCATAGATCGCTGGGTTGTATTTGGCGGTTCTTGGGGCTCTACTTTAAGTCTGGTGTACGCACAGACCTATCCAGATTTGGTCTTAGGGTTAGTTTTGCGTGGTATTTTCTTATGTCGCGATGAGGATATTACTTGGTTCTATCAGAGTGGTGTCAAGCATATCTTCCCTGACTATTGGAAAGATTATGTGCAGGTTATTCCAGAGGCCGAGCGCGATGATCTTTTAGGCGCTTTTTATCGAAGACTCACTGGCGATAATGAACTAGAACGAATGGCTGCAGCTAAAGCATGGTCTATTTTGGAAGGTCGCTGTGCCACACTTCATCCTGATGAAGACTTTGTGGCGCATTTCGCCAACCCTCACCTAGCCACTGCAATGGCCAGAATTGAGGCTCACTATTTTATTAACAAGGCCTTTTTACAGCCCAATCAAATTATCAACAATGCGCATATTCTGAAAGATATTCCAGCAACAATTGTCCATGGCCGCTACGACATGGTATGTCCAGTGAATCAGGCGTTTGCGTTGAGTGATGCTTGGCCCGAAGCGAGATTAGAGGTTATCCCCGATGCAGGGCATTCATCAGGTGAACCTGGAACCCTAGATGCTCTCATTAGAGCAACTGAACGACTCGCACATCATTTAAATAGCGAGGAATAGGTCTGTGCTCGGACTAGTTCAAAGAGTCTCCGCCGCTTCAGTGGTTGTCGGCCAAGATGTGATAGGTGAAATCAATCAAGGTATTCTTTTATTTTTAGGGGTGCAGAAAACTGACGGTGCCTTAGAGGCAGACAGGCTATTACAGAAAATTTTAAACTATCGTATATTTTCTGACAGTGCTGAAAAAATGAATTTATCATTATCAGATATCCGTGGCGGGCTACTGGTAGTATCGCAGTTTACCCTAGCTGCAGACACTAAGAAGGGGCTCAGACCGAGTTTCTCATCCGCCGCTCCCCCTGAGATTGCAGAACGACTTTATGATTATTTCTTAGCCCAGGCATCCGCTCATCATACCTCTGTGCAGAGCGGTCAATTCGGCGCAAACATGCAGGTGTCTCTGTGTAATGATGGTCCCGTCACATTTATGCTAGAAAGTTAAAGGTTTTCAATCGCATTAATTAATTTACCATGGAAGCCGTCAAAACCGCCGTTACTCATAATAACAATATGCGCATCGGTATTTGCAAGGTCAACGGTAGCATTGATCAGTTGATCGACATCACTCATCGTCGTAGAAGGTATTTTGATAGCACTAGATAGCTCTTCAATGTCCCAATCAGTCTTGCTATTTTGATACCACAATACGCGATTCGCGCTAGCTACTGAGCCGGCTAAGCTATTCTGATGGACTCCCATCTTCATGGTAGCTGATCGCGGCTCAATGATGGCTATGATAGGTGCATCTCCCACCTTAGCTCGAAGGCCCTCTAAGGTAGTTTTAATCGCTGTTGGGTGATGGGCAAAGTCATCGTATATTGTTACACCTTTACTGGCATAAATAACTTCCATACGTCGTTTGACGCCCACAAAATTACTAAGCGCTTCGCATGCTTTTGAAACACTAATACCCACCTGATAAGCCGCTATAGCTGCAGCCAAACCATTGCTGACATTATGAATTCCCGTTTGCTGCCAATCGACTTGCGCTCGCTCTTTTTGGTCCCCATTTTCATCGTAGTGAAAAATTTCAAATTGGGAACCATCACACTGAATAAGCTTAAATTGCCATAAATCACTCTCTTGGTTACCGAAGCAGTATGTATTACTCCAGCAACCCCGCTTTATTACCGATTCGATGTTACTCTCAGCCGAGGGCACAATAATACTGCCATTACCAGGAACGGTCCGCACCAAATGGTGAAACTGAGTTTGTATCGCGGCCAAGTCATCAAAGATATCAGCATGATCGAATTCCAAATTGTTGATAATTAACGTATTGGCAAAATAGTGCACAAACTTAGAGCGCTTATCAAAAAAGGCGCTGTCATACTCATCCGCTTCAACGACAAAATAGTCACTCTCCCCCAAGCGAGCTGAAATACCAAAATCTTGCGGTATGCCTCCTATTAAAAAGCCAGGATTGAGTCCTGATTGATCAAGTATTTTCGCGAGCATGCTGCTGGTCGTGGTTTTTCCGTGGGTACCCGATACAGCGAGAACATGTTTATCTTTTAATATGTTCTCTCCCAACCATTGCGGCCCCGAAATATAGGGCAACCTATGATCAAGCATATACTCCACGCATGGATTACCTCTGGACATGGCATTACCCACCACAACCAGGTCCGGAGCAGGATCAAGTTGCTGAGGGTCAAACCCCTCAATCAAATCAATACCGTTAGCGCCGAGTTGCGTACTCATGGGCGGATATACATTCGCATCGCTGCCAGACACCCGATGGCCCTTTTGTTTAGCTAACAGTGCAAGACTGCCCATGAATGTCCCGCAGATACCAAGAATATGAATATGCATAAATTGACCTTTTTAAAAATCATCTTGAAACTAATGATCACTATAACTCAAATCATTTTCATTTCCGCTTTCACCTTAGCCTGTGAGGGACTAAAATTAAAGTTCACCAAACAGGATATTTGTGAGCAATCTACCCATGGATAAGAAAAACGCACTTTACGCACAATCAGGCGGCGTAACCGCAGTTATTAATGCCTCTGCCGCGGGTGTCATAGAAACAGCACGCGAAAATGGCGATATCATCGGTAAGGTTTATGCCGGGCTAAATGGTATTGTTGGCGCTCTGCAAGAGGAACTTATCGATACCAGTAAGGAGTCCGCAGCAGATGTGGCCGCGCTTAAACATACTCCTGGCGGTGCTTTTGGCTCTTGCCGTTATAAAATGAAACGTTACGAAGATAGTCCTTTGGAATATGAGCGGCTGATCGCAGTATTCAAAGCACACGATATCGGGTACTTTTTTTACAATGGGGGAGGAGACTCTGCCGATACTTGTCTCAAAGTGTCTCAAATTGCGGAAAAAATGGGCTATCCGATTCAAGCGATTCATATTCCTAAAACCATTGATAATGATTTGCCACTGACCGATTGTAGTCCAGGCTTCGGTTCTGTTGCAAAATATGTCGCCACATCAACCAGGGAGGCTAGCCTAGACATCGCCTCTATGTGCGCAACCTCAACCAAGGTTTTTATTCTGGAAGTCATGGGCCGGCACGCAGGTTGGATTGCGGCATCCGGAGGTCTAGCGGCTGAGCAGGCTGGAGATGCGCCACATATAATCCTGTTTCCTGAAATCCCATTTTCACGCGAAAATTTTATCAGTAAAGTTGAGCAGACGATCGTCGAGAAGGGCTACTGTGTTGTGGTTGCATCAGAAGGTGCCCAATACAGTGATGGCGCCCATATCTCAGGTTCTCTTAATAAAGATGCATTTGGTCATCAACAGCTAGGTGGAGTTGCACCGACGCTCGCTAGCATGATCAAACAGTCTACTGGCTATAAGTATCACTGGGCACTAGCGGACTACCTGCAACGCTCTGCTCGTCACATTGCCTCTAAAACAGACGTTGACCAAGCGTACGCAGTAGGCAAAAGAGCCGTTGAATTGGCCGTACAAGGAAAAAGTTCTGTCATGGTCTCGATTGAACGAGGTGCCGGCAAACAATACAGTTGGTCTCTTGGCGAAGCCCCGCTGGAAAAGGTTGCCAACATGGAGAAAAAAATGCCGCGATCGTTCATCACTAAAGATGGTTTTGGTATCACTCAAAAAGCTCGCGACTATCTGCAACCATTGATTGCCGGCGAAGATCATCCTCCTTATAAAAACGGACTACCGGACTATGTTGCGCTGAAAAACATTATGGTACCGAAAAAGCTCAATGAGATTTTTGAACCGTAATCTAGGCTCCTATTTACCCGAGGATTTAAACTACCTGGTTCTGCGGCTTTCCATCTAAAAAAGCCTTAATATTGCCGGCTACTTGGTCAATCAAACGTTGTCTAGATTCACGGGCAATCCAGGCAACATGAGGGGTAACAATTAGATTGGGGATGCCCTCATCCAACAAGACATTGCCATCCACTGGTGGTTCTACACTCAGTACATCGGTTGCAGCGCCTGCAATCATCCTACTTTGCAGTGCCTTTTTAAGCGCATGTTCATCAACCAACGCGCCTCGAGCGGTATTGACTAATATGGCTGATTTTTTCATAAGTTTCAGTTCTGCTGTACTTATGAGTCCGGCAGTTTCCTTGGTGAGAGGGCAATGAAGGCTTACAACGTCTGCTACAGCCAACAAATCTTTAAACGGTACCCGGTTTGCCTGAGGGGAGTAACTACGTCCAGGGAGCGCGGCAAAAATAACTTGCATACCAAAAGCCTCGGCAATTTTGGCAACGCCAGAACCCAGCTCTCCTGCGCCCACGATGCCTATCACTTTACCTTGAAGCTCGCGAACTGAAAAATCCATTACACAAAAGAAATCACTCTCTTCCCAGCTACCATCCATTGCAGCCTTCCGGTAACCATCGAGATTGGTAGTCAGCGCCAAAATAAGAGACCAAACATGTTGGACTACAGAGCCGGTGCCATAACCTATAGCGTTACTTACCACTATTCCTCGCGCACGTGCGGCATCAAGGTCAATGATGTTAGTACCCGTAGCAAATATCGAAATAAGCTTTAATTCTGATGCGATTTCGATCTGAGGCGCTAATATAGGTGCTTTATTAATCAGCACTATTTCCGCAGACGCAATCCTCTCTGCAACCTGCGATGGCAAACAATTTGGATAGACTGTCCATTGCACCGGCAACTCATAAAGTTTACTTAGATCAAGATCCGCTGGACCAACACTGTCAAAATCTAAGATTACACCCTGCATCATCTACAATTACTCAATTATTAAAAATTCATGGCCGCCAAAAACTAAGTACTCTCCCCTAGAACATTGCCTAACTATCTTTTCGGCGGCGCCAACATAAGCTTAGAAGTTGTCTGAACATACGTCAAATACCCTGCATCAGAACCCCACTTCTTCTTTGCTGCACGATCTAACAAAGGTATGCCGCTTACACGAGTAAGCAATAAAAATACAAAAATCGGTGAAATCAGAGTTGCTAGTTGCCAGCCCGACAGAACGGGAAAGGCAAGGAGCGCCAAACCAAACCATAGTGTGATTTCTCCAAAATAGTTAGGATGCTGAGACCACGACCAAATTCCAGATGTAATAAAGCGCCCTTGGTTAGCAGGGTCTTTTCTGAACTGCGTCTTCTGTTTATCGGCAATAACTTCAACGACAAAGCCAAAGACCCATAACCCAATCCCCAAATATCCCAATACCCCTATTTCGACTGTTGTATTGGATGTAAGCGCTGCGAGTCCAGCAGCCATAGTTACTAACACCCACAGCCCACCGATAGTCCAAGTCATCAAGAACCATGTAAACTTAGTTTTCATGACAACAAATCGAGAGTCTTGGCCATCTTTTTTGATTCTCCAAAATAAGAAGCTCCCTAATCTGCCGGCCCATATGACGATCATGGCGCAAATAATCAGATCCCTAATATCCAGAGAGGGGTTCAGAACCACTGCAACAATCACTGTGGTAATGTAGGAAAGAGATCCTGTTAAATCGAAGTAGTGCTCAGTTTGAAAGGCATAAGAGGGCATGAACACCGCCCAATGTAAAATAAAGCCAATGACTCCGCACACCAAAAAAAGTGGTAGCCCTTCTACTAACGTACTTCCTTGACTGCCGGCAAGCAGAATTAAACCGGCAATCACCATTGATACTAAAATACCTATGATACTTTTGGATTGACTCAAAATTACCCCTCCTCTATTTTTTGTGTTGTTTTTATAATATTTCGCAAAATAGCGCGACAGTATCTACTCACCAGAATAAGATCAAAACTTGTGCCAACTATAAAGCGTTACTTCGACTTACGTAAGCGAAACGCTAATTAGATGATAAGTTCACAATAAGTGTCAATAAGATGCAGTTGATCTTAGTGGCTAACTATAATTAAAGCCCACAACACCGCATAATAGCGTCCTTGGTTTTTAATGTTGAGGTCAGCTCATATCATGCAATCTTGGTTCTTTAACCTTTATGAAAAAATTGTTTTACGCAATCCTTGGATAGCCATTATTTCAGTTTGTATAATTGCAGCTGTCATGGCAATGGGATTACCTAACTTCAAACTCGATGCCTCAGCTGACTCCTTAACATTAGAACGAGATGATGATTTAAATTTTTCCAGAGAGATCGTCAAACGCTACGGTAGCGACAATTTTTTGATAGTGACATTTTCACCGATCCAAGGTGAATTGTTTGATAAAAATAATTTAGAGACTCTTCAATCTTTACGTAGTGACCTTACGCACATTGACGGTATTGAAAATGTGCTTTCGATGCTGGATGTCCCTCTTTTGTACAGCCCCAAAATTGACATTGCTGATCTTACCGGCGAGCTCTCTACTTTGCTCTCAAAAGGGGTCGATAAAAAGTTGGCCAAAGAAGAGTTTTTGAATAGTCCGATTTATAAAGACGTTATCCTCAGTGCTGATGGCCAAACGACAGGCATCATGGCAACACTGGCTGTTGATAAAACTTATCTAAGACTGGTAACCGAGCGTGATGATTTACGCGCCCTTAAAGGCACCGTTGGTCTAAGCACAGAACAAGACAAGCAACTAGAATCAGTCAGTCTAGAATTTCTGAATTACCGCACTGCGAAAGCTGAAATAGATCATCAACGTGTTGCAGACATTCGTAGTCTGATTGAAACCTATCGCAATCGGGCAACCATCTATCTTGGCGGCCCTGACATGATTACGGCCGATATGATCGATTTTATTCGAAGTGATTTGAGCGTTTTTGGTACCGGCATTTTGCTCTTTATAATTGTTACTCTGACCATAATATTTCGTCAGGTCCGCTTTGTCATATTACCTCTAGCAACTTGCGTTCTTTGCATTGTGACGATTCTTGGCTTTTTAAGCTGGATTGATTGGCGGTTAACCGTTATCTCGTCTAATTTTGTATTGTTGCTTCTCATTATAACGCTAGCACTGACTATTCATTTGGTCGTGCGATACCGAGAGCTACTGTTTTCCAACCCTGATAAAGATCAGTATCAGCTAGTGAGCGAGACGGTAATATCTATGGCAAAACCCTGTTTGTATACCGTACTCACTACTATTGTCGCTTTTACCTCGCTCGTGGTCAGTAACATTAGACCGGTGATAGACTTTGGCTGGATGATGACCATAGGTATCACCCTCGCATTAGTAATTGCCTTTATAATTATACCTGCCGGCATGTTATTACTAGGCAAAGGGCCTGCCTCAGCCGTGAAAGACAATTCCTCCGCCATCACTTCAAAGTTCGCTTGGTTCACTGAGCACTATGGTACTGCAGTACTTCTAATCGCAGTTGGACTGGCGGCGCTGTCAGCCTATGGTATTAACAAACTCGAAGTAGAAAATCGTTTTATTGACTACTTCAGATCAGATACCGAAATCTATCAGGGTATGCAGATCATCGATACCGCTTTAGGTGGAACAACCCCTCTAGATATTATTATCCAAGCCCCTACATTTGATGAAATAAATATGGTCGATGTATCCGGTGACCAAAGCGCCGACGATGGCTATGGGATTGAAGAGGAGGATGATTATGGCTTTGAAGATGACTATGGCGATTTAGACACTGAATCAACTTCCGAAAATAATACCTCAGGCTTGACGGATACCTACTGGTTTTCCTCTGCAGGATTGGCTGATCTGCAAAAACTACAGCGCTTTATTGAGTCACAGCCGGAAGTCGGCAAAGTAAATTCACTGGTTCAACTCTATGCTGTGGCAAGAGATCTAAGTAATCGAGAGCTCAACGATCTTGAGATTGCCATTATGCGGCAAAGTCTTAGCGAAGATATTTATCAGCAACTGGTTGCTCCATACTTGCTGGAAGATATTGATGAGGCTCGCATTCAGCTGCGGGCAATGGAAACCGGCGGTCAACTGCGTCGTGGCGAATTACTTGCAAAAATCAAAAATTATGCCGTAGATGAAGTCGGTATAAATCCAGATGACATTCGTTTCACGGGTATCTTGGTACTTTATAACAACATGCTGCAAAGCTTGTACAAGTCTCAAATACTCACGCTAGGTGCAGTTTTTGTCGGCATTATGCTGATGTTTTTACTGCTCTTCCGTTCGATTAAAATTTCAATGATTGCTATTTTACCTAACTTTTTAGCCGCCGGAATTGTACTCGGCGGCATGGGTATTATGCGTATCCCGTTAGATATGATGACCATTACAATCGCTGCCATTACTGTGGGTATTGGTGTCGATCATGCCATCCATTATTTGACGCGCTTTATCCGTGAATTTTCTATCGATGGTAACTATGTGGCATCTATGCATCGCGCTCATGCTAGTATCGGACAAGCATTGTTTTATACCGCAATCACGATTATTGTGGGCTTCTCAATTTTAGCTCTTTCAAACTTTATCCCATCAGTCTATTTCGGTCTATTGACCGGCTTAGCGATGTTGGCGGCCTTACTCGGATCGATGACACTGCTGCCAAAACTAATACTAATCACCAAACCCTTTGGCGCGGATAGCACTGCGCAAAACTCAACCCAGAGTAAATAAGATATTCTATGCCGCTAATTACCTTACAAGATGTATTCTTAAGTTATGGTCAGCCACCGCTAATTGACCATATCAACCTAGTTATTGAGCGAGGCGAGCGTGTTTGCCTAATTGGTAGAAACGGTGCGGGGAAATCGACTTTACTGAAAATTTTAACCGGCCAGATCATTGCCGATGAAGGTCTTATAAAGCGTGCCAGCGGCGTCAAAGTGGCTCAGTTAGAGCAGTCTGTTCCGCATGACACTCAAGGTAATGTCTTTGATGTTATTGCTGACGGGCTCGGTGCAGAAGGTAAACTCATTCAACAGTTTCATCATCTCACTCAGCAACTAAGTCATGACTCTAGTCCTAAAATATTTAATGAACTGGAAAAATGTCAGGCTGAAATAGAGCGTATTGATGGCTGGGATATTAACCAACGTGTCGAATCTATTATTACTAAAATGGACCTTGACCCTGAGGTAGATATATCTAGTTTGT
>CAJIZU010000069.1 GCA_905181925.1 gamma proteobacterium HTCC2207
GCTGATGAAAAAGGCCAACCTTAAAAACGCTGGCCGTCGATAGAGAGGTGATGCTGTGAAAGTACGCGCATCGGTTAAAAAGATTTGTCGAAATTGTAAAGTTGTCCGTCGTAAGGGCGTGGTTCGTGTTATTTGTAGTGTTGAGCCTCGTCATAAGCAGCGCCAAGGATAATCTGGTTGATTTTTGGTAGATCTATCGGTATTCTACCGCGCCTTTTTGCAGTTCGCTGCAAGGCGTCGGGATACTGATTAAACCCATAGTATAAGTGGAGTAATGTGAATGGCCCGTATTGCCGGTGTCAACATTCCTGATAATAAACACACAGTGATTTCACTGACTTATGTGTTTGGTATCGGACGTCCAACCGCGGAGAAGATTTGCGCGGAAGTGGGCATTGCAGAAGACACTAAAATTTCTGCATTGGATGAAAGTCAACTTGATCAATTACGAGCTGCCGTTGGGCAGAACGAAGTTGAGGGTGACTTACGTCGAGAGACAAGTATGAACATCAAGCGGTTGATGGACTTAGGTTGTTATAGAGGCCTACGTCATCGACGTAATTTGCCGGTACGCGGACAGCGTACCAAGACGAACGCGCGCACCCGTAAAGGTCCAAAGCGTCCGATTAAACGATAATTAGGATCGGTTTGTAATGGCAAAAACAGTAGCTAAAACGACTCGTAAAAAAGTCAAAAAGACGGTGATAGACGGCGTTGCACATATTTATGCTTCGTTCAACAACACCATTGTGACAATCACAGATCGTCAAGGGAATACGCTTTCTTGGGCTACGTCTGGTGGTTCCGGGTTTAGAGGGTCGCGTAAAAGTACGCCATTCGCTGCTCAGGTTGCTGCCGAACGTGCTGGAGAAGCGGCTAAGGACTACGGTCTGAAGAACCTCGACGTTCAGGTCAAGGGCCCAGGCCCAGGGCGTGAGTCCGCGGTTCGCGCGCTCAACAATGCCGGTTACAAAATTACTAATATCACGGATGTAACGCCAGTGCCTCACAATGGCTGTCGTCCTCCTAAAAAGCGTCGTGTGTAAGAGAGAACAATAATGGCTAGATATCTTGGACCAACTTGTAAACTATCACGTCGCGAGGGAACTGATTTGTTCCTTAAAAGTGGCGTTCGTCCCTTAGAATCAAAATGTCGCGCAGAGAGTGCGCCGGGTCAACATGGCCAGCGTCGTGGACGCTTGTCTGACTATGGTGTTCAGTTGCGTGAAAAGCAAAAGGTTCGTCGTATTTATGGCGTACTAGAGAAGCAGTTTAGTAATTACTACAAAGCTGCTGCGCGAATAAAAGGTAATACGGGTGAAAACTTGTTGACGCTTCTTGAATCTCGCTTAGATAACGTGGTTTATCGTATGGGCTTCGGTTCTACGCGTGCCGAGTCGCGGCAATTAGTGGCTCATAATTCTATTTTGGTCAACGGCCAGAAGGTGAATATTCCATCCTTTCGTGTTCAAGAAGGTGACATGGTAGGACTTCGTGAGAAATCCAAAGCTCAGCTCAGAGTGCAGACTGCTTTACAGCTTGCATCTCAGAGAGGAGAGGTTGAGTGGGTCAGCGTAGACACCAGCAAAATGGAAGGTACGTTCACGCGGAATCCTGATCGTTCAGATTTGCCCTCAGAGATTAACGAGAATTTGATCGTTGAGCTTTACTCTAAATAATCGCTGTTAGCCCTTACAGGTAATATTATGCAAAATTCTGCCAATGAAATGCTTACACCGCGCAATATCGATGTAACCTCGTACAACTCGACGCATGCAAAGGTCGTTTTGGAGCCTCTCGAGAGGGGTTTCGGGCATACTCTTGGTAATGCTCTACGTCGGATCTTGCTTTCGTCAATGTCTGGCTGTGCGATCGTTGAAGTCGAGATTGATGGAGTCGAGCACGAGTACAGTACTATTGAAGGTATTCAAGAAGATGTTATGGAGATACTGCTAAACCTTAAGGGCGTAGCAGTTGTGATGGAAGGCCGGGATGAGACCACCGTGACGTTAAAGGCTCAAGGCCCCGGGGTCGTTACTGCCGCTGACATCCAGTGTGACAACCACATAGAGGTTGTTAATCCTGAGCACGTTATTGCTACGATTTCTGGTAAGAAGTCTCTGAATATGGAGCTTCGTATTGTACGTGGCCGTGGCTATCAGCCATCAGATGCTCGCGTTTCTGACGAAGAGAACCGCACGATTGGGCGCCTTCAGTTAGATGCATCTTTCAGCCCCATTTTTAAGGTCTCCTATAGTGTAGACAATGCGCGTGTTGAGAATCGTACGGATCTGGACAAGTTAGTTCTCGAACTTGAGACGAACGGAACAATTGATCCGGAAGAGTCTATCCGCCGCGCGGCAACAATCCTCCAACAGCAAATGGCCGTTTTTGTTGATCTGCAAGGCGAAACTGCTGCTGAGCCTGAGGAGAAGGAAGAGGAGATTGATCCGATTCTTTTACGCCCGGTTGATGATCTTGAGCTGACGGTTCGTTCTGCTAACTGTCTTAAAGCCGAGAGTATTTATTACATTGGTGACTTAATTCAGCGTACAGAGGTTGAGTTACTGAAGACTCCAAATTTGGGTAAGAAATCCCTTACTGAGATTAAAGATGTTCTTGCTTCACGGGGACTTTCGCTTGGTATGCGTCTTGAGAATTGGCCTCCTGCCAGTATCAAGGGTGATCGCGAACTCGGTTAATCTAGTTTTTTAGACATTTTGCTCACAAGGCAACGAATTAAGGAAATAAATCATGCGTCATCGCTATAGTGGCCGCAAGCTAAATAAGACTGGTACTCACAAGAGAGCAATGTTCCGTAACATGACGGCATCGTTGGTTGAGCACGAGTTAATCAAGACAACTTTACCGAAGGCTAAAGAGTTACGTAGTTTTGCTGAGCCTCTTATTACATTGGCTAAAGAAGATAGTGTAGCTAACCGTCGTCTTGCGTTTGATCGTCTACGGAATAAAGCTACAGTTGGTAAGCTTTTCTCTGATCTTGGTCCTCGCTATCAGGAGCGTCCTGGTGGGTATTTACGAATACTTAAATGTGGTTACCGTACTGGTGACAAAGCGCCAATGGCCTATGTTGAGTTAGTGGGCCGTGAGATGACCGATGTTGAAGAAGGTGTTTTGGAAACTGCTGAGTAACAGTCACCCAATAGTGCCGTTTAAAAAGCCGAGTTATTAACTCGGCTTTTTTGTGTCAGCGTTTTGGAGAGGAGCGACCGGCAACGGCTGCTTATGGATATTGTATGTAGCTGTGTGTATCTAAGTTTAATATTCTCAAGGGACCACCCCAAACACAGCCAGTATCTAAGGCGAATAAATTTTCGCCACAGTCACGCCCTTCAAGTGATGCCCAGTGGCCAAAGACCAACTTATCTTCGGTTGTTTTGCGGTTACGGAGCGAAAACCATGGGTAGAAGGGGTGTGGTGCATTGAATGCATCTTTTGTGTCTAAATCCAACGTTCCGTCTTCTGCGCAAAAGCGCATACGGGTAAGACAGTTCGTAATCACACGAAGTCGCTCTGGGCCTTGTAAGTTATCAGACCATATAGCTGGTTGGTTACCATACATATGCTGGAAGTACTGTGCGGCGTTGCTAGATTTTAAGGCCGTGTTCACTTCGCTGGCCAGTATTAGCGCTTGGTCCAGCGTCCACTGCGGAGGTATACCTGCGTGCACGATAGTGAATTTATCGATAGATAGCATCAGGGGTTGTTGTTGGAGCCAATCGAGCAGATCGGGTGCGTCTGGCGCTGTTAAAATATCGCCTATGGTGTCTTTCGGTGTTGGCTCTCTAACACCATGAGCGATAGCTAATAGGTGCAAATCATGGTTTCCCAGCACCATTTTAAAGGCATTACCTAGATCTTTACAGTAACGTATGGTTTCGAGTGATTTCGGACCTCGATTGACTAGATCACCCGCGGCGATTAGACGGTCTTCAGTAGGGTCAAAGTTTATCTTCTCTAGCAGCCTCATGAGTGGGTCAAAACAGCCTTGAATATCCCCGACGACGAAGTCTGTCACCTAATGCACCGTATTGGGAGTAGACAGTAAGAAAGGTGCAATAGGGGCATTAAAGGCGATTCCTTGTTCATCTATTAGTTGATAAGAGCCCTCCATCGTACCAATCGGAGTATCCAATACTACAGCGCTCGTATATTCATAACAGCCACCCACTAGGATAGTTGGCGTCTGCCCGATCACTCCGGAACCATGGACCTCTTGGCGGTCTTGATTAGCGTCTATAATAATCCAGTGCCTGGTTAATAAAGTAGCCGCTGAGGATCCCTGGTTAGTGATCTTAATATGATAGGCGAAGGCAAAACGATTACGCTCAGGCGCCGACTGGAGATCTAGATATTCGGATATCACAGTGATGACGATAGAAGATGGAAGATCCTTCATTTTTTGACGTCCATACTCTGATGAACAGAGTTAGCTATGGTTACAAAGTCGCTAACAGATAATTGTTCAGGCCGCTTAGACAAGTCGATTAATGATTCAAGCTGTTGCAGGTAATCTGCGTAAGGCTTGAGGCAGTTTCGAAGGGTTTTGCGTCGCTGTTGAAAGCAAACATTGACCAATTTACTCAGTAGAATCTCATTTTCAGCAATGAAGGGCTTTGTGGGATGAGGCTTTAAGCGAACCACAGCCGATTGGACCTTAGGCGCTGGACGGAATGACTCGGGAGGGACTGGAATTAATGGCATCACTCGACAATGATATTGAATCATCACCGAAAGGCGGCCATAGGTTTTATTGCCCGGTGAAGCACCCAAACGATCGACGACCTCACGCTGCAGCATAAAGTGCATATCTTTAATCAGGTGCCCTATGGTTAACAGGTGAAAAAGGAGGGGGGTCGAAATATTATAGGGGAGGTTACCCACTAAGCGTAGTTGACGACCGTCATAAAACTCCGAAAAATCCGTACTTAATGCATCACCATTAGTAATTTTAAGTCCCGGATAGTCAGAAAACTTTTTACTTAAAAAGTCTACTAAGTCGCGATCTAGCTCAAGTAAGTTCATAGTAGGGCAAGTCTTGACAAGATGTTCTGTAATAGCTGCCGTACCTGGTCCAATCTCAATCAAGTTGTCTTCCGCTTTTGCGCCAACCGCAGATACGATTTGGGCAATAATTTGCTGGTCAATGAGGAAGTTTTGGCCGAATCTTTTCCGAGCCTTATGGTCGACAGTCATTAGTGAGTCGCCATTTGTGTTGCTACATTGATAGCCGTGACCAAACTGCCAGAGTCCGCTACCCCCATTCCAGCGATATCAAGTGCTGTTCCATGGTCAACGGATGTTCTGACGATTGGAAGGCCTAAGGTAATATTGGCAGCCCTACCGAAGCCGTGATACTTCAACACCGGAAGCCCTTGATCATGATACATCGCCAATACTGCATCAGCCGTTTCTAAATACTTTGGCGTAAATAAAGTATCTGCCGGCAGCGGCCCTGTAAGTCGTATACCTGACTTACGGAGGTTCTCTAACACAGGTTCGATAACGTCAATTTCTTCTCTGCCTAAGTGGCCTGATTCTCCCGCATGAGGATTGAGGCCGCTAACCAAAATCCGTGGACTATCGATACCGAACTTAGAGGTTAAATCATGGTGTAGGATCTGTATAACGGATGTTAACAATTCTTGACTAATTGCCTCAGATACATCTTTCAGTGGCAAATGTGTGGTCACAAGTGCTACGCGCAGCTCTTCTGTGGCAAGCATCATCACGACAGTTTTAGTGTTAGTCTTCATGGCCAAGTATTCAGTGTGCCCACTAAAGTTGACCCCAGAATCATTAATGACTGACTTATGAATCGGGCCAGTGACCATCCCCTGACAAAAGTTACTTTGGCATGCCTCAACAGCTTGATCTAGGCAATTGAGGATATAACGACCATTAGCGATATTTAATATTCCCGGCACAGCGGTTTCAGCTAGCCTAATCGGAATGATGGCAAGCTCTCCAGGCGTAGAAC
Source organism: gamma proteobacterium HTCC2207 (assembly GCA_905181925.1). GTDB lineage: Bacteria > Pseudomonadota > Gammaproteobacteria > Pseudomonadales > Porticoccaceae > HTCC2207. The sequence continues at coordinate 6,002 of CAJIZU010000069.1, forward strand.
TGATAAAGAGTGGGTTCGGTTCCACTAATTTTAGGGGTAAGTTTAAGCAGTGTGCTCTCTGCATCAACATGTCCGGATCTGCATAAGCAATGAGCTGTTGTTGATGCTTTTGTTGAGCTAGGGTTATCAGCAGGTCAGGTCCGACACCCGCTGGTTCACCAGGTGTCAGTGCCAAACTAATCGTCATGACGCAGGGGCCTCTTTAATCTCGATAAAGGCTTCATCACGAATTTCTTGTAGCCACACCTGTAATTCTTCCTCATATTTTCTTTGACGAAGCATGCTTTGCGCCTTGTTACGCAAAATCTCACTACTAAAATCTTGTTGACGGCGCTCTGTGACCTGAAGGATATGCCAGCCAAATTGCGATGCGAATGGCTCGCTTATATCATTGATGGCGATTGTACCCATGGTTTGCTCAAATTCCGGGACGAACATCCCTGGCGTTGACCAGCCCAATTCACCGCCACTTAATGCAGACCCGGGGTCCTCAGAGAATTCTTTAGCCAGTATCGCAAAATCTTCTCCTGCGATACTTCTTTTACGCAATTCATTGAGTTGATTAATTGTCGTTTTTTGGTCGCGAATTTGATTGGGTTTGATCAAAATATGACGAGCAAAATGCTGTTCGACTAGTTGTTCTTCCCCCCCGCGACGTTCGTATAATTTAATTAAATGATAGCCTGCAGCACTTCGAATCGGCTGGGATACCTCACCTATGTCCAGTTTTTCTACGGCGTCAATAAAAACACCCGGTAACTGGGCCATTTTTCGCCAGCCTAAGTCGCCTCCTTGAAGGGCGGATTGGTCCGCTGAATTAGCGATTGCTATTGCCCTAAAGTCTGCGCCCTGGTCAATTTGATTAAACAGAAGATCGGCCCGCCCAACCACTTGGTCGATTGATTTTCTATTAGAATCACTGGATATGGACAACAGGATTTGACCAATATTTACGTCAGGTGAAGTAACGAAGCGACCTTCTTCAGATTTTAAGAAATTGTCTAATTCTTGTTCGCTAATTCGAATTCGGCGCATTACTTTGCCTTGCTGTACCCGCATGATGGTTAGTTCGTTGCGAATCTCACCTCGCATAGCGCTAATACTAGAACCTTGCAGAGCAACTTGTTCAATATATTGCGCCACAGAAATTTTGTTACTAGCAGCAATTCGAGCAATGGCTTGGTTGAGTTCTTCGTCAGATATGCGAACGCCGGAGTCATAACCCATCGTTAGCTGCAAGCGTTCGGAGATAAGTCTCTCCAGCACTTGTTGCTCAAGAATTTTTTCAGGCGGCATCTGAGTACCAGATTGCGTTAATTGAGCGACAATTGCATCCATACGTTGATCGAGTTCGCTTTTGAGAACCACGTCATCATCAACAATAGCGACAATTTTGTCTAAGACCTTGACCTGAGCCGAAGCCTGGAGTGAGACAAGCAAAATGATTAGGGCAACTAGCGGTTGGGCCAGTACTTGCTTAAAAATTTTCATTACGTTCATAACCATAAATACCATTGTGTAACATTGTGTCTACGCGATTACCGCTACCACCTAGACCTTTAAATTCAATTTTGAACGCAAATCCATTTCTGGCTTTCAGTTCATCTTCTGGAAGGAAAACATCGTCATCTCGACGGAGTGATCGATATGCGAAAAGAGATGTTCGCCAACAGCAGTTGTGGTATTCGAACCCAGCAAAGATCTCTAGTTCCCTATTATTAGTAAAATCATGATTCCATCGTCCTACCAGATTTAAAGTTGGCGTCAGCGGCACGAAACCTGAAATATTGGTTTGCTTTATATTTTGGTCAACTAGCTGACCATCATATTCTCTTGCAGCCCGTCTAGTATATCGGTAACTGAAGTTAAAAATTCGTTTTTTTCGGTCATTGTAGCGGGCACTAAATCCTGTTTTCTCAAGATGGTTATCCAGATCGTCATACACAAGATCGCTAGTAAAACGCCAATTATTATTGATTCGAGCCGCCAATTCTAACGCAATGACTGATCGATCACGACTTATGTCCGCTAATTCTTGCATCGTAGGCGTCGTGGATAGCATTACTCTTCGATCTGCGTAGTAAGCCGATTGAGCAATACTTGCTCTAAATCGTTCTTGGCCCGATTTTGAATCAATTATCCTGGTGGTAATACCGGCAGTTAGACGTTTATCATCGGCAATTCTATCCCCACCAACGAAGCGAGTGTCACGAAATAATAGGTCATAGGAAGGGGTAAACTCCCGGGTGTCGAAATCAGGTAGTGCTGATTGGTCCTTGTAGGCAGAGTGCAGATACATGAGTCGTGGCTCGAATGTTTGTGTAACCCCATTTAGCCAGTTTAAATCACGTTCAAAAAAGATACCGCTGTCAACGCTGAAGACGGGCACTGTAACCTCAGGATTCTGATTGACAACAAGAGGCGATATTGTTGGCTTTTGGTTGAGCTTATAGGCTAGATGTTTCAATTGGACTTTAGGGTTAAAGAAACCCCAATCCCAACGTTGGTCCCAGGCTAGACTGTAATCAACTCGAGTACGATTACCCTCTACTTTATTAGGATTAGTGTGTCTGAAAACTGAGTACTGATTACTTAAGTTAACCACTAAATTATTAGAAAAACGGTAGTAGCCGTCTACCAAAGCACTGGGAAGGATAGAATATTGGTCCATCAGCCCACGAGTAACCGTTTGGTAGTCCTCGCTAGCGATTTGATAGTTCCAGTGATTCGTCTCATAACGGACATAAGCACGCTGTTGAATATGTGTTTTGCTTGTTTCATCAAGAGTCATATTACCTAAGTCGCGGACATAGTCGGCGTCACTGACTTTGTTGTAGTCGACGAAGGTTGACCAAGGCCCACCTGCGCCACCAATATGATTAAGGTTAAACTGGTAGCGATTTTTCCCTTCATGGGGGTGCAATCCAGTGATCGGGTTGACGTCTTCAGCATCATCTCCGCCCTTATCATTACCAAGAAAAGCGCCTGATATTTTACTTGACGACCAATTGTTGAGATGGCGGAAGTTTGCTTCTATACCGATGCCCCGCTGTTGAATGTAACGAGGCGAAATAGTCGAGTCATAATTCTGTGCAATATTCCAATAAATAGGTTGAGTAATATCCAAACCATTATCCTGATTAACATCGACATCTGGAATTAATAACCCTGATGAACGACGGTCATCTATGGGGAATTTAAGGTAAGGAAAGTAAAAGATGGGAATATCTTTTATTTCAAATCGAGCATTTTTAATGGTGGCCCATCCTGACTCCTGATCAATCTCGATCTGCTTAGTGACTAATTGCCAACTAGAGTCACCGGGCTCACATGTTGAATAGGACGCCTCTTCAATAATGATATCGCCCTGATCAGACTTACTTAGCTTTTTAGCAGTCCCTCTTATTGAGGCCTGGTGAATTACATAGGTCGCATTATTAATGGTGACATTACTATTAGCGGCGTCGACATTAGCATCTTTTCCCTTTAGTAATAAACCTGGCTCACGAAACTCCACATTACCTTGCAGTGAGACTGTTTGAGCATTTTGGTCAATGATAGCAAAGTCGCTTTTAATCTGACGATAGCCTTGTGAGATTTGTACATCACCCTCAAGCACTGCTACCTTGTCGGATGAGGCTTTAGTTGAGTCAGCAGTGACTCGAAGCGGTGCATCTTGCATATCTACGCCGGCGTCTTCATTATCACGGAGAGGCTCTATGAATGCGCCACAAGATCTGCGGCCAAACTGTTGTCGCTGTTGGGCGGTCATGTCAGCTGCGTGCACCCAGTCCAAGCTATCATTAATGATGGCCTTTGGCGCCTCAAAATCTTGTGGCACAGACGACGTTTCTGCGGCGAAAACAGAGCCAGACAAGCCAAAAGTGATAGCTAGGGTGGATAGAAAATAGTGGCTAATTCGAGTTAACATAGAGTGCTTGACTAGTATTCTGACCTTCGGTTAACAGTGTAATTACCTAACCATTATCTTACCTGATATATTTAGCGGGTAGGGCTGTGAATTCATATAAATAGGTTAAAATTGGGATTTTTTGCTAAAGAATGATTATTACTTTGGTACCCGGAAAAAAATCATCATTTTAATATAGGTATTAGCCAATTGAACAAGAAACAGCAGACACAGCTAACAGAATGGATTTTGACTTATTTACCTAAGGAAAATAATCTTAGCGGTACTTTGGTGTTAGATCCTCTGGCCGGTGACGCGGGCTTCCGGCGTTATTATCGTCTCAATACTATTCCTAGTCTGATCGCTGTGGATTCGCCTCCAAGCAAGGAAGATAATCTGTCATACGTCAAAATCTCGTTAGCACTCAGTGTCAGAGGCATAAGAAGGCCACATCTTTATGCGGTTAATTTTAAGCGAGGGTTTTTCTTACTTGAAGATCTCGGCGAGCAGCTATTGCAACCTTTGTTAAGTACTGATAGCGTCGGAGAGCTCTACAGTTTAGCGGAACACACGTTGTTGGCGATTCAAAAAACAGCGTTGGACCCCGATGTTTTTCCAGTATATGACCAAGCCACACTGGCTAAAGAATTTGATGTTTTTGCAACTTGGTTTGTCAAAGAATTACTCGGTATATCGATAGATAAGCAAGCTAAAAGCATGCTTAATAAACTCTGTGCCGACTTGGTTTCTAGTGCACATTCACAGGCTCAAGTTATTGTGCATCGTGACTACCATTCTCGAAACTTAATGGTTATAGAGAATAAAAAGTTGGCGGTAATTGATTTCCAAGATGCGGTAATTGGTCCTGTTACCTATGACTTAGTGTCTCTTCTTAAGGACTGCTATGTGCGATTGCCCACTGAACTGGTTACGTCAAGAGCCCTAATCTATAAGGAGCGATTAGAAGAGAGCGGGATAATTGGCACGGTCGATGATCAAACCTTTTTACGCTGGTTCGACCTTATGGGGCTGCACCGTCACATCAAGGTGATGGGTGTTTTCGCGCGACTGGCACTGCGAGACGGAAAGACAGATTACTTGCAGGATCTTCCTCTGGTTATTGCATACGTAGTAGACGTATTCAAGCGATACCCAGAAGCAGCTGCATTTGGGCAATGGTTTGAAGCCCAAATTATGCCCTATTTGATATTGCAAAATTGGTATAACGAAAATGACGAGATTGGCTCCTCATTTTCAATTAATCAGGATAATTGTCAATGAAGGCAATGATTTTGGCTGCTGGGTTAGGCTCTCGATTACGCCCACTAACGAATCAGATCCCCAAGCCAATGTTGGCTGTGGGAGGCAAGCCATTATTACAATGGCATATTGAAAAACTTGTTGATGCTGGGGTCACAGAGGCTGTTATAAATACCTCGTGGCTAGCGAGTCAAATAGAGGATTTTTTTGGCGATGGCAAGCAGTTTGGTATCAATATACGGTGGTCTAAAGAACAAACGCCTTTAGAGACCGGTGGGGGTATTTTTAATGCGCTACCATTGCTTGGGAGTGACCCTTTTATGCTTATAAGCGCAGACGTCTGGACCGATTTGTCTTTTGTTAGCGTACTTAAAAATAGTACCGAGGGGGCTAATTCAGCTCATTTAATTATGATTGGCAACCCCCAGCATAATCCAAGAGGCGATTTCTCGCTGACTAATAATGTCATAGGGTATGGAGAACCTCGTTATACCTATAGCGGTATTAGTATAGTGTCGCCTAAATTATTTAACGGTTTAAAAACTTCGTCAAAAGAATTTCCTTTGAGAAGTGTATTGAGACCTGAAATTTTGGCAGGCCGTGTAAGCGGCGAAGTTTTTTCTGGAGATTGGTGTGATGTCGGCACAGTTGAGAGATATAACATCTTAAATCAGCGGATTATGGAGGGAGCTAATGATCCTAAGTAACATCTACAAAGGATTATTTTGGGGGACGGTATTTGCGGTTTTAGTACTGTCACTATTGCCACTGTCCGTACCAGCGCTCGACTTATTCTCTTGGCAGGACAAGGTACACCACTTTATTGCACATGGTGTACTGTGTTTTTTGGCGATCAAAGCCTATGGTGAGAGTCGATCAATCTGGACTATTGGGCTTAGCTTGGTGGCCTTTGGTCTAGGGCTGGAGATTGCGCAATCAATCACCGGTTATCGATTCGGAGATCCCTTGGACTTACTCGCTAACACTTTAGGAATTATCACAGTCGCGATTCTGCATTTAGTCCAAAAGCGTAAACTATGATTTCTGTTTATCGGGGAAGTGACTATTTCGAAGCCCAATTACTGACTAACCTAATTGTACAGGACGGCTTACAAGCATTTTTGCATGGGGCTGCATTACAGGGTGGTTTGGGAGAATTAGCGGCCATTGGCCATTTGTCGATTATGGTTAATGATATTGATCAGCCTAGCGCTAAAGAAATTATTATGGCCTATGAGCGCGGTGACTTTGCCTTGGAGGAAGATCATTGAATCAAAAAATTAAGCACCATATGCTTTGGCTTGGGCCTCTAGTGGGAACGGCCATTTTTCTGGCTATGCTGAGTTACAACTGGCCGATAGAGGGTGCGCTGACAGCCGGGCTAACTGCCTTGTGCGCGTTGTGGTGGATATTCGAGCCGATTCCGATTCCAGCTACATCGATGATTCCTTTGGGGGTGATGCCGTTAGTCGGTATTCTTGATGGTAAACAGGTAGCGCAGGCCTATGGTGATCCGCTAATTCTCTTATTGATGGGTGGCGCTATGCTATCCAAAGCCATGGAGAAGAGCGGCGCTCATCGGCGTATTGCTTTGGCTATGGTGAATCTTTTTGGTGGGGAAAGCCTGCGGAGTTTAGTTTTTGGCTTTATGGTTGCCTCAGCGGTGCTTAGTATGTGGGTATCTAACACAGCAACAACGTTAATGTTACTCCCCGTTGCCTATGCTGTCTTAGACAGTATGAAATACTCTGATGATCGTAGGAAGCTTGCTGTACCCTTGTTTTTGGGGATTGCTTATGCCGCGAGTATTGGTGGCTTGGGGACTCCTATTGGCTCACCACCAAACGTTATTTTTCTTAAAGTTTATGCTGAAGCGACAGGTGTTATGCCCAGTTTTATTCAATGGATGTTATGGGCGTTACCAGTTGTCGTGGTGATGATTCCGGTGGCGGGGTTGTGGTTAACCCGACATTTAACGAGTAATCAATCAGTAGAGATCCCTGAGGTCGGTGAATGGCGTCAAGAAGAGTTTAGGGTACTCCTAGTGTTTGGTTTAACCGCTTTGGCTTGGATTACTTTGCGTGAGCCGTTTGGCGGTTGGACTTCTTGGCTTGGTGTCCCTTCGGCTAATTATGCGGCGGTTGCACTCACGGCTGTGATAATAATGTTTGTGGTACCCAATGGAAAGGGTGGAAAGCTGTTAGATTGGGAGTCAGCCTCAAATATTCACTGGGGTGTATTGCTGCTTTTTGCCGGAGGGATAGCCATCGCCAAGGCGTTTGCAATTACCGGTATTAGCTCTGCTATCGGCGAAGCCTTATCGGGTGTGACCCGGTTATCAATCATTGTTGTTATCGCTATTGTAGCAATGGCGGTGACATTTTTGACCGAGATTACCAGTAATACGGCTACCACCGCACTGCTAATGCCAATCCTTGCCGCGGCTTCCCTTGGCGCTGGCTTTGAGCCTGCCCTACTAATGTTGCCGGCAGCCTTATCCGCAAGTTGTGCATTTATGTTGCCCGTTGCAACCGCACCAAATGCAATAGTATTTGGCACAGGTCAAGTCACAGTAGAGCAGATGGTGAGAGAAGGGCTAATTTTAAACTTAATTGGTATTTTGGTTATTACCAGTGTGGTTTATTACTGGCTGGGGTGAATCTAGAATCAGGGCGCTATTAGCAACTTCACATTACTTGGCTTAAGCGTCTGGCTGCCTGCAAGCGAGAGCACAAGCGTAGTCAATTCATCCCAAATATCTGCTTTGCGCATGCCTTTAATACCGCGATCAATCGCCCCAGCTTGATAGAGTAGCATCCTTAAGTGTGCTGCACTGCAACGCTGAATCGCAGTTCGAAACAAGGGGAGTCTCTTTTCCCAGACCCCTGCATTTTTAAGGGCCCAGTCGCGATTTTCACCTCGTGATATTTGCTCGCTCGCTTTAATTAAAATACGTAACTCGCGAGTGATCGCCCATAGTAAAGGAATCGCATCGGTTCCTTCACTATGTAATCCACGCAGTGATCGAGCCGCAGATTGAGCATCGCCAGCGAGCACTTTATCAACGAATTCAAACAGGTTGTATCGAGCACTGTCAGCAACCACTGAGGACATCATAATCGCATCAACCTTGCCTTCAATGGCGAGCAGCTTTAGTTTCTCAATCTCTTGAACCGCAGCCAATAAATTACCTTCAACTCGTTCGGCCAATATTTCTACGGCTTGTTGATTTGCGGTTATGTTAGATTCAAGCAGACGCTGCTTAATCCAGCGCGGTAATTGGTCTCCAGTGACAGGCCAAACTTGGATGTGGGCACCGACAGCCTCTAAAGCTTTAACCCATTTACTATTTTGTGCGGAGCGTTCAAGTTTTGGCAGTATCACCAGCAGCAAATTGTCAGGACTAGGATTAGCGCAAAGTTCACAAAGTGCTTTACTGCCTTTGTCACCAGGTTTTCCGTTTGAAATCCGTATTTCAATTATTTTCTTTTCTGCAAACAATGACAGTGCGTTGGCTTCATTATGCAATTGACTCCAGTCAAACTTACCCTCCCCATGAAAGACTTCTCTGCCGCCGAAGCCTTTGTTGCGTGCCGCCAGTCTTACGGCGTCTGCCGATTCTTGAGCAAGTAAGGGCTCATCACCGCTGATGACGTATACGGGTAAAAGTTCCTTTGATAGGTGGCTTTGAAGCTGTTCAGCTCTTATCTTCATATCATACCCAAAGGTTTCAGCTAAAAATCGGTTAGCGCAGGTAAAACGCGAAGTCGATTCAAAATTTGCCGGACAAGTTCGCTGCGCATTTCTGCACGAATCCGTTGCTCTTCGTTTGATGAAGCCAATATATCTTTCTCTCTAAATTCATAGACCCGCTCTACCGATGCTGTTGATAAAGATAAGATCTGATTATCTTCGGCGTCAGTGATATAAAAATCTACATCCTCATTGAGTTGATATTCGGCCACACGACCACTTGAATTAATGCTCGCGATACGCGAGTTTTCTCTAAAATCTACGATCACAACGATATAGTTTGATTCGGCCTTAGTGGCGCCACTGGGAACGCCATAGGTAGTTAGCGCTCTTTTCAGTTCTTTTGTTAGTACCGCATTGATATTGTTAGATGAAAGATAAATAGTACCTACAGATGAAGCGACTATTTGACTATCCCGAAGTTGCCATCCACAGCCAGAGATCATCAGAGCAACAATTAATAGCAATACTCTATATTTCATCACTAACCTCTCAGTTCGCCACTATATTAATTAATCTACCCGGTACGACAATGATTTTACGAATAGTGCTACCTTCGATGAATCGTTGCACATTCTCATCAGCTAGCGCAATTTTTTCGATATCTTGTTTTGAAATGTCGGCGGCAACCTCAATCTTTCCCCTGACTTTACCATTTACCTGTAATACTAAGGTAATACTACTGCGCACCAACGCTTTCTCATCAACCGCAGGCCACTTCGCGTCAGCCACTGATTCTGAATGGCCTAAGGCTTGCCAAAGAGCATGGCAGATATGGGGAGCTATAGGAGATAGCAGCAATACAGCACTAGTTAAGGCTTCGTGACGCACCGCTACTGACTGAGTTTCAGCGCTATTATGCTTTGCGACATCATTTAACAGCTCCATGACTGCTGCAATAGCGGTGTTAAAGGTATTGCGACGCCCAAAGTCATCGTTAACTTTGTTGATCGTCTCATGGGTTTTTCGACGAAGATCTTGCTGCTGTTGATTCAGGTTGTCGATATTAAGAGATACGGAAATGTTAGTCTCAAGATGCTCATGGACCATTTTCCAAAGTTTTCGCAAGAAACGATGGGCGCCAGAGACGCCTTCATCGCTCCATTCCAATGTTTGCTCTGGGGGAGCTGCGAACATGGTAAATAAACGGACTGTGTCAGCACCTTGTTTATTTATCGCTGTTTGTGGATCGACGCCATTATTTTTTGACTTAGACATTTTAGTGATACCGCCACTCTTAACAGCATCACCAGTCTTAACTTCCGTCGCTGTAATAGTACGACCCCTTTCATCACGTTCTACTATAATTTCGTTCGGAGCTAGCCAAATCTTCCGCCCATCAATTTCTTTATAGAATGACTCGGCTAAAACCATACCTTGGCAGAGTAGACTTTTGAAGGGCTCGTTACTGCTAACCAATCCTTCATCGCGCAGTAACTTGTGATAAAAACGCGCATAAAGCAGATGCAAAATTGCATGCTCGATACCACCGACATACTGATCCACAGGAAGCCAATAGTCAGCTCTTGCTGGATCAAGCATGGCGCTATCTAAATCAGAGCAGGTAAACCTTGCATGGTACCAAGAGGATTCCATAAAGGTATCAAAGGTATCTGTTTCATGCGCAACAGTTTGGCCATTAAACTCGGCCACACACCAGTTTTTGTCAGCCTTAATAGGTGACTGAATGCCATCCATTTCCACATCAACGGGTAATATTACTGGCAGACGATCGAGTGGTACGGCAATTTCTCCGCCCTCGGCTAGGTTATACATCGGGATTGGCGTCCCCCAATAGCGTTGACGGCTTACTCCCCAGTCACGCAAACGATAGTTGGTCGTCACAGAGCCATGATCAAGGTTTATAAGGGCTGTAGAAATAGCCTCAAAAGCGGCGTCAAAGTCTAAGCCGTCATATTGTCCAGAATTGATTAAAATCCCTTTGTCAGTAAAGGCGCTATTTTTAATCGAACATTCTTTATCTTCCGCAGCCATTACAACCTGAGTGATCAATAAGTCGTAGTTTTTAGCGAACTCATAATCTCTCTGATCATGCCCAGGAACTGCCATAACGGCGCCTGAACCATAGTCCATTAACACATAATTACCTACCCAAACAGGAACAGAATTACCGGTTAGTGGATGAATTGCAGTGATACCAGTATCCATTCCAACCTTATCCATGGTTGCCATTTCAGCTTCTGAAACTCCTTGCAATCGGCACTGTTCAATAAAGTCAGCTAATGCAGAATTATGTTTGGCAGCCTCAAGGGCAATCGGGTGCTGGGTAGCTAAGGTTAGATATGTGACGCCCATGAGCGTGTCCGGACGAGTCGTATAAACATCGAAATGATTGTGCTCACCAGCAGACTCAGATAGGTCAAATGTTACATTCACGCCACGGCTTTTGCCTATCCAATTGCGTTGCATTGTTTTGACCTGCTCTGGCCAATGCTCTAGTTCATCTAAATCGTCGAGTAATTGCTCGGCATAATCAGTGATACGGATAAACCACTGCGGAATTTCTTTTCGTTCTACAGGTGTGTCACAGCGCCAACAGCAGCCGTCAATCACCTGCTCATTGGCAAGCACCGTCGCATCATTTGGACACCAGTTAACGGCACTAGTTTTTTTGTAGACTAAGCCCTTTTCGTATAATTTGGTAAAAAACCATTGTTCCCATTTGTAATAATCGGGCTCACAGGTGGCTAGCTCACGAGACCAATCTATGCCAAAACCAAGGCTTTTCAGCTGGGCTTTCATGTAAGCAATATTTTCATGCGTCCACTTTGCCGGTGCGGTGTTATTCTGAATCGCGGCATTTTCGGCAGGCAGACCAAAAGCATCCCATCCCATCGGTTGCAGGACGTTTTTACCCTGCATTTTTTGATAGCGCGCTATAACATCCGTGATCGTGTAATTGCGGACATGACCCATATGCAGTTTTCCGCTGGGGTAAGGGAACATAGCAAGACAATAAAATTTCTCTTTATCGGGGTCTTCACTCACCTCAAAGGTTTTATTGTCATTCCAGTATTGCTGCGCTTCCCGCTCTATTTGTGCGGGATTATAGGTTGCGTCGAAGGTCATTGAATTCACTGCTTATAAGAGTTGGTCATCAGCATGAATTATAGGGGAATGTAAGCCAGTCTAACAGTCATCCGAGAGGAATAGATCAACTAGCCCTCCTCTCGGTGACTTTCGTTGTATTTAGGTCGCCTGACGGGCAGGTATACCGAGTTCTTTCAGCTTTTGAGCAATATCTTCTGCAGATGTGGATGCTTGAATTTCACGATCGACATAAAGTACTTTCCCGTCTTTACCTATGTAGATAGTGTGACGGTTAGGAATCCCGTAAAAAGCGAGGACATCATATGCTTTTGCCACTTCTTTTGATGGGTCGCTCAGGAGAGGGAAGTCAGCATCATTTTCAGCAGCGAATTCCTTATTTGTCTCCAGCTCATCAACGCTGGCCATAAAATAGGCTACCTCAAGATTCTTCAATAAATGGCCGTTTTGAGCAAGAGACTTACATTCTATGGTGCACCCGCTAGTAAAAGCCTTGGGGTACCAAGCAATGACCACCGCTTCTTTGTCATGGAATTGACTTAGCGTATAGGTTTTTCCATCAGTTGCTTGGAGCTCGAAGTCTGGTGCCTGATCGCCGACTTCCAGAGCGAAGACAGATGCTGAGATTACCAGGCTGCTCGCAAGAGCAAATATTTTACTTAATTTCATTTTTAGATTCCTCTAAGACATTAGTTTTGCTTCGGTGAAGCACTAAAAAAAACACTATCAACCACGACAAAAAAATAATCGGCCAAGATCCCGTAATAGAAAAAGGAGTTTGACCCGCACGCGGCTGAACGACACCACTCAGTTCATCAATACTATTCTGATCCATACGCCCATAAATATTGCCACGCTGATCTACTAGACCCGAAATACCATTATTTGTTCCGCGTATTATTGGCTTCGCATTCTCTAGCGCTCTCATCTGAACCATCTGCATATGCTGCAAAGGACCCAGCGATTCTCCAAACCAAGTATCGTTACTTACTGTAACAATTAACGAAGCTTCTCTAGTGTTACGTGCCACAAGATCTGGATAGACCACTTCATAGCAAATTGCTGTGGCTATAAGTTGCTTTTGAACTGTCAAAGGGATCTGGTTAGATGGGCCGACCGACAGTGAAGACATCGGCAAATCAAAGAATTGAATTAATCCACGAAGCAAAGACTCCAGTGGGACATATTCCCCAAAGGGAACTAGACGCGTTTTATGATATTGGCCTGATTGACCACCAACAGCGAGGACTGAGTTATAAAATCGCCCCTGTCCACTATCTTGGGTAATTATGCCTGTTAGTAATGTTGAGCCGCTGTCATTGGCTTTGCGCTCCAAGTTTTGCATAAAAACAGGTATTCTTTTGGGTATACTGGGTACAGCAGCTTCAGGCCAAATAATCATGTCATGGCCCCAGTAATCTTCAGTTTGGGTGGCTAATTGCGTTAGAATCGCACGTCGTTTTTCAACAGACCATTTTTCGTTCTGCGCAATATTAGGTTGGATTAGCGCAACGGTTAACGGCTCACCAATATCTTTAGTCCAGTTTACTTGCTGTAGCAGATAACCTGAAATAGTCAGTACGATGAGTATTACGCTAAGGCTGAGCGTTGAGCGACGTTGTCCCATGCCTTGAACAAACCAAAGGAAAAGCATAGCGGTAAGTGCAGAAAAAAAGCTTAGTGACAACACTCCACCAATGGGGGCCCAGCCATTTAGCCAAGTTTCAGTATGGCTGTAACCTGCATAAAGCCAAGGAAATCCTGTAAAAACCCATGACCTGACCCATTCGCTAATGACCCATATTGCCGGTAAGCCGAGTATTAATGAGATTGAGGTCGATGGCAAGAAAGCTGTGAGCATAAAAGGGACAGCAAATATAGCCGCCAAGAACAAACAAAATAATGTTGTGGCGATGACCGCGAGCGGTGCGGCGATAAAGCCATACTCATGAATACTGACATATAGCCAGCTTGCGCCTGTTAGGAACAGACCGAAGCCATAAGTCACCGCATTGAAAAAGGCTTGTTTAATGGATGGCTGGCGTAATGATTGAAATAGAATTGCCATGCTAACTATGACAGCAGGCCAGAGATTAAAAGGAGCAAGCCCTAGGGGGAAAATTGCTCCTCCGACAATAAGCAAGGCGTAACGTTGGAGTTTACCAAAGCTCTTCATGGAGCAATTCTAGTAACTTCCAGCTGAGTTATCTTTCGGCTGTCACCCGCAACAACTGTAAAGTGGAAGTCATTGATAGCAACCTTGTCGGCAATCGCAGGAAGGCGACCAAGCGCGTGAATAATAAGGCCTGCAATCGTATCAAATTCATCATCAGGTAGGCCGACATCGAAATATTCATTGAAGTCAGCAATCTCAGTAATGGCATCAACGGTATAACAATTGGCATCAATTTTGCGAATTTGCTCTGGACCATGCTCATCAGTTTCATCTTCAATCTCACCAACGATTTCTTCCAAAACATCCTCAATGGTAAGTAGGCCAGAGACCCCTCCATATTCATCAATGACAATAGCCATGTGGTATCGCTGTTCGCGAAACTCTTGAAGAAGGACATTGATACGCTTACTTTCGGGGATAACCGTTGCAGGACGCAGCAGACTTTTAAGATTAAAAGATTCTTTGCCAGATAAAACCAATGGCAGAAGCTCCTTAGCTAAAAGAATCCCTTGGATATCATCCGAGGATTCGCCAACCACAGGGAAGCGGGAATGCTGCGATTGAATAACAATTTTGAGGATTTCTTCTAATGACAAATCAGCTTCAATAAACTTCATTTGAGAACGAGGGATCATAATCTCGCGAGCCTGGAGGTCAGACACTTTTAGCGCGCCCTCCATTATTTGTAAGGCATCAGCATCGATAATCGATTCATTCTCAGCGCTGCGTAGCATGTCAGCAACTTCATCGCTATTAGTTGGGCTCGGAGAAAACAGCCGAACAAACTTCTTAAGTAAGGAGGTTTCTGACGTTTTAGTTGTTGGGGATTCGTCGTTCATTGGTAGCTCAATTGTGCTCAGTTGTGTCAGTGTAGGGGGCAGGGTAATTCAAACCAAGCAAAATTTCTGTTTCCAACGTTTCCATGGTCTGCGCTTCATCATCATTACCATGATCATAACCGAGTAAGTGTAATACGCCATGGATCACTATATGGGCCCAGTGTGCCTCTATAGCTTTTTTTTGCTGGCTTGCCTCGAGGGTCACTATGGGAGCACAGATAACTAAATCACCCAGCAGTGGTAATGGTTCAGGCGTGACTGCGGAGAACGGAAATGACAGTACATTAGTAGCACCTGATTTTCCCCTGTATTGCTGGTTTAGTGTGGCGCTCTCAGCTTCTCCGACAACCCTTATGCTCAGTTCAATAGGGTCGTCATGGTTATCTAATACGGACTTCACCCAACGAGTTATGGCGATATCGCTGGGTATTTTCTCAGAGGTACAGGCTCGCTGGATATCAATTAAAATAGGCATATTTAAGGTGATGGATTCGCTTTATCAAAGGCATCATAAGCATCAACAATACTCTGGACGATAGAGTGCCGAACAACATCGCGCGATTCAAAGTGCGTAAAACTGATTTCTTCAACATTTTTTAGGACTTCACACGCATGGACCAAGCCCGAGTTAACGCCGCGAGGTAAGTCAATTTGTGACATATCTCCGGTTATGACCGCGGTTGATCCGAAGCCAATCCGGGTTAAAAACATTTTCATTTGCTCACGCGTGGTGTTCTGGCTCTCATCAAGAATAATATAGGCGCCATTAAGAGTGCGCCCGCGCATGTAGGCTAACGGAGCAATCTCAATAACGTTCCGTTCTTGCAGTTTCGCAACTGTTTCAAAGCCAAGCATTTCATGCAGAGCGTCGTAAAGTGGACGTAAATAAGGATCTACTTTCTGGGCGAGATCACCGGGTAAAAATCCTAGACGTTCCCCGGCCTCGACTGCTGGGCGCACCAATAAAATTCGCTCCACTTCATCTCTCAGTAAAGCCTCAACGGCGCAGGCAACAGCCAAATAGGTTTTTCCGGTACCCGCAGGACCAACTCCAAAGTTAATGTCATGTGTTTGTATCGACCGAACATAGCGCTGTTGGTTGAGCCCTCGCGGCTTGATGGTACCTTTTTTTGTACGAATAACAGAAAAATTATCGAGGTCACTGACCGGTTGGGCTTTATTGGCAAGTTGATCCATAAGTTTAGTACTCTCAAATTGTCTAAGATGGAGGTGGACTTCTTCGGGGGTGACGCTGCTGTAGTGCGCTGTTTCTTGGTAGAGGTTATAGATTGTGTCAGCGGCATGTTTAGCCGGACCTTGATCACCATAGACAGCAAAAAAGTTATCTCTGGAGCGTATTTCTACATGGAGACGATCTTCAATTAATCGCAGGTTGTCATCAAATTGACCGCGGAGAGAGGCGAGGCGATGAGCATCGTTCGGCTCAAGGGTAACATTAAATGCTGCAGGTTGAGTTTCCAGTTGTTTCAAGGGCTGCTTAAACGCCTATGTGATTTATCGTTCCCCTAGCATAGCCCGATCATAGGAGCAGCGTAAACTCTTTTCATAGTACGCTATTGAATTAAAAAGCACCTTTGGCGAGCCTATAAAAAGATTCCTTACGGCAACCATACAGCTCTTATTGAGGGTGGCGCTAAATAAGCAGGCCGCGAAGAGAGTTTGGTAAGGCTTCAGTAATCATAACATCTGCAAAATGCCCAATTAGGTTTTGATCGCTAGTCCGGAAATTAACCACACGATTATTTTCCGTTCGCCCTTGAAGTTCTCCGGGATCCTTTTTAGATACGCCGGTTACTAGCAAGTTTTGTTGGGTACCTACCATGCGCCGACTTATTTCAATGGCGTTCTGCACGATTCTTGTCTGTAATATTTTAAGGCGCTGTTTTTTCTCCTCGGGACCGACATTATCCGGTAAATCTGCAGCTG
>CAJIZU010000070.1 GCA_905181925.1 gamma proteobacterium HTCC2207
ATGATGGCATCAGCTCTACAAAACTTTACTAACCCCGAGCAAATACCTGCCCGCAATATTGAGACGCTCCAAGACATTGGTCGGAAC
The DNA here is from genome assembly GCA_905181925.1 of gamma proteobacterium HTCC2207. Lineage (GTDB taxonomy): Bacteria > Pseudomonadota > Gammaproteobacteria > Pseudomonadales > Porticoccaceae > HTCC2207. Next base: position 88 of record CAJIZU010000070.1, read on the forward strand.
GACATTGAACAGCGTTGGCAGCAGCTATTAGGTGATACAGCACTATGAAGACCTATGATGTTATTGTCATTGGCGGTGGCGCTGCGGGCTTGTTCTGCGCCCTTACTGCGGGACAGCGAGGCCGTTCGGTATTAGTGCTAGATAGCAGTAATAAAGTCGGGAAGAAGATCCTCATGTCAGGGGGTGGTGGCTGTAATTTCACTAATTTGGACATAACGCCTGAAAATTATCTCTCCCAAAACCCGCATTTTTGTATCTCTGCGCTGAATCGCTACAACCAATGGCAATTTATTGATCTCGTTGAACGTCATAACATTCCTTATCATGAAAAAAGTCATGGTGAACTATTTTGTGATAACTCTTCCAAAGATATTTTGAAAATGTTGCTTGATGAGTGTACTGCAGCGCAGGTGGTCATTCGGACTAAGTCGATTATTAGCCAAATTGAACCTGTTGAAGAGGGCGGTTTTAATCTCTCTGTGGCAGGCCAAAAACTTCATTGCCAGTCATTGGTCGTTGCCTCTGGTGGTCTGTCGATACCAACGCTGGGAGCCTCTGGGTTTGGGTATGATATTGCAGAACAGTTTGGTCTCGAATTACTACCTCGTACTGCGGGACTTGTTCCCTTTACCTTTAGTGATTGGGTCAAAGACATTAGTGAGACCAATTCGGGTTTGTCCGTTGATGTAGAGATGTCCGTCAATGGCATTAGCTTTCGAGAGAATTTACTGTTTACCCATCGTGGCATTAGCGGCCCCGCGGCCCTTCAGCTTTCTAGTTATTGGCAACCAGGGCAATTTATTAGTGTGAACTTATTGCCCGGTCAAGATGCCCTGACGCTTTTGCTGGGTTACAAACAGTCCAACCCTAAAAGTCTATTACGCAATCTGATTGCGCCATTGCTATCCAAAGGTTTGACACAGTCCTTACAGACGCGTTATTGGCCACAACACGCCGAAACACCCATTGCAGAAATAGCCAATGCAACGCTTGAGACCTTGGCGGATCATTTGTCTAATTGGCAATTAAAACCATCAGGAACTGAGGGTTATCGAACCGCAGAGGTGACTCTGTGCGGCGTCAATACAGACCATATTTCTTCAAAGACTATGGCGTGTAAAACTCAGCCAGATCTTTATTTCATTGGCGAAGTTCTCGATGTTACCGGTCACTTGGGAGGCTACAACTTCCAGTGGGCCTGGGCGTCTGGTTATGCGGCAGGATCCTACGCCTAGACTTATTTACGGTTTGACTTGGCTTTTCTACGCCGCGCAGCGGCATTTTCTAATCGCGCTTTTTCACGCTCTGCCTTTTCAGCCTTCAATACCGCGACTTGTTGCATTTCGATCTCAATAATTTCAGGTGTTTCGAACCCCAAGGGGCCAAATAAACCGGCACGTAACTCATTGATAAATATGGTTGAGACCCGTTCTAAATCGACTTTACCACCCGCTCTAAGACAACCGCGTTGAGCGCCGATAAGCTCTAGTAGTGCAATTTCTGTACGCGGAAGCTCCTCAACATTGAATCGTTCTCGCAGTCGTTGGGGGTATGCCTCAAGCAAAAACTCTGCGGCAAAAAAGGCTAAATCTTCATAGCTTACTGCAGTATCTTTAATGGCCCCCGTCGTACCAAGACGATAGCTGCCTTGGGGGTTCTCTATCTTTGGCCACAGAATACCCGGGGTATCCAATAGCATTATTCCGTTACGAAGATTTATTTTTTGTTGTCCTTTTGTCACTGCAGGCTCATCACCCGTTTTGGTAATGTGCTTTCCAGCCAGACAGTTAATTAAGGATGACTTACCAACATTAGGTATACCCGTCACCATGACTAACGTGTTACGTCCCTCTTTTTGCGGACTGAGCTTATTAATTAGATCAATAATCTGCTTGCTCGGATCATGGTTTTTCAGATTTAAAGGCAATGTTTTAGTGTTCGCTTGCTGCTCAAAATAATTTTGCCACTGCTTGGTAATATCAGGGTCAGCCAGGTCAGTTTTATTGAGTAGTTTTATGTGTGGCTTTTCAGAACTAAGCTCTTGAATAAACGGGTTTGAACTGCTGAACGGAATACGCGCATCCAACACTTCAATGACCACATTAACCAGAGGCAGCGCCTCGATCATCTCGTTGCTGGCCCTGCGCATGTGACCGGGATACCACTGAATGGACATGTTAGTCTCGATGGTTAGTTAGTGATTCAAATCATATTGAACTAACAGTTTATCAAAGGCTGATTTGGAAACATACGCTATTACCGATATGATGGGATCAATAATAATAAATCTTATCTAAAGGTACCTTCCTTAATACCAGTTTACGCCGTAGATAATGGTCAACCGATTGATGTTGTCTGCGTTATTAATAAACAAACATTGATTTTAAAATCCGCTTATAAGAGATTTAAATGATCCATAACTGTGACGACCATATTTTATCACGCCGAGCTTTTCTAAGAAAAACATCCTCTTTCGCGGTGGCATCTTCTCTGGCTACCAATTCACTGGGTTTAATGGGATTGCTCAATACAAGCGAAGCCTTGGCAAGCGCCGATGATTACAAGGCTCTAGTGTTTATATTTCTAAATGGTGGCAATGATTCTTTTAATATGGTGGTTCCCAGAGGAGCAGGCCAACTGCGGGCGAATTACGCATTAAATCGCGGGGTGGTTGCTCTTTCTGAAGGTAGTTTAAATGGACTTAACCTGCAGTCCGCAGCGAACATTTATGGTGATATAGACTCTAGCGATTTTGGCTTTCATGGCAACTGTTCAAATATGGCAGACATGTTCAATAGTCAGGAGATGGCAGTATTGTGCAATATTGGAAATCTTACCGCGCCGATTACGCGAGATCAGTATTTGGGAAATACGGGTGAGTCTATTATTTTACCGCCACGATTATTTTCTCACTCAGACCAACAGAGACAATTCCAAAGTGAGCCCACAGGAACGTTCAACTATGGTTGGGGCGGTCGTCTAGCTGAACTACTGGAGTCTTACAATAATAATCCACTGGTTTCGCCACTCATATCATTGGCTGGGCGTAATCCTTTTCAAGTGACCTTAGAGGGTGAGATTAACTCTTATACTCTCGGCGATACGGGTATTGTGCCGTTGAATGGGTTTACTGGGGCAAGAAGTTCAATGGTGACTAACTATATGACTTCTATTGATACATCCTCTCATCTGATGGCCCAGAAATACGCTGATATCTTTGATTCTGCGAGGACGGCACAAGATATTATTGAGTCAACTTTTAATACGGCTGAATCTTCGGGAGTGAATTTTGATGAGATATTTGCATCAGCCGGAGTTTCAGCTGATAGCGACATAGGCAACCGTTTAAAAACGGTAGCAAAAATGATTAAAGGACGGTCAGAAGAATCTAATAAAAGGCCTATTTACTTTGTTGAAATGAATGGTTTTGATACCCACGCTAATATGCTGCCTAACCATAGCGATCAAATGACTGAGCTTAATGCTGCTATTAAAGGGTTCCGAGACACTCTTCATGAGCAAGGTGATTTTGACAAAGTTCTGACCTATATGGGGTCAGAGTTTGGAAGAACTATAACGCCTAATGGAAATGATCCCACTAGCAGCGGCACCGACCACGGATGGGGTGGTAATGCTATGGCCTTCGGCGGAATGGTTGATGGCGGAAAGTTTTTTGGCACTTATCCCGACTTATTGGTCAATCAAGGCTTAGATGTTGATGGCCGGGGTCGATTTATACCGACAAACTCATCCTCTCAGTGCTCAGCAGTAATAGCTAATTGGATGGGTATTGCTGAGGGGGACGTTAACCAAATTTTCCCTTCACTCAATAACTTCCCAAGTTCGTTTAGTCAAAATAGTAATATTAATTTCATAAAAGCGAGTTAGTTGGGATGCGAATATTTAGTGGGCATTTTATAGTTTTAGTTGTTAGTCTTTTTGGTCTTTCGGCTTGTGGTGGAGGTGGAGGTGGGGCATCAGACAATATCCCACCAATGGCGCCTGCTCCTGCGCCCGAAATAAGCTTACTAGTAGTTCAAAGCCAGGCCTATGAAGGCAACCAAAATTCAGCTGAACTGACTATTAATCGCACAGGTTCTGCTGCTGCGCTGAGTATCTCTTACGTCACAGCAGGACATAGTGAACCCAGTCTTGGATCTGCTTCTAGCGGAGACTATGAAATGCTTTATGAAGACGGATCAGCTATTGGCAGCACTATTAATCTATCTCAAAATCAAAATTCTCTGACGATTCAAGTGAGACCTTTGGTCGATAATCAGCGCGAAATTCCTGAAACCCTAACGTTAACTCTCGCTACGGGATCAGGATATAGCTTAAGCGAAAATATCAGCGCCGAGATTATCATCAGCGAAGCAACCAATGATGTTAGCAATAGTCGCCTATTTTTGGGTACTTTCAAGGCCCAAGACGGCATCTCAACGTCTGCTTCTGGATTGCTTAGCTTTATCCTTCAAGGCGATAACGACAAAGGGACTCTAACTTATACCTATGCAAACCTAGGGACTCAGCGAACAGATCAGCATCTGCACTTGTCTCCATCTGGGACCATTATTCACGATATTAAGGATGAAGATTTACAAAGTGCAGGCAATGTCAGTGACTATCAATGGGACCTGGCCCCCGGTGGAATTTTTACAACTAAACAGCAGATGCTCGATGCTTTATTTGATGGTGAGTTTTATATCAACGTGCATTCTGCAGACTTCCCCGGCGGGGAAATATATGCGCCTTTAATATTCGATGCTTCGGCCGAGCCACCAGAACAGCTTCCGCTCTCTACAGCAGATGTGGACTTCGATATCGTGCGCTTCTTAACTCAGGCTACCTTCGGCGCAACCCCAGAAGATTACTCAGAACTTCGATCTTTAATAGACATTGATGGGGATAATCGTCAGCAAGTATATGAATTATGGATTGAGCAGCAATTCGCGATGCCGGCAACGAGCATGCTCGACCTTGATGACCATATTTATGCGCTTTTCCCAAGTTATAACCATGCGGGATTAAAGCCTGAAAGTTTTTGGTCGATAGCTAGTTTTGCCAAGGATCAACTGCGCCAGCGAATGACATTTGCGTTGAGTGAAATAATGGTTATCAGTAGCCAAGATAGCAAGATACGTCAGAGAGCTCGAGGAATAGGTTCCTACTGGGATACATTGTCCAATAATGCCTTTGGCAGTTACCGACAGCTCATTGAAGACGTCACAATGCACCCAATGATGGGTGTTTATTTGAGCCATCTGCGCAATCAAAAGGCCAATGAAGCAGAAGGCACATTCCCTGATGAAAACTATGCCAGAGAAGTTATGCAGCTGTTTACTTTTGGTTTAGTTCACCGCAATCAAGATGGATCTATCATTCTTGGGCAAGACAATCTTCCAATTGCCACTTATGACAATGAAACTATCCAAAATCTGGCTCGAGTATTTACCGGTTTAGCCTTGAGTTACAGGAGTGATAACGACGGCACTAACGTGAAAGAAAATGGTTCGTTTAATCGGACAAGCTGCGGCCCAGCTAATTCAGCCCATTACTGCTGGACCCAGCCGATGAAATTCTTCCCGAGTCACCATGATTTTGGCGAGAAGAAACTATTCACTGATAATGGTGAACAATTAGTTATTTCAGCTAGTTCAGGTGCAGAATTAAGTGAAGCTGTGAACGAGTTAGGTGTGGTTTTAGATGGTCTGATAGATCATAACACCACCGCGCCGTTCATTGCACGACGGCTTATTCAACGATTTGTGACTTCTAACCCAAGCCGAGATTATATCCAGAGAGTTGCTATTGCCTTTGGCGAGACAGGCGATATGCAGTCGGTTATTAAAGCTATTTTATTAGATCAAGAAGCACGGACTCCGTCTGTTGCGAATTCGGCAACCTTTGGTAAATTTAAAGAGCCTTTGTTACAACTGACCGCAGTTATGCGCCTTTTCCAAGCAAATTCTAGACTTGCGTTAGGCGCAGACGACGAGGATTCCGATATTATTGGAACCAATTATCAATATGTTAACCACTTTGCGACCGGAGCTACCATTATTAAGCTTGGCAATATCGCAACGGCAGTAGGGCAACAAGCTCTTGGTGCGCCATCGGTATTTAATTTCTTCTCCCCTGACTACTCGCCTGCCGGTTCTCTTGCGAGCCAAGGATTGGTTGCACCTGAGCTTACACTGGTTACTGAAAGCCAAATGTACTCTATGCTCAATGGGTATCACCAGTTTTTAAATAATGGCGTTGTGAATTATAGACGTCAGCCTTTCACCAAAGATCAAGTCAGAGTATCACTGGATACTAGTGGCTTAAATGCAGTGTGGGATAACCAGACTGGAGACAACACTGCAAAAGCTACCGCCGTTGTGGATTATATTGATTTCTATCTCAATAGCGGTAAGTTAAAACAGACAGATAATCAAGGCACGCGCCAAGAGCTAATAACCACAATACAAAGTGCTGCATGTGTTTCTGAGCCAATGTGCGAAAGGAACAATCTCGCTATTTATGGCACGGCAACGGCGCCAGAGTTCCAGATACAGCAGTAATACTATTCACCGGGTCTGTAGCGCCGCTCTATTTTGCTCTGCCGACGGGTGTCATCAAACAGCGGGTCATGCAGAATTTCGTTAGCGTAGTCTTCGGCCTGATCTGCATAGTGCACCGATGCCTCATCCAATGTTGCTGACCCATACTGGTGAACGCCACGCACTTTCATTACCCCTTGGGCATCCCATGAAACTTGGTAATAGAGTCCGTCTCCAGCAACATTAGTCAGGAAATCATCTTCATCCAGACGCATGCTATAAATAGCTCGTAATGTATCAGGACCACCGGCTACTGGAATATTAAGATCACCACGAACATGCCGGTTGACATCAC
>CAJIZU010000071.1 GCA_905181925.1 gamma proteobacterium HTCC2207
TATCCAATGCAATTATGGTCAATGCTGATGCTGTGGGAACTACCTTGTTTTATGGTCCAGGTGCCGGTGCTGAACCAACCGCGTCAGCGGTCATTGCGGACATAGTTGATGTTGCGAGGGTGATGGATTCCTACCCTGACTCTTGGGTGCCGCCTCTTGGCTGTCACTCGTCAGTATTGCAAGAACGTGCATTAATGGCTATTGAAGACGTTGAAACTGGGTTTTATATCAGATTTTCAGCCCTCGATAAGCCGGGGGTGCTCTCAGACATTACCAAGATAATGGGCGATGCTGGAATAAGTATTGAAGCGATTATTCAGCGCGAACAGCCTGCTGGAGAGCGTTATGTTAACGTCATTATTTTGACTAATGTGACCAAACAGAAGTGTTTAAATGAGGCCGTTATGCACATTGAGAACCTCGAAACAGTACGAGGGCAGGTTAGCTTTATCCGCGTTGAGTATTTAGATCAAGTCTAACAAATCGTGTAATTCAAAAAAATGGTCGTTGATTGTTTTTAGGAAAAATGTAAATGAAATATATTAGTACCCGTGGTGGCGGACAGCCCAAAAGCTTTGAGGAAGTAATACTTACCGGGTTAGCCCCTGATGGAGGTCTTTATGTGCCCGAACAGCTTCCTCAGTTCAGTCGGCAAGAGATTGCCTCTTGGTCTTCGTTGTCTTATCAAGAATTAGCATTAAAGATCATATCTCCCTTTGTTGATGGCGCTATCCCTGAGCATGATCTGCAAAAAATAATCGCAAAATCGTATTCGACTTTTCGTCACGACGATATTGCGCCGTTGGTCAAAACCGGTGATAACGAATGGATCTTGGAACTATTTCACGGCCCGACATTAGCCTTTAAAGACTTTGCATTACAGTTTTTGGGTAATCTTCTGGATTACACCTTAGAAAAACGGCAGCAAAAAGTCGTCATTATGGGGGCAACCTCTGGTGATACAGGTTCTGCCGCCATTGAAGGTTGCCGACGTTGTACCAATATTGATATTTTTATATTGCACCCTCATGAGCGCGTTTCTGAGGTGCAACGGCGTCAGATGACTACGGTTAGGGCAGACAATATCCACAATATAGCCATGCATGGTAATTTTGATGATTGCCAAAACATGGTTAAAGCCAGTTTCTCAGACCAATCATTTTTGCCTGATGGTCGACAACTCGTCGCTGTCAATTCAATTAACTGGGCTCGAATTATGGCTCAAATTGTCTACTATTTTTGGGCTTCTTTGAAACTTGGGGGCCCTGATCAGGCGGTTTCGTTTTCAGTACCAACAGGTAATTTTGGTGATATTTTTGCAGGCTACTTAGCGCATAAAATGGGCCTACCCATTGCGCAGTTAGTGATTGCCACTAATCAGAATGACATTTTACACCGCTGTATTAGCCGGAATGACCACACTACGCGTCCGCTTGAGCAGAGCCTCGCGCCCAGCATGGATATTATGATTTCCAGTAATTTTGAACGTCTTTTGTTTGACCTTTACGATCGAGATGGCGCTGTTATCACTCAATTGATGGCAGACGCAAAAGTAGGGTCGATGCAGTTGACTGAATCTGCTCTGACGCGTGCTCAGCAGTTATTCTCCAGCTATCGCTGTGATGACAAGGGTATGGTAGATCTGATTCGAAAGACGTATGAAGATGTCGATTATCTGCTCGACCCACATACGGCTATTGGACTGGCTGCGGCGAGAGAATGTCGAGCCGATTTTGATACCCCAATGGTGACACTTGCCACTGCGCATCCGGCTAAGTTTCCTGATGCAGTGAAGGCGGCGGGTTATCCCAAAGACCCTGAATTACCCGACCATTTAGCAGACTTATTTGAGCGTGAAGAATATTTCACCACCTTGGATAATGATTCAGTGGCAGTACAAAAGTTTATTGCTGATAACATCTCAGTTTAAAGTCTGTAATGTCTGGCGCGACGTAAATTGTCATAACTTTAATTGGGATTAAAAAATGTTTGAACAAAAAAAGCTCTCCAAAGAAGACCAAGATCGAGTTGATCGTTATTTACAGAATGGCTTCAACAAAAGCGAACGGGCACCTTTTCGACCGGGACGTTTGCTAGGGGTTCTTTGGGTAGTGGTATCTGCTTTGGGCTTTATCAGCTGGTACATTGGCAAACAAGCAGGATACCTCTAGACTCACCTAATATCCAAAGCCGTTTGAGGTCTGTAATGATGAAAGCTTTGCCAATGCCATCGCCAACAATGATTAAAACCAATGGTATTGAGTTAGAGGTGTTTCAGGCGGGTCATGGCGGTATTCCTATTGTGCTCTGTCATGGTTGGCCTGAGCTTGCCTTCAGTTGGCGCTATCAAATTCCTGCACTTGTCGAGGCAGGGTTTCATTGTATTGTTCCCAATCAGCGTGGCTATGGCGGATCCAGCAAACCCTTAGATGTCAACGCTTACGACATTCACCATCTGACTGACGACCAAAATGGGTTACTTGATGCGCTGGGTATTGAACGCGCGATCTACGTAGGCCACGACTGGGGTGCCATCATGCTATGGCAGCACGCATTGCTAAACCCTGATCGTATTATTGGTTTGGTTAATATGTCGGTCCCTTTTAAAGCGAGAGAGCCGGCTGAACCTGTCGCGTTTTGGGAGAAGATGCTTGGAGAAGATTTCTATCTGGTGCATTTTAACCGCCATCCTGAGGTCGCCGCACGTTCTTTTGATACCAACCCCAAGCGAGTATTAACCAATCTTTATCGGACTAAACACTGGTTAGAAAAGGGCACATTCCAGCCAGACGGCTATAATATTGTACGCTCCGCAGACGTCGATAATACCCGAGGTGAGCTCATGCTCAGTGAGAAAGATTTAATGGTATTCGTAGACGCATTTACTCAAGGTGGTTTCGTCGCACCTTGTAATTGGTATAGGAACTTCACGCGAAATTGGGAGACTATGGCGCACGTCAAACAGACCATAGAACTGCCCTCTTTGATGATTTATGGTGAATATGACATGGTGCCCAAAGTAGATATGACCGATATAGTCTTAGATTTAGAGATAAAGACGTTGGACTGCGGCCATTGGATTCAGCAAGAAGAACCTGAAAAAACTAATCAAATTCTGTTGGAATGGCTTGAGCGTAAAATCAAGCCATTGTTGGCATAGAGGATGCAAATCCATACAAGAGCATTTAATTTAGATGATGCTGATTTTTCATCCGAGTTAGATCCTTTACTACAGCGAATTTATCAATCTAGGGGTATCAATAATCAGTTAGCCTTGGATAGACAGCTGTCCTGTCTGCCCGCTCCTAGCCTGTTATCCGGTATGACTGAGGCGGTCGAACGTCTAATAACTGCACTCCAACAAGATCAGCAGATAGTCATTGTTGGCGATTTTGATGCTGACGGTGCCACCAGTTCCGCATTAATGATGTTGGCATTAAGAGCGATGGGCTTTCAAAGACTCGAGTTTTTAGTGCCTAACCGTTTTGATTATGGATACGGGTTAACACCGGAAATTGTTGATCTTGCGACACAGTACAAACCACAGCTTATTGTCACCGTTGATAATGGTATATCCAGTATCGAGGGTGTGGCCCATGCGGCAGACTTAAATATTGACGTTATCGTCACCGATCATCATTTACCCGGAAAAACATTACCTGCAGCATGGGCCATCATAAATCCCAACCAGCCCGGCTGTGTATTTCCTTCTAAGAATTTAGCGGGTGTTGGTGTCGCCTTTTATCTGTTAAGCGGACTTCGCAAGACGCTCCGTGATATTGGTTGGTTTACTGACAATGGTATGGAAGAACCCAATATGGCCGCGTGGTTAGATTTAGTCGCGCTGGGTACCGTTGCAGATGTGGTCCCTCTAGATCAGGTCAATCGAGCTCTAGTCCATCAGGGCTTAATGCGTATCCGATCGGGTCGCTGTCGTCCTGGAATTCAAGCCTTACTGCGTATTGCGGGCAAAAACCCTAAGCGCTTGGTTGCCACGGATTTAGGCTTTGCCATAGGTCCGCGACTCAATGCGGCGGGACGATTAGATGACATCTCCTTGGGCATCCAATGTCTATTGACCGACGATTTAAACGAAGCAATGCAAACTGCTGAATCATTGGATCAGCTGAATAAAGATCGTCGCTCCATCGAACAGTCAATGCAGCAAGAGGCAATGATGGAGCTGGATAAGCTGACGCTAGATTCAGAGCGTTTGCCTTCAGCACTATGCTTATTCCGTCCTGATTGGCATCAAGGTGTTGTTGGCTTAGTGGCTTCACGGCTAAAAGAAAAACATCATCGTCCTGTCGTCGCTTTTGCTCGAGCGGACGATGGTAGTTTGAAAGGCTCTTCCAGATCGATACCCGGGTTACATATCAGAGATGCCATGGATGCGGTTGCGACTCAGAATCCAGGGCTAATTAGTAAGTTTGGTGGGCATGCGATGGCCGCTGGTTTAACCCTAGAGGAAAAAAACTTAACGTGGTTCGTTGAGGCGTTTCAGGCGCATGTAGAAAAAGTTCTCAATCCAGAGGATTTGAACGCCAAAATCATCACTGACGGCAACCTTATTTCAGATCAGATTAGCATGTACACTGCAGAAAATTTGCGTGAGGCAGGCCCATGGGGCCAGCAATTTCCAGAGCCATGCTTTGAAGGTATCTTTCTGATTAACCAGCAGCGTGTAGTGGGCGAGAATCATCTTAAACTTGTTTTAAGTCATCCATCAGCGCCAAAATTATCTATTGATGCGATTTATTTCAATATGGATGTTGAGCAGTGGCCCAACAATGAGATTCAGCAGGCTCGATGTGTCTATAGGCTAGATATTAATGAGTTTCGGGGACAGCAAAAACTGCAATTATTAGTCCAATACATGATGCCTGCTACTGGCGATTAAGAAGAAATCACTATGAGCTTTAAAACCGATTTACGTGCAGATCTGCTCTTGCTCGTCACTGCCTTCATATGGGGTATAGCATTTGTTTTTCAAAGTACGGGTATGGATCATATCGGCCCTATCACCTTTGTGTTCATGCGCTTTGTGATTGCGGCAATTGCAATATTGCCCATTTGGTATCTGATGGAAAAACCGAAACAGATTTTTACCTATCAAGTGGCGGATAATAAGGCCTACCAGTTAGGCGTTATTATGGCTGTCGGTATGTTACTACAGCAAGCGGGTTTACTGCATACCACAGTGGCGCGGGCAGGATTTTTGACGGGCGTATATATTATTTTTGTGCCTATTATCGGATTGTTCATGGGTAGTAAAACAGAGTGGCCGACGTGGTTAGGCGTTGCGCTTGCGCTGTTTGGATTGTACTTCCTTACACAAATCGAGGCTGCTCAATTTTTGTTGGGCGATGGGCTCATACTTATCAGTTCAGTGGTTTGGGCACTACATGTTATCTACACCGGTAAAGTGGCCAATCAAATCTCGGTTTTTCGTTTGATGTTTTTACAATTTGCCATTGCCGCGGCCATCAGCGGTCTAGCAATGGTTATCTTTGAAGTCTGGGATTGGGAAGCCGTTAAAGCAGCAGCTGTCCCACTATTATTTGTTGGTGTTCTTTCCTCAGGCGTTGGTTTTTCTCTTCAAGTCATCGGTATGCGTACCGCAGCCGCCTCGCACACAGCTCTTATTCTAAGTTTTGAAGCCGTGTTTGCAGCTATTGGCGGGTGGTGGTTACTGGATGAGTATCTTTCCACTACGGAGCTTATAGGCTGCGGATTAATCTTAGCAGGCGGCTTGGCGTCCCAACTTAAGCTCTTTCTTAGGTCGCCTGGAGAGACAATTCAGCATCCCTGAGCGACTTTGTAAATATCCGGTTAAAAGACTCAAGGCTGAACTAAGGGCTTTATAACTTGCGCGACTACTGCCTTTATAGCCGGTTGCGCTTTTTCGGTTGGGTGCAGCCCGTCTTGTTGAATCATTCCCTCGGTGATGGCTAGCTCCTCAAGCTGGAATGGGATGAGCAAGGTGTTAGTCTCATCCGCTAACTGATCATAAACATCAGCAAATGCCGAGGTGTATCGACGACCATAGTTTGGCGGTATGCGCATACCAAAAAGTATCGGAACTGCTTTAGCGTCTATGCATAACGCGATCATGGAAGCCAAATTTTGTTTCATCAGCTTTAGCGGTTGACCGCGAAGCCCATCGTTGCCGCCAAGTTCGAGGATAACAAAAGCAGGTTGGAATTTTTCTAATAGCAATGGCAGACGGGCTAAACCACCACCGGTTGTGTCACCACTGATACTGCCGTTGACCACTTTGTGGTCATCACCAAGATCGTCTTGCAAAAGGTTAACCCAGCCGTTTGCGGGGTCAATACCATAACCTGCACTCAAACTATCGCCCAGAACAAGCAGAGTTGATCCATAAGTGTTGGCACCCAGTAAAATAAACAGGCAACATAGGCGTTTGAAAATAATGCGCATAAAAAAATCCCGATTGTACTTCCGATAAAATGTGTAGCGGAAGTGTAAGCGATTTTGCAGTCAATGGAACCCATCAATGATTGAAGTTAATAATGTAGGTAAGCAGGTAGTCACGGCTGAGGGTACTCTGGATATTTTAGAGAACATCAATCTGTCACTGATCAATGGTGAGACCTTGGCTATTGTCGGGCCATCCGGATCAGGTAAGTCCACGCTGTTGGGTATTCTTGCCGGTCTTGATTTACCCAGTTCCGGTTCGGTGGCACTTAACGGTCAAGACATTACAGCTATGGATGAAGAAGGTAGGGCAGAAGTTCGCGCCAAAGATGTTGGGTTTGTCTTTCAGTCATTTCATTTGTTGCCGGGGCTAACCGCATTGGAAAATGTCGCTTTGCCTCTGGAGTTAAACGGCGATGCAAATGCACTGGCAACGGCTAAAATATATTTGGACAGAGTAGGGTTAGATCACCGTACTACTCATTACCCACGCCAATTGTCCGGTGGTGAGCAGCAACGTGTTGCAGTCGCTCGCGCTTTTGCTTGCAAACCGACCATATTATTTGCTGATGAGCCGACTGGTAACCTGGATACGGCAACGGGCGAAATTATTAATGACCTACTCTTTGATCTTAATCGGGAGGAGGGGACTACGCTCGTCCTGGTCACTCATGAAATGAATTTAGCTGCTCGCTGTCATCGCACCATGCAGTTGCAGGCGGGTCGTCAGGTGGATAGTGTCGTAGCTGCAGAGAAACAGGTAGTTTGATGCTTTCTCTTCGAATGTTAATTCGCACCTGGCGTGGTGGCGAACTTGGGCTCATCTTGTGGTCGCTGATTTTAGCGGTTGCTGTGGTTACTTCCGTGTCACTTCTGGCTGAACGAATTGAAAAAGCGCTCACGCAAGAGTCCAGCAGTTTTCTAGCCGCCGATTTAGTTGTCCGAAGTAGCAAAGAGGCGCCTTCAGAATGGCTTGAAGAAGCCGCTCGGCTAAATGTATCGACTGCTAAAATAATGGGATTTGCGTCTATCGTATTTTTTGGTGACGAACTCCATCTGGCATCTATCAAGGCCGTACAAGACAATTATCCGCTGCGCGGTGAGATTAAGCGTTCGACAACACCATTTACCAGAGACCCTAATTTAATTGAGTCTGTGAGTTATGGGCCAAGTAAAGGTGAAGCGTGGGTGGATGCGCGTTTATTACCGCTGCTTAGCATCCAACTGGGTGATGTCATAGAACTTGGCGATATCACGTTGAAGATTAGCCAAATTTTAGTCGAGGAGCCAGATGGTAGCTCTTATTCGTTTTTTGGCGCGCGGGTGTTAATGAATTATGCTGACATACCCGCTAGTGGAGTTATTCAACCGGGTAGTCGAGTGACTTATCGCTACCTCATGGCGGCTAATGATCCGCGAGATTTTACAGACTATCGGGCATGGTTAGAACCGCAATTGGATGTCCATGACCGATTGATTACCCCTGATGAGGCACAGGCTAGTATTGCCGATACCATGGATAAAGGCCGTCGGTTTTTACTCTTAGCGGGCAGCATTGGTGTTGTCCTAGCCAGTATTGCCTTGGCATTAGCCAGTCATCACTTTGCCAGCGGTCAAACTAAAACTGTAGCACTTTTAAAAAGTTGGGGTATTCCAGCCTCTAGAGTTCGCCGATTGTATTTCCAGCAAAGTTTGTGGATGGGTCTTTTTGGGTCATTAGTGGGACTTGTGATCGGGTTTTTGTTTCACCACCTTCTGCTCGCTATTGTCCGAGAATGGTTACCCATTGAATTGCCATCGGCAGGCCTACGTCCATGGATAACGGGCTTGGCAACGGGATTGTTATGTCTGGTAGGGTTCACTTTACCGGCACTATGGCACCTGCCTTCTCAGTCACCTCTTGCAGTATTGCGACAGGATATTATTGTGAAGCCGTTAAGTTCTGCGGTCCGCGTGATACTGGGTGTAACTGCGATCGCAGGGCTTCTATTTTGGTATAGCAA
>CAJIZU010000072.1 GCA_905181925.1 gamma proteobacterium HTCC2207
CGTAATGGCAGCGCTCAATCTGACTCATGACTTGATTCGTACTCAGGATTCTGCGAAACAAAATAACCAAGCTTCTGGGCTTTTAAGCTCAATGGATTCAAAACTGAATTCAGTGCTAGCTGATTTAGCGAATTAATTTAAATTAGCTAGCAAATAGTGCTTAGAAATCGTATTTTCGGCTGCTATTTTTTTAATCCTCTCTGTTATACTAGTCTCTCCTGGGGTGTTTGCCAGCCAAGAAGTCCCTGAGCCGATAATTATTATCCGGCTTCTTTCTGTCAACATTGTTGTGCAATTCCGTGCGTCGGAAAGCCTGATATGTTGCGAGAGTTGCCAACTTGAACTGTTCGGTTCAAGGCCACGTTGGCAGCGGCACTCCGGGGTTTAATTATTGATGAGAAAAATCAATGAAAAGCAACGAGATACGACAGCAGTTGCGCCTTAAAAGACGGTCACTGACGCTAATTCAGCAACAGCAAGCTGCTGAATCTTTGGCGACCTTAATAGTAGAAAGTGCCTTTTTCCAAACCGCTAAGCGTGTCGGGTTATATCTTGCCAATGATGGTGAAATTGATCCTGCATTAATCCTATCCTCCGCGAACCAACTAAGTAAGCAGTGTTTCTTGCCTGTTATAGACCCTAAGTCAGAGAACAGCTTATATTTTGCCTCTTTCAACGCAAATACAAAATTGCAGCCCAATCGTTATGGTATCTTAGAGCCTGTTTTCATTGAGTCTGAAATTCAACCCGTAACCAATATGGATTTGCTCCTTATGCCTCTGGTCGGCTTTGACAGAACGGGTAATCGAATGGGTATGGGTGGCGGGTATTATGATCGCACTCTGGCCTTCATGAAAGGAATTGAAAAACCAGTATTAACCTTGGTAGGGCTTGCCCATAGTGGCCAAGAAGTTTCACAGATATCGAGTCAAAGCTGGGACATACCCTTACATCTAATTGCGACTGAGAAAGAAATAATATGCGTAAAACCAAGATAATTTGTACTATAGGCCCAGTCACTGAATCGATTGAGATGCTAGAAAAGCTTGCGGCAGCTGGAATGAATGTTGCTCGATTAAATATGTCTCATGGCGACCATGAGTCACATTCAAAAATTATCCAGTCGATAAAGAAGCTCAACCAAAAACTCGATCATCCGGTCGCAATTCTACTCGATACTCAAGGGCCTGAAATTCGTACCGGCGATATGGCCAATGACCTACATCTCAATGAAGGCGATACTATATCCGTCGTAGCCCGAGGCGCAGAAAATGTTGAGGAATCATCTATCCATGTTAATTATGATGACCTGATTAATGATGTAGATATCGGTGACATCATTACCGTAGACAATGGTCTGATAAATCTCCAAGTGTTGGAAAAACAAGAACGAATCATGCAGGTGAAAGTTATTGATGGTGGTCTGCTAAAAAGTAAGCGCCACGTCAATCTGCCGGGTATTCGAGTAAACCTTCCTGCTATCACCGAAAAAGACCGCCGTGATATTGAGTTTGGTATGAGCCAAGGTGTCGATTTTATCGCGCTCTCTTTTGTACGAGAGGCCTCAGATATCTATCAACTGCGTGAACTTCTGGGCGATAGAGCGGATAAAATTAAGATTGTAGCAAAACTTGAAGATCAAGAAGCCATTACTAATATGGTCGAAATTATCGATGCTGCTGACGGAATAATGGTGGCTCGAGGAGACCTTGGTGTTGAGATCCCCCTCGAAGTATTACCCAGAATCCAACGGCGTATTATTCGAACATGCGCAGAAATGGGAAAACGGGTCATTGTCGCCACGCATATGCTCGAATCTATGATTGAAAACCCAATTCCAACACGAGCGGAAGTCACTGACGTTGCCAACGCTGTTTATGAAGAAGCCGATGCTATTATGCTGTCCGGTGAAACCACCGTGGGTAAGTATCCAATTAAATGTGTCGAGATTTTAGACCGTATTGCGCGCTCAACTGAGAGTAGTAGAGGCCTTTTGTTCACCGACAATTTAGAAGTGAACGAAGATAAACAACAGATAGCAAAGGCAGCGGTTACTTTAGCTGAATCCATTTCGGCAAAAGCGATTATGGTGCCAACTCGACGTGGTCGTATGGCTAATCGAGTGACCAACTGCCACCCACAGCAATCTATTATTTGCGCCTTTACTGATAATGATTTGACCAGGCGTCAGTTAATGCTCAACCGCAATGTTTTAAGCTATCAAATCGAATTTAGCGAGGATCCCGAAAAAACGCTGGCTGCCGCCGCTGCTATTATGCTCACCAGAAATGACTTCTCTGCCGACGATCCGGTAGTCGTTATTTCCGACGCTCTGGCGGGATCAGGTTTTGAGGCGATTCAAATACGCAAAATTTCTGATCTACTCTAAGACTAACATCAGTTATTTAAACGCTCAGCGCCTTAACTACCTAGAAAAAAACGATAAGCTTGGTTGTCGGTTTCATCTTCGCATCGATAACCCAGCTCATCTAAAAACTGCTTAACCTTTAGACCCTCGGTCTGAGACGCCTGAAAACCGACCAAGACCTTACCAAATGCCGAACCATGGTTACGGTAGTGGAACATTGATATATTTAAATCATCGCCCAGTTCAGTTAAAAAGTTAAGTAATGCGCTCGGGCGCTCCGGAAATTCAAATCGAAAAACCTGCTCTTCTCCAACCTGAGGTGAACGCCCTCCCACCATGTGTCGAATATGTGATTTAGCAAGCTCACTATCGGTCATGTCCTCAACCGGGTAACCGCCCCCACTGAGTTCGCTCACTAACTGAAAACGATCATCATCTGAAGTCACTTTAACACCCACAAAAATTTGAGCTTGATCTGTACTGCTAAAGCGATAATTAAACTCTGAGATAGTACGCTTGCCCAAAGCTTTACAAAAATGCTTAAAACTACCGGGCCTTTCATCGAGGGTTACTGCCAAAATCGCCTCACGCTTCTCGCCAACTTCGGTGCGCTCTGAAATATAGCGTAGTCTATCAAAATCAATATTGGCTCCACACTGAATCGCCAGTAAGGTTTGACCCACAACCCCATGCTGCTCAACATATTTTTTCAATCCGGCCGCACCCATCGCACCGGATGGTTCACAAATTGCTCGCGTATCGTTATACACATCTTTAATAGCTGCGCAGATCTCGTCGGTACTCACGGTGATTACTTCATCGACTAAGTCTTTGAGGATTCGAAAAGTCTCGTTGCCAATTTGGCCAACCGCCGTTCCATCAGCAAAGATTCCGACCTCTTTAAGTTTTACTGGTTTGCCAGCCTTCATCGCGGCCTCTAGACACGCCGCATCATCAGATTCAACCGCGATAATTTTAACGCTAGGACGCACATACTTAACATAAGCGGCAACGCCCGCGCAAAGTCCTCCGCCGCCCACAGCAATAAAGATTGCATCTAAATCACCCGGCAGCTGGCGCAGTATCTCCATCCCAACAGTGCCTTGTCCTGCAATAATATCCGGATCATCAAACGGATGAATGTAGGTAAGCCCCCGCTCTTCCAATAACTGCTTGGCATGACCAGCAGCAGTATCATAATTATCACCAAACAAAACTACGTTAGCACCCCAGCCACGGACTGCGTCAACTTTAATGTTCGGTGTTGTTTTGGGCATTACAATAGTTGCGCTGACACCCATCTTTTGCGCCGCCAACGCTAACCCCTGCGCATGATTACCCGCTGAAGCCGCAATCACTCCCGCCGCCAGTTGCTCTTTGGACAGATGGCGCAGCTTGTTATAGGCCCCGCGAACCTTAAATGAAAAGACCGGTTGTAAGTCTTCTCGCTTAAGTAACACCTGATTTTTCAGCCGCTGCGATAATAACGGCGCTTTATCAACCGGCGTTTCAAGAGCTAAATCATAGATTCGGGCATCAAGGATTTTTTTTACGTACTTCTGCGGCATGAGTCATCCAGATATGGGTTAGTTGGCAATGGTAGTTTGATATCATTATTTACGCCAGTTTCTTGTTCCAATTCTCGGAAAATTGCTAGCTGTACCAAACCGATCAATCTGATTTTCTGTGCGAATCATCGTATAATAAAGGTTATTCAAATTCATTGAGCAAGCAGAGGTAATTCGTGGATCAAAATCAATTGAAGCAGGCCGTCGCTCAAGCAGCTGTAGATTATGTTTTAAAGAAAATTGATGCAGACAGCATTGTAGGTATTGGTACCGGATCAACCGCAAACTGTTTTATTGATCTAATTGCAAAACATAAACACCTTTTCCTAGCCACTGTCGCCAGCTCTGAAGGTTCTGCAGAACGACTGCGAAGCCATGGTATTACAGTTTACGAATTGAATGCAGTCTCAGAAGTAACTATTTATGTCGACGGTGCCGATGAGGCTAATACTCACTTGGAACTTATTAAAGGGGGCGGCGCAGCCCTGACTCGAGAGAAAATTGTTACCGCAGTAGCCAACGAATTCGTTTGTATTGCCGATGAAAGTAAGTGGGTAAGTCATCTCGGGGAATTCCCTCTCCCCGTAGAAGTTATTCCAATGTCAAGAAGCCACGTCGCACGAGAACTGGTGAAACTTGGCGGCGATCCGGTGTGGCGTGAGAATGTCGTAACAGATAACGGTAATCTTATACTTGATGTTCATCATCTGTATCCAATCGGATCTGCCCGTGAACTCGAAGAAAAAATCAATCACATAACCGGCGTGGTCACCAATGGTTTGTTTGCGCTCAAGCCTGCTGATGTGCTTTTTTTAGCGACCCAACAAGGCATCGTTACGCATTATCCGGCGAAATAGTCGAGCTAGCCTTTTGACAGTAGTTCACGCAAATCAATAATAGCTGCATTGGCCCGACTGATATAAGACGCCATTACCAAGGAGTGGTTAGCCAATAATCCAAACCCTCTGCCGTTGACGATGATCGGCGAATAGATGGAGTGCTGTGTCATCTCTAACTCTCGAATGATTTGCTGAACACTCGCTCGCGCATTTTTCTTCTCAAGAACGTCTTGAAAATCAATTTCAATTGCTTTCAAAAAATGTACTAATGCCCAAGATGTTCCTCGTGCCTCATAAAACACATCATCAATTTTTAACCAGCTCGTTTTAACGATAATTTCCTGAGGTGAATCGGTAGATTGACTAGCGCCAGCAGCACCGGCAAGGTCGGTATTAATTCGTCGCTGGCCAACACTCGCAGAGAGTCGTTGCGACAAGCTACCAAGACGTTTTTCAACCGTACCCAGCCAATAGCGTAAATTATCAGCGCGGGCATAAAATTGAGCATCAAATACTTCTCGATCGGCCAGTCTCATGGCATAACCTGTGAGATGATTGCGACCCTCAGCATACTCAATCTCAGGCCATGGTGCGGCCCAACGAACATGGTCGACATTAAATCGTGGCTCTGCCAACGATAAATCATAATCCTCAGTTGATTGAGATTGAGAGCGACTGAACGACTCTCGCATGGCCTTACTGAGATCTCTGACCTGAATAAGCACGCCATACTCCCAGTTCGGCACATTATCTAGCCAAATTGCCGGCGGCATAAGATCATTGCTTAGGTAACCGCCAGGTTTGTCCAACAATATATTGACCACACCAATAAGCGTGGCCGTGGTAGTAACGCCCGCCACCACTGGCTGTCCTGAATTTGAAGGTTGATACACACTAAATGGCGCTGGCTCATTACTCCAATAAATACCTAATACAACTAATAGCACCAGCACTATGGCACTAGAATACAATCCATAACGTAGACGTTTCGGGGCATTTTTCCCAATATACTCCTCTGACAGCGTCTCACCAGCATTGTTAAACATACGCTGCCACCCCGTCTTAATTTTGGTGAAAACACCCATCAGGAATGCTCCATCATTGGTCGCAGTACGCTCCTTATATCCAAGATCAGCGACTGGCTGCCACAATTGTCCGTGTTAAGTTGAAGAGGCACTGTTTGGCCATCCACAAGCCGAGTATTGATATTGAAAAACATGAGATGTAACGCACCGGGCTCAAAGCGGACTGTTTTGCCAGACGCTACCAAAACAGTTTTCATCGGCCGCATCTGCATCATCCCATCAGCATGCAGATGTGCATGAAACTCAATTCTTTCTGTCAGAGGTGACTCTGCGGATACAATACGACAATCGACATTACTATTATTGGTCGCGGTAAGAAAACCTGCGGTTACTTTTTGTCCCGGCGGCATAGTCCGCAGATAGCCCTTGCCCAATATTAGTGAGCCTTCGTTGACCTGTAGTGCTAATTCCTCACTCCACAAAGGGCAGCCCATTACTAGCACTATGGTGAAAATTATATATTTTCTCAAAAAATTATCTCCTGAACTGAATACGTGAATTCCTTTAGACAACTATAGCATGGCAATAAGTTTAAAATATGTGACATAGCTGAGAAATTTGGCTCCCCAATTAGCAGTTCGCAGTCAACCGATGACATAAAATATCGCCCCAGTAGAAATAGGGATACAATTGGCCTGCTAATCCGTAGACATGCATCACAGTTGTGACAGTTTTTAATATTTTCAGGGAATCACCGATGAAACAATTGCTTTTTCTTCCGCTTTTTGTGTCGCTAGTGTTAGCTAGTTTCACGACCCATGCACAAAGCAACCTCGTTGGCAATTCAGAGCAACCAAAATCCACCTCTAACCTTTTTGCTTCGAGTAATAGTTTTTTACCTGTAGAGCAGGTATACCAAGTAGCCGTTGCCATTGAAGATGATCAGATTCTATTTAATTGGTCCATTGAAGCCGATTACTATCTTTACCGTGATCGCTTTAAATTTAATGCTGTAGATCCAACGACTCAATTACAGTCACCCACATTTGAAATGGGCAAACGCAAATATGATGAGTTTTTTGAACAAGAGCTAGAAGTGTACTACGGACAAACAACGGTAAAGGTCCCTTTTACCGCTGGTCAAGAAACGATGGAAATTCAAATCGAATCTCAAGGCTGCGCTGATGCGGGCCTTTGTTATCCGCCTTACAAGCAGTGGTTAACGATTGATGTCACTACTAATAATGTACTTATCAGCGACACACCTACTGCAGCTGCCAAGGCAGCCATGCAAAGCAATAATTTTGCTCAGCAAAACCAATCCCTGTCATTACTTTGGGTTCTCGGTTTCGCCTTGGTAGGAGGTATGATTCTCAACCTTATGCCCTGCGTATTCCCAGTACTATCCATCAAAGTACTTAGCTTTACCACTACGCACCAAACACAGCGCCAAAAGCAAGCACATGGGCTAGCTTACACCTTAGGTGTGACATCAACGTTCGTTGCCATCGCCGCAATAATGCTCAGTTTACGTGCAGCGGGAGAGGCTATAGGTTGGGGTTTTCAGTTGCAATCACCTCTCTTTGTAGTGATTCTAATTTACTTGTTTTTTGTGATGGGTATGGCCCTTTCAGGGTATCTAGAGATTGGTACTAGTTTAATGTCGATTGGCCAATCCTCCAATCAAAGTGATGGCTTGTCCTCTTCATTCATGACTGGCGTATTGGCAACAACTGTCGCTAGTCCCTGCACTGCGCCTTTCATGGGCCCAGCGCTGGGATTTGCAATTTCTCAACCCACCTACATTGCTCTTTTGGTCTTCGCGTTTTTAGGACTCGGCATGGCATTGCCGTTTATCATACTTACTTGGATTCCAGGGTTGACCTCAAAGCTACCAAAGCCTGGTGTTTGGATGGATTCGTTTAAGCAATTTTTAGCATTTCCTCTCTACATGACTGCCGCTTGGCTGCTTTGGGTAGTAGGCCGCCAAACGAGTGTCAACGTGGTAGCAGTTGTTGTGCTAGGTATTATTCTTGTCTCCATGGCCATGTGGTTGACCAAATTACGTCAATCAAGCGGTAAAAAAGCTACTGACTTTACACCGGCCAATGTTTTCGCTGCCGCTTGCTTAATCGCCGCACTGACAATACCCGTTCTTACTATTTCGAAAGACAGTGAACCCCCTCTTTGGGAAAGTTATTCGGCTCAGCGCCTTGCGGAGCTAAACCAAGCGGGCAAACCGATTTTTGTCAACTTGACGGCTGATTGGTGTATTACCTGCCTTGCTAATGAGCGCGTGGCCTTCACTGATAGCTTTTATAAACTACTGGAAGACAATGGAATTACCTACCTGAAAGGTGATTGGACTAATAATGATCCAGAAATCACCAAACTACTCAACCAATTTCAGCGCAGTGGCGTGCCTTTGTATTTGGTCTATCCCGCTGGTCAGGGATCGCCAGAGGTTTTACCGCAAATTCTACTCGAGAGTACGGTCATTAATGCCTTAAATAAGGCAAAATCTTAGTTTTTGGGATTTTATGAGTTATTTCGACGAAATTTCCGGAAATTAGGAGATTTTAGTTAAAAAAGCGTTATTTAGTCTACATTCTGTGGCTAAATGCTGTAAACGTCGCTTTAACTGCATCGCTTAAAACAGCATCATCCTTAAAAGTGCAGAAAATAATCAGCAAATTCCTCTAATTTCGTCGAAAATCAGTTTTATCTATTTTCCATAGACAGTTTATTGTTTTTAGTGCAGACTCATGCTTTGTTGCTTTAGGAACGGAGCGTCTCATGGCTAAATTATTACTACTTCACGGTCCCAACCTTAACTTGCTGGGTACTCGTGAACCGGAAATATACGGCGGAGAAACCCTACAAACCGTCAATAACCGACTCATTGAGCAGGCACAGAGCGCTGGCCATCAGTTAGATGCGCAGCAAAGTAATGCTGAACACGAACTGATCCAAAGCATCCATGATGCTGCTAAAGATGGCGTCAATTTTATTATCATTAACCCTGGTGCATTTACACACACAAGCGTTGCTCTGCGCGATGCATTGCTGGGTGTAGCTATTCCATTCATCGAAGTGCATCTTTCAAATGTGCATGCTCGGGAAGAATTTAGGCATCATTCGTATTTTTCAGACATCGCATTGGGTGTAATTTGTGGCTTCGGAATTAAAAGCTATGAGCTCGCATTGCAAGCGACACTAAACACATTAGATCAATAAACACAGATTGAGAGACTAGTATGGACATCCGTAAAGTTAAGAAGCTCATTGAGCTGTTAGAAGAGTCAAATATTAATGAGCTAGAAATAACCGAAGGTGAGGATTCTGTCCGTATCAGCCGCGGTGTTCCGGCCGCTGCCTACGCAGCACAACCAATAATGGCCGCTCCAATGGTGGCTGCACCACTGGCAGCCACTGCCGCAGTAGCTATCAGCAATGAGCCTATAGCAGGTCATACTATTAACTCACCCATGGTAGGAAGCTTTTATGCGTCGCCAGCTCCTGGGTCGCCAGCCTTTGTGAGTGTTGGCCAAGCTGTCTCGCCAGGCGATGTTCTATGTATCATCGAGGCAATGAAAATGATGAATCAAATCGAAGCCGACAAAGCGGGTGTAATTGGTACGATCTTAGTTGAAGACGGTGAACCCATCGAATTTGATCAACCTCTTTTCACAATTATTTAACTGCACTTGGAACCTAAATTATGTTGGAAAAAGTGCTTATCGCCAATCGCGGCGAAATTGCCTTAAGAATACTCCGGGCTTGTAAAGAACTCGATATAAAAACGGTCGCTGTCCACTCAAAAGTTGACGCTGCACTTAAGCACGTCAAGTTAGCTGATGAGGCCATTTGCATCGGCCCCAATCCGTCGATACAGAGTTATTTGAATGTGCCCGCGATTATTAGCGCCATGGAAATTACCGGCGCAGAGGGGGTACATCCCGGTTATGGTTTTTTGGCTGAAAATGCTGATTTTGCAGAGCAGGTCGAGAAGAGTGGCTTTGTATTTATAGGCCCCACCGCCGACACAATTCGCATTATGGGCGACAAAGTGGCTGCGATTAAGGCCATGAAAGCGGCTGGCGTTCCTACCGTTCCTGGCTCTGACGGCCCATTAAGTGACGACCCAGCTATACTGCGTCAAACAGCCAATAGAATCGGTTACCCGGTTATTATTAAAGCGGCCGCCGGTGGTGGTGGTCGTGGCATGCGGGTTGTTGAAGAAGAAAGCGCTCTGATTAACGCAATAAGTATTACTAAAACCGAAGCCGCTGCTGCCTTTGGCGATGGCACTGTGTACATGGAAAAATTCCTACAGAATCCTCGCCATGTTGAAGTACAGATTCTTGCCGACGGCCAAGGCCATGCCATTCATTTAGGTGATCGAGATTGCTCTCTGCAGCGTCGTCATCAAAAAGTACTGGAAGAAGCGCCGGCGCCGGGAATTCCTGAAGATGCTCGGCAGGCGGTTTTCGACAGCTGCGTCAACGCATGCATTCAAATCAACTATCGTGGTGCTGGTACCTTTGAATTTCTCTATGAAGACGGCCACTTCTACTTTATCGAAATGAATACTCGCGTACAGGTAGAACATCCTGTTTCGGAAATGATTACCGGCGTGGATATTGTTAAGGAGCAACTGCTTATAGCCAGCGGGCGTGAACTTAGCTTCAAACAAGAAGATATTATTTTCCGCGGGCACGCCTTTGAGTGCAGGATTAATGCTGAGGATCCGGTGAACTTTATGCCCCAACCCGGAACGATTGAGGCCTATCATGCACCGGGTGGTAATGGCATTCGGGTTGATTCACATATTTATAATGGATATCGCGTTCCCCCTAATTACGATTCTTTGATTGGCAAAGTCATCACCTATGGTGAAGACAGAGATACTGCGCTTTCAAGAATGCGTATTGCACTTGATGAAATGGTTATTGAAGGCATCAAAACCAATATTCCTTTACACGAAGATTTGGTTAGAGACCCAGCCTTTCAAAAAGGCGGTGTCAATATCCATTATCTTGAGAAAAAACTTGGTTTATAGCCTCTGCCCAACAGGCAGCATCGCCCCGAAAAGTCGACCTTAATCATGCAGTGGATTCAGCTTATTATTCCGTGTTCGCGTCAGCTTAGCGGCGTCGTTGAGTCCGCCGCAATGGATGTAGGCGCGCTATCAGTGACTCTCCAAGATGCCTCAGACCAACCTATTTTAGAACCTGCAGTGGGTGAAACACCATTGTGGGATGACTGTGTAATGACTGCGCTCTTCTCCTCAGAGGCAGATACCAAAATCATCGATGAGCAATTGGCCGCCTATTTACCTGGTTCAGAAAAACAACGCTGGGAGCAACTTGAAGACAAAGACTGGTCACAGGAATGGAAGCAACATTTCCAGCCGCTAAAGTGTGGTGAGCGTCTTTGGATATGCCCAAGCTGGATAGCACCGCCGGACCCTAATGGCGTTAATTTAAGCCTAGACCCGGGGTTAGCATTTGGCACTGGCAGTCATCCTACCACTCACCTGTGCTTAAGATGGTTAGATCAGCAAGATTTATCCGGCAAGACCGTTATTGATTACGGCTGTGGTTCCGGTGTTTTAGGAATTGCCGCACTTTTGCTTGGCGCCAAGCAAGTTATTGCAGTTGATAATGACCCCCAGGCACTGCTGGCCAGTCGCGATAATACGCAGCGCAACAACATTGTCTCTGATCGTTTGATAACTTATTTACCCGATGATGTTCCTGCCAATCTTCAAGTAGACGTCATGATCGCCAATATTTTAGCCGCACCACTAATTTCTCTCGCTCCTAAACTGTGTGACATGACCAAACCAAAGGGTTTGTTATGCCTTGCTGGGCTTTTAGACAACCAGATTGACGCTGTCTCAGCACCCTATTCAGAACAATTTGAATTCTTCTCACCGGCTATTGAATCGGAGTGGGCGCAGCTTAGTGCGCAAAAATTAGGTCTCCCCTAAGTCGCTACTTTTTACCGCTCTAAAACTGTCGATCAACGCAAATCTATTAATAACTGCATATTTTTCAGTTGATCACTTTTTAATCAACCTCTCAACAGTTATCATGTTCGGCTATTTAGCTAAATGACAAACACTATCTTGTTCAATATCGGCCCCTATGAGATCAAAAACAAAACCGTGCTGGCGCCAATGGCTGGCGTGACTGATCTACCCTTTCGGCAACTGTGCCGGAAAATGGGTGCAGGTTTAGTGGTCTCAGAGATGGTCGCGGCCAATCCCGATACCTGGGCAACACGAAAGTCACGTCAACGTGTTCAATTTGGTGATGAACCTGCGCCTAGATCTGTTCAAATTGCTGGCTATGATCCGCAAATGATGGCAGATGCAGCCCGCTTTAATGTTGGGTTGGGGGCAGAAATAATTGATATTAATATGGGCTGTCCTGCCAAAAAAGTCTGTAAGCGAGCCGCCGGATCTGCATTGTTACAATATCCAGAATTAGTCAGTGATATATTAAAAGCCACGGTGTCAGCAGTAGATGTTCCGGTAACACTCAAAATTCGCACTGGTTGGGATCGGCAAAATCGCAACGCAGTCACTATTGCCAAAATAGCCGAAGAGGCTGGCATCGCGTCACTCGCGGTTCATGGCCGCACTAAAGCATGCCGCTTTGTTGGCGAAGTCGAATACGACACTATTGCTCAGGTCGTTGAAGCGGTATCAATTCCTGTATTAGCCAATGGCGATATTAATGATCCGCAAAAAGCGGTTGAGGTACTCAATCATACCGGGGCCGCCGCTGTAATGATTGGACGTGCTGCCCAAGGTAACCCTTGGATATTTAATCAAATCAATCATTTTCTAAACTATGGTC
>CAJIZU010000073.1 GCA_905181925.1 gamma proteobacterium HTCC2207
ACTCCGAGAAATGCGATCTGAAGGAAAAGTTATTTTAGTATCCACTCATAACCTGGGTAGTGTCCCTGAATTTTGTGATCGCGCCGTATTAATCAATCGCACCGTTCTTGCTTCGGGAACAACTAAAAGCGTCTTTACACAAGAAAACTTGCAGCTCGCCTTCGGGGGCGTTTTACGTCGTTTTGTTCTTACCGGCAAACAACTGCATGACGATGATGATACTCGCCAAGTCACCGTTCTGTCTGATGACGAACGCCCTGTTGTGCTCTATGGCGAGGATGAACCTAATAGTATCAAGGATTCCGAATAATGGATGCTCTGCTGGTTCCCTTTGAATACGGATACATGGTCAATGCCATATGTGTAAGTGCACTCGTTGGGGGAGTCTGCGGTTTTTTATCGGCCTATTTGATGCTCAAAGGTTGGTCGCTGATTGGAGACGCACTATCGCATTCTATTGTTCCTGGGGTCGCTGGTGCATACATGCTGGGGCTACCCTTTGCTCTTGGCGCGTTCTTTTCAGGTGGTTTAGCCGCCAGTACCATGCTGTTCTTGAGTCAGCGTTCAAAGCTTAAAGAAGACGCTATTATCGGTCTCATTTTTAGTTCTTTTTTTGGTCTCGGATTGTTTATGATTTCACTTTCTCCCGCCTCAGTTAACATTCAAACTATTGTTCTCGGTAATATTTTGGCCATCACTCCCGCAGACACCCTCCAACTAGTGCTGATTGGCGGTATCTCATTGGTTATCTTATTGGCCAAGTGGAAGGATCTGTTAGTGGTTTTCTTTGATGAAAATCACGCGCGAACGATTGGTTTGAACCCTACTCGACTGAAAATACTATTTTTCTCGTTACTTAGTGCATGTACTGTGGCCGCATTACAGACAGTGGGAGCTTTTTTGGTAATTGCAATGGTCGTAACGCCAGGTGCAACAGCATACCTTTTGAGTGATAGATTTGGCGTCATAATATCGCTGAGTGTGGCCATCGGTGCAGGAACATCGCTGATGGGTGCGTACTTAAGCTTTTTTATTGATGGCGCTACCGGAGGGATTATAGTGGTACTCCAAGCGAGTCTTTTTGTTATCGCTTTTTTATTCGCACCTAAACATGGCTATTTGGCGTCTCAATTTAAGGCTAAGCAAGGCTTGAAGATTGGGGCACATACCAATGGATAATCTTGCGGTGCTGTTCGAGCCTTTCTCATTTACTTTTATGCAGCAAGCATTTGCAATTGTTCTTCTCGTGGCAGTCCCAACGTCTATATTGTCCTGTTTTTTAGTCCTCAAAGGCTGGTCATTAATGGGTGATGCCATATCGCATTCAGTTTTACCGGGTGTCATTCTGGCTTATATTCTTGGAATTCCACTTGCTATTGGGGCTTTTGCTGCCGGCATGGTCTGTGCTATCGCGACAGGCTTTATCTCTGAGAATAGCCGCTTAAAAGAAGATACTGTAATGGGAGTAGTTTTTTCTAGTATGTTCGGGGTCGGATTGGTAATGATGACCAAGATAGATTCCAACGTGCATCTAGATCATATTTTATTTGGTGATGTACTGGGTATTAGTTGGCGCGATGTCGTGGAATCGGGAATTATCACCCTACTGGTAGTTGCCTTTATGTTAATTAAAGGAAAAGACCTGCTCGTTTTTGTATTCGATCGACAGCATGCAAAAGTTATTGGACTGCCCGTGACTGCCCTACATTACGGACTTCTAGCAATGCTGTCATTAACCATTGTTGGAGCACTGAAAGCAGTGGGGATGATTTTAGTGATTGCAATGCTGATTGCACCTGGTGCTATCGCCCATCTACTGACTACTAAGTTTCAATCAATGGTAATGGTCTCAGTCGCTATATCACTGTGCTGTTCTTTTTTGGGCGTATATTTAAGTTTCTTTATCGACAGCGCACCGGCCCCCACCATTATTATGCTGATGAGTACCACTTTTATTGGTGTCTTTGTCTTTACCAGCTATCGTGCAAAACTAACCTCTCGGAAGCTGTTAGTAACAGCACACTGATTAGATAGTCATCATCTAGGCAGGATCAGAAGATTTAACCACCTCAGCTGTGCTAGAAAACTCCATGTGCTTGCTTTTGAGTGAGCCGTAACGTAACTGAAAAAGATCTAAAAAGTAGCTCTGGTGCAGCTTCCAAGGGGCTACTGCGCCCTCTTTCGGAAACTTATCAATCGAGCGTTTAATATAGCCCGACTCTAACCCGATGGACATAACGCGATTAAAGCTCATGTCCCCAGTGCGCGGAATGCATTGCTGTTGCTGCGTTCTATCCATGTAGTTTATTAAACGGCAGACGTACTCACTGGTAAGATCGCACTTTAACGTCC
The DNA here is from genome assembly GCA_905181925.1 of gamma proteobacterium HTCC2207. Classification (GTDB taxonomy): domain Bacteria; phylum Pseudomonadota; class Gammaproteobacteria; order Pseudomonadales; family Porticoccaceae; genus HTCC2207. The sequence goes on from CAJIZU010000073.1 coordinate 2,353, forward strand.
ATGACGCATTGGTATAACCGGTCGCGAAAAAGAAGTTAGGCACATCACTAAGCATCATTCCTTTGTATTGCACGGTATCAGAGATATCTATGTGCTTACCATCCACCTCTATGTGCATACCTCCTATTGCTAGCAGTTCGAGACCCGTCGCCGTGACCACAATATCTGCTTCCAGCATTTTGCCTGATTTAAGCTGAATACCCAGTTCAGTAAACCTATCGATATGGTCTGTGACAACTGATGAGGTCCCTTTGCGTAATGACCTGAAGAGATCGCCATTAGGAACAAGGCAAAGACGCTGGTCCCAGGGTTTATAGCTTGGAGAAAAATGCGTCGCCACATCAAAGTCTTTGCCCAGCCAACGTTGTGTCCAACCAATTAACTTCTCTCTAATATAGTCTGGCCGGCGTTTACTCATACGGTATAAAATCATCTGTGACAGAACGTTCTTCCAGCGAGTCAACTGGTAGGCCAATTGATCCGGCAAATAGCGGTCTAATTTGGCCGCGAAACTATCCTTTGAGGGTCTGGATACAACATAAGTCGGTGAACGCTGTAGCATCGTTACATGGCCTGCCGTCTTTGCCATCGAGGGAACCAGCGTGATCGCTGTAGCACCGCTACCAATAACAACGACTTTCTTACCCCCGTAATCTATATTCTCTGGCCATTGTTGCGGATGGATAATCTCACCTTTGAAAGAATCGATACCCGTAAATTCCGGTGTGTAACCCTTATCATAGCGATAGTAGCCGGTGCAACTGTAGATAAAACTACACGTCATTATAGAATCTTTTTGGCCGCTAACTTTTAGTGTCAGAGTCCAAGTGGCGGACACGCTGTCCCAAGAGACATGCTCGACTTGCTGGTTATAGCGAATGTATTGCTCGATGTCATACTGTTGTGCGGTTTCACGAATATAGCTCAGGATCGCTGGCCCATCAGCAATAGCTTGTTCATGTTTCCAGGGCTTGAAGCTGTAACCTAGAGTATGCATATCAGAGTCTGAGCGAATGCCGGGATAGCGGAACAAATCCCAAGTACCGCCCATGGCTTCCCTACTCTCAAGGATAGCGTAGCTTTTGTTCGGCGTATTTCGCGTCAAATGGCATGCTGCGCCAATCCCCGACAAACCCGCGCCAATAATAATGACATCTCGATGTTCAACTGACATAAAAACCTTACTCTTCTGGGATGACTACAAGGGTACGCGAACCTTAAGTTAAAAGATGTCGCCGGCGTGACAAGTTTAATGACTCACTTCCGTCACTCAATCAGAAAAACCACCCCTTGACCGCCTTATCCAATAATGGGCGGCACTTCTTTAGTTGGCTATTATATTCACCGGTTTGACGCTTTACGCTGGCCGCTACTTTTAACAACTGGGGTTTTTTATTAAAAGAACCCCTTGAGTAGCCTCCGCGACCCTCGTGATAAGCTAGATACTGTCGGTAGGGATCGGATTTAGAAATACCAAGACGTCGATGACTAGTATCGGCATACCAACCGATGAAATTGATCGCATCAGCAAAGTTATCTCGGTCATGACTCCAATTACCTGTGGCTTTCCGATAGTCACTCCAGGCTGCATCCTGAGCCTGGGCATATCCATAGGCAGAGGACTTTCGCGGCAGAGGTATAAAAAGAAATGTGGGACGGTCGGGACGCACACTTGACCGGAATGATGACTCTTGATTCATGATCGCCATCATCACAGAAATTGGCATATCCCAGCGTTTTTTTGCCGCTCGTGCATCTTCATACCAATCGGTCTCCCCCCAAAAAATAGTGCATACGTTAGCTGTTTGCGAGGGCTGATAAGTCGCACAACCAGTAACGCTCGAAACTAAGACAATAAAGAGTAACCGAGCGGGAAGTAGTGTCATTAGGGGCCTTAGAATCTCCATGGAATGCTCTACAATAATAGACGAAACAATCAAAGCGTCAACTTTTATGCGCTCAGCCCGCAGTAATAGTTGTAGCCTTTTTGTAGCTTTGACCATGTTCCATCAACCAACCTTGCACCAACTCAATAAACGGTGCTATTGACTCATCAAAGCATGCGTCTACTTCAAATCTTGGTAACACACGTGCGGCACCGTTCTCTTCTAATAATCGGTCAAAATCTTTGCCCGCTTGAGCAAATGCTGGATACCCTGTGTCCCCGAGCGCACAGACAACAAACCGCACCGAACTAAGATCCGGCTCCTGAGTTTCCAGCCAGTTGTACATCTCCTCGGCGTTGTAAGGGGCTTCGCCATTGCCGTAGGTGCTTGTGACCACAATCACCAAGCTCTCATCTACTAACTTAGCGGATTGATAATCATCGAAATCAGTAACCTCACATAAATAATCGCTGCTTTGCACGGCAGTCCCTAAGTCAAAGGCAAATTCCTCAGCGGTCCCGGTCTCGGAGCCGAACAAAATTGTGATCTTGTTCGGTGATGATGCGAATGTTTCTAGTGGCTGGCTTTGGTTAATACTCATTTACACGTCCTTAATGCTTTTAATATCTATAGATAGTTGTTACTGATTAGGTGGGTGGTTTGGATTTACTCTTTACCTGGCCAAGGGCTAAAAAAGTCCTCAGTCGAAATAGGTTTAAGTGGTCGATCACCTTTACTCGGCGTACCGACGTAAAGGTAGCCAATAATCTCTTCATGATTCTTCACCCCAAGACCTTCCTTAACCACAGCGGAAGATGCATAGGGCCCTGTGCGCCAAACCGCACCAAACCCACTGGCGTAGACTGCCATGCCCATATTTTGAAGTACACCTGCTGCGGCTACAGCCTGTTCAATCTTTGGCACCCGATCATTATCTTTGTAGCTTGCTACACCAACGACGATCAGCGGTGCCCTAAACGCCTTATTAACAGCGGCATCTAACGCAGTACTGTCCGTTTCAGGATTCTTCGAGATGAGATCTTTTGCAAATAAATCACCGAGCAACTGTCGATCTGATCCGGCAATGGTCAAGAAACGCCAGGGACGTAAGTGCATATGATCTGGGGTTCGCAATGAAGCAGTAAAAATTTTATGCAATAACGCCTCATCCGGGGCTGGCTCTTCAAGACGAGGATGAGATCGTCGCTGCCCCATTAGTGCAACAAACTCTTCGCCAGACTGCTTATTAAATTCCATTTAGAAACCCCCTAACTAGACATGATGCTAAAGTAATACCACTCCAAAGGCCGGAAGTTTAATCGTAATTTGACCAGAAATCCAAAGTACCTGATGAAAACCATAACCGAGATGGCGAGAAGCGTAACAATAACATACTCAGTACTTAATAAAAATGATACTCATTCGCATCTAAGTGCATAAGTCGATCCGAATTACCTTATAAGTGTTGCTTCTTTAGCGCTGCCAAGATTGACCTTTGTACTTCCGATAAGCACCATCCCTTAGCGTAGAAATTCCGCTGTAAACGCTAAACATTCCCTCAAAATGTAGGTAAAATGCGGGCAAACAAATTTATCCAGGCATTTCAAATGACAATTTCTACAGCAGATAACGAAAATTTCATTTTCACCGGCTCCTGTCATGCAACTACCGGTGTGGTGGCGGCAGTTACCAGCTTTTTGGCGGATAGAGACTGCTATATTTGTGCCCTTGAACAATTTGACGACCAGTCAACCAGCAAATTTTTTATGCGAGCAGTTTTTCGTCGGCAAATGAACTCTCCTGATATTAGTGAAATTACAGAATCCTTTAACGCTATCGCAGAAATTTTTGACATGAAGTGGGACTTTCATAGCCCATCAGTGCCCGTAAAAGCACTTATCTTAGTGTCGAAATATGATCATTGCTTGGATGATCTGCTCTATCGTCAGCGCAAAGGTGAAATCAACATGGAGATTACTGCGGTAATTTCGAATCATCAAGATTTGCGTCCGATGGTAGAACGCGAAGGTATCCGTTTTATTCACCTTCCTGTCACAGCGGCTACTAAAGCTCAGCAAGAACAGCGCTTGTTAGAGATAGTTGAAGAAACATCATCGGAATTAATTGTGTTGGCGCGTTATATGCAAATACTATCGAACGAACTTACTGAAAAATTATCAGGCCGATGTATCAATATTCATCATTCGTTCTTACCAGGTTTTAAAGGTGCTAAGCCCTACCACCAGGCATTTGCACGGGGAGTTAAAGTTATTGGTGCCACTGCGCACTATGTAACCTCTGATCTCGACGAAGGGCCAATCATTGAGCAAATGCTGTCGCGCGTTGATCACAATTGTGGCCCTGACGATCTAGTCCGTGTGGGTCGCGACAATGAGAGTTTAGCGCTGGCCAAAGCGGTTAAGTACCACATTCAACGACGAGTATTTCTTGACGGTAATAAAACAGTTGTATTTTTAGGTAGTTAAGCGATTAAACCGCCTTTCTAAACGAGAGAGAGTAAGAAAATGCCTTTTGGATTATTAAAATATGGCCTCAGTAGGACTTATCCAGCCAAGCACCACTTCACTCCTGCGAAAGAGCTCAAAAAGCACTATGACGTCGTTATTATTGGCGGCGGCGGTCATGGTGCTGCAATTGCTTACAATCTTGCCAAGTATCACGGTATTACTAATGTTGCCATTCTCGAAAAGAGCTATCTTGGTGGTGGTAATACAGCGCGTAATACTGCCGTCATTAGATCTAACTACCTGACCGAAGCAGGCGTGAACTTTTACAGTGAATCAGTCAAGCTATTTAACAATCTCAGCAACGAATTTAATTACAACGTAATGATGGAAAATCGTGGCCAACTTACGTTAGCCCACAGCGATGCCGCCATCCGCAGTTTTCGATGGCGTGCCGAGGTCAACCAGCATTTGGGCGTGCGTTCAGAACTAGTCGATCGCCAGACTATCGCCGAGTTAGTCCCTAATCTAAACATGTCTGAAGATATTCGTTTCCCTATCATGGCTGGTCTCTGGCATGCAGATGGTGCAACAGCCCGTCATGACGCGGTAGCCTGGGGCTATGCAAAAGGTGCCTGTGATCGCGGTGTTGAGTTACACCAGTTAACTGAAGTTGAAGATATAGAAATAACCAACGGACGCGTCACGGCAGTAAAAACTAATCGTGGTCGTGTAGAGTGCGGTGCTGTTGTGCAAGCGGTGGCCGGTGCGAGCTCAATAGTCGCTAAAAAGGCGGGCATACCTTTACCTATCCATTGCTATCCATTGCAAGCCATGGTGACCCAGCCCTACAAACCTATTCTCACTCCGCATGTAAGTTCACCTCAAGTTCACGTCTATGTTCATCAAACGTCTCGGGGAGAATTTGTTATTGGTGGCGGTTCTGACCCCTACCCCCTATACAACACGCGAGCTACGCTTGACCAGCGAGAATCATTATCAGCCGCAGCATTGGAACTCTTTCCATTCTTATCGCAAGCAAGGCTTTTACGCCAGTGGGCTGGAACAACGGATATGACGCCTGACTACAGTCCCATTATGGGGCTTAGCCCAGTAGAGAACTATTACCTTGATGCGGGCTGGGGGACTTGGGGCTTTAAGGCGACGCCAATATGCGGTGTCACTATGGCTGAATTGGTTGCCACCAAAAAGGTTCCCGATTTAATCAAGCCATTTGAACTCGAACGCTTTTATCGTTTCGAACAAATTAATGAAGCCGGCGCTACCGCCGCCAGCCACTAGAGGATAAACAATGAAACTACTAACCTGTCCTCTGAATGGTAAGCGTAATATATCGGAGTTTACCTATGGCGGTGAATACCATGCCATGCCTGATCACCTTACAAGCTCCCCTCGGGATTGGGCAGAGCACGTTTTTTTCCATGATAATGTCGCAGGAATAGTCACTGAATGGTGGTGCCATACGGCCAGCTCTTTCTGGTTTTTAGCTGAGCGAAACACAATAACTGACGAGGTAATTAGAACGTTTAAGGCAGATGAAATTTATCAGCAGCGCGTTGAATTTACTGCTGTAGCGTCGGAGACTCAGTCATGAAGTCACGCCTATCCGCACCTTATGGAACATTAATTGATCGTGAAAGTACGATAGAATTTAAGTTTGAAAATAAAACTATCAGCGGTTTTGAAGGCGATACTATTGCCAGTGCTTTAGTCGCCAATAAGCAATGGTTATTAAGTCGTTCGTTTAAATACCATCGCCCTCGCGGTCCATTAACCATGGCAGGACAAGATGCCAATACCATGGTGCAATTACCCTCCGCCCCTAATGCGCTGGCTGACAAAGAAGTTATTAAAGAAGGTATGCTCGTTACTGGTCAAAATTATACGGGCAGCCTAGAGAAAGATTCTGGGGCATTACTAGGGCTTTTCTCGCGTTTTCTACCCGTTGGCTTTTATTACAAGGCGTTCTTCAAACCTCGCGGAATGTGGGAGAAATGGGCACCCCTCATTCGTAAGAAAGCAGGCCTAGGCATTATCGATCAACAACTAAAATCACCCTATTACGACAAGCAGTACAAATTTTATGATGTCGTGATTGTTGGCGGTGGACCAGCGGGAATGCAAGCCGCTATTGATATTGCGGTGCATGACTGCGAGGTACTTATAGTCGATGAAAACCCCATACTTGGAGGGTCATTAAACTATGCTCGTCTTGATACAGAGGGAACTCGAGCAAAATCACTGCGCACAGAATTGGTCAACGCAGTAGAGGCTAACAGCAATATTACGGTAATGACCAATGCAGTGTGCAACGGGTGGTTTGCAGATAATTGGTTACCTATCATTCGCGGTAATCGCCTCTACAAGGTTAGAGCGACACACACTATTCTCTGTACCGGCGCGCTTGAGCAGCCTGCACTGTTTCATAACAATGATTTACCGGGTGTAGTAATGAGTAGCGCTGCACAACGACTGCTTCATCTCTATGGAGTGAAACCAGGGTCTGCAGCGGTTATTCTCACTGGCAACAATGATGGTTACGGCACGGCGCTTGACTTACATGATGCCGGAGTCGAGATTCAAGCTATTGTAGACCTACGAGAAGCGCCCGATTATGACGACATCGCAAAAGCGGCTGTTGCCAGAGGGATCACTGTCAAAACCGGATACGCCGTTTATGCCGCGCACAGCAGTAAAGCATCTCATATTACTAGCGTTGATGTGCGCAAAATCATTAGCCAGGGAGTTTGCGTGGATGATGGAGAAATCATTAATTGTGATCTACTGTGCATGTCAGTCGGATACACCCCCGCGTATCAGTTAGCCTGCCAAGCGGGCGGCCAACTGAGCTATGACGATCAGTCTGCAATGTTCACACTCAGTAACTGTCCAGACACACTGCATCTTGCGGGCTCGGTAAACAGTCTGTGGCAGATCGAGTCTGTATTGGCAGAAGCCACCAGAACAGCGGCCATTACCAGTAATGCTTTGGGCTTTACCGATGTGACGCTGGGTGAAGCTATCCCTAGAGGAAATATAAGCCCCAATCATCCTTGGCCTATATTTCCGCATCCAAAAGGCAAGGAATTCGTCGATTATGATGAGGACCTAACGATCGCTGATATTGTTAATGCTACCGGTGATGGTTATGAACATATCCAGCTAGTAAAGCGCTATTCGACCTGCGGAATGGGTCCCTCTCAGGGTCGTCATTCAGCCTTAGCAGCGGCCCGAATCGTTGCCGCAGCTACCCATAGAACAGTAGCGCAAACTGGTGTTACTACCGCGCGGCCTCCGTTTTCCGCCGAGCAATTGGGGCACAGTGCAGGGCGAAGCTTTTATCCTGCTCGACGCAGCAACATGCACTACCGACACATAGAATCTGGCGCTGAAATGCTTCAAGCCGGCGCTTGGTTCCGTCCCGCATTTTATAAACAAGATAACATTACACGACAAGACGCCATTAATGCTGAAGTCCGCAATGTGCGTAATAATGTTGGTTTAGTTGATGTTTCTACACTGGGCGGTCTAGAAGTGCGCGGTCCAGATGCAGGTGAGTTCTTAAACCGCTTTTATACCTTTGGTTTTGTAAAGCAACCGGTGGGACGAGCCCGCTATGCATTGCTTACTAACGAAGCCGGGGTGGTTATTGATGATGGCGTTGCCTGTCGCTTCGGTGATAATCATTACTACGTTACTGCAACTACCGGTGGCGTAGATCGCGTTTATCAAAATATGCTGAAATGGAACGCGCAATGGCGTTTAGATGTTGATGTAGCGAATGTCACATCAGCCTATTGTGGCGTCAACATAGCCGGCCCCAATGCCCGGCGGGTATTAGAAACAGTATGTAACGATGTTGACTTATCATCTGCAGCTTTTCCCTACATGGGTGTGCGCATTGGCTCTGTTGATGGTATCCCTGCCCGGCTCATTAGAGTGGGGTTTGTGGGTGAACTTGGCTATGAAATTCATGTTCCTCAGCAATATGGTGCAGCACTCTGGGACGCGCTAATAAAGGCCGGCAGCGAGCATTCTATTAAACCGTTTGGTATCGAGGCACAGAGAGTACTGCGTTTAGAAAAGGGTCATATTATTATTGGCCAAGATACTGATGCAATGTCTAATCCCAATGAAGTGCAAATGAATTGGGCGGTATCTAAGAAAAAACCATTTTTTGTCGGTGGTCGAACCCTAAGCGAGCTAGAAAAGAAACCCAGCCTGAGAAGTTTGGTAGGCTTTATTGTCAACGATATGGATTCACCCATACCTCAAGAGAGTCATTTAATTCTTGAGGGGAACCAAATGACAGGCCGAGTGACATCCTGCAGCTATTCTCCAACACTAGAAAAGGCAATCGGTCTTGCCTATGTGTCACCCAGTAGTGCCACTAATGGTAGCTCTATTGTGATTAAGTCCAGCAACGGCATTCTTGTTTGTGCCACCGTGGTTGGATTACCCTTTTATGATCCTAATACCGCGCGTCAGGAGCTATGAAATGGCTATTTTAGACCCTACCACTGCCCCAAGACGTAGCCAGCTCAATCAACGCCACGTTTCTAGTCATGCTCTTTTTAAGGAATTGGGTAGCAATCTCGTCGTCAGCCACTATGGTGACAACGACAGTATTATCGAAGAACATAGTCAGGCCCAGACACTGGCCATTTGTGATCTCTCGACATTACCTCGTATCGGATTTAAGGGTGCAGGTGCGCCATCTTGGGTGGAGGCACAAAAATTGAATCTGCCGGCCATGGCAAATACTACTGTGCTTCAGGGTAGTGGCTCGTTAGTGGCCAAGTTGTCAGATCAAGAAATATTAGTTCTAAGCGATATTTTTGCTCAAAGTAAAGATGTATTCCACCTCTCTGAGCAAGCGAAAATATATCACAAAAATTATGACAAGCAGGTCTATAGCTTACCGCGAGATGACAGCCATTGCTGGCTAGCGGTCAGTGGTACTTTAGCGTCGGAGATGTTCTCTAAGATTTGTGGGGTCGATTTACGTACCCATAAATTTTCCCATAGCCATATCGCTCAAACATCAGTGGCTAAAACCAATGCTGTAGTCATTCGTAATGATCTGGGCAGTACGCCTGTGTTCTATGTTTTAAGTGATATTAGTGGTGTCGAATTTCTCTGGGATTGCCTGCTCGACGCAATGCAGGAATATGGCGGCTACGCTGTGGGCGTTAGCGCGCTGCAAAGACTTACAAAGGAACACTAAGCTAATCGCTACATCTTTTTAAAGAATACGGAACCTCGCTTTCCTTAAATCACTTTTAAGCTACACTAGTGAAATGAAAAATAATAACAATATAGAAATTAGCGCTCTAAGAGTCTTTTCGGCGGTTAGTGACGCTGAGAGTTTAACCCAAGCTGCCGAACGCTTAGGTATAACCCAGTCGGCTGTTTCTCAAACTATCAAACAACTCGAACTGCAGACTGAAACGCAACTGGTACTTACTCGGTCTAGACCGATAAAATTAACCCCCAGTGGTCAAGTGCTGAAAGGCTATGCCGACAACCTAATCAATGATACTAAACGCATGTTAGTCGATGTGCGAGGTGCCTCCTCTGCAGGGAATCTCCCTCTAAAAATAGGTATGATCGATTCCTTTTGTGATATTGCCGGTCTCCAGTTCATACAAAAAGTAAAGCCATTCACTTCACAATTAGCATTGCGAACTGGATTAGTGTCGCCGTTAACTCAAGCTCTTTTAGCGCGTGACCTTGACCTGTTAATTACCAGTGACCCAATAGATGAACACCCAGAGCTACAGCGACTTGCACTGCTCAGAGATCCTATTGTTATGATCGTGCCCAATCACTTCGCTAATGGCGGCAATGTAACACCGACATGGTTGGCGGAGAATGTTCCCTTTGTGCATTATAATCGGCAGTCTAGACTGGGTAGCCTTACCGACCTTATTGCTCGTCGATTAAATATAACGCTCAATGCGAGCTATGAACTAGATAGCACACAGACCCTTCTGCGGTTTGTGCAATCAGGACAAGGCTGGGCATTTACCTCAGCGCTGTGTTTGGTTCGATATCCAGAATTACTCGAAGGTACTCAGGTAATTTCACTCACTAAAGGTGCCAACGCTCGGTATCTGACGCTGGTGTGTCGCAATAATGAATTAGGCGATTGGCCATCTAAAATTGCTGATATATGTCGCTCTATTTATGCTGATGATATCGTTGCCCAGATGACTGCAATTGCTCCCTGGCTAGACCAGCAAGCCTTCCCCATCACCGAAATGCCGGCTATTTAATACGCCCATGGATAGTTCAACGACAGACTCATTTCGCGAAGCTCTTTTAGACCTTAAAGCTGAACTTGAAGAGCTCGAGTTCATCTCAAAAGATGCGATAAAGCCGGTCACACTAGATCAGTCAGCGGTTGGACGCCTTTCCCGCATGGATGCTATGCAAGGCGCAGAAATGGCTCAAGAGGCCTCACGGCGGCGTAAGTTGCAACTGAGTAGAATCCCATCCGCACTCGCTAGAATTGAATCTGGCGATTTTGGTCGTTGCTTAGAGTGTGATGAGCTAATCGTCATCGGTAGATTGCGCATTGACCCAACATACGTTTGCTGTATCAAATGCACCACTTAACCCCGCTAGCACCACAAACGCCTTTCGTTTCATCATAAAACCCTAAAACAATATGATTCGTATCATTTATCATATAAAATCGATAATTATCATTCGTAGCGGTGAGCTATGCCTTAAGGAAATTGCATCAGGTAGATGCGCCACTAGATAGTGAGGTTATTATGTCAGCGAAAATAATTCTGCCACGTATTTTACAAATCGGTGCAGGGGCCAGCAAAGAAGTTGGCACAATCCTAAAGAGCATGGGTCTGCAGCGACCACTAATTGTTACTGATAAGATCATGGTTCAACTTGGCTATATCGATCGTATTATTAAATGTATCGACGATGAGGCAGTCAATATTGATGTCTTCGATGATACTGTACCCGAGCCTACGGTTAGCTCAATTCAAGCTGGCGTCGATAAGGTTCGCGGCGGTAACTATGATTGTATTATTGCTCTTGGTGGCGGCAGCCCTATTGATAGTGCCAAGGCTATTGCCGTATTGGGCAAATACGGTGGTGAGATGCGAGATTACAAGTTCCCACGTATTGTTGATGAACCTGGTTTACCCATTATTGCCATTCCCACCACTGCAGGTACCGGTTCTGAAGTCACCAAAGTGACTGTGATTACTGATGAGACCACTGATGAAAAAATGATGTGCATGGGTATTGGGTTCATGCCCACAGTGGCGCTTGTAGACTACGAACTTTCACTGAGTGTCCCTGCACGTACCACTGCAGATACGGGCATTGATGCTATGACCCACGCTATCGAGGCCTATGTGAGCAAGAAGGCTAGTGTCTATACGGACACTCAAGCAATTGCTGCGATGAAACTACTAGGACCAAATCTTAGAAAGGTGTATCACAACGGGAATGACCTACAGGCTCGCGAAAAAATGATGCTTGGATCTACCTTGGCTGGCGCCGCATTCTCTAATGCATCGGTGGCATTGGTGCATGGGATGAGTAGACCTATAGGTGCTTCCTATCATGTTCCTCATGGTCTTTCTAACGCCATGCTACTGCCTGCGGTTACAGAATACTCAATTCCCGCAGCAGAGGAGCGTTATGCGGACTGTGCTCGTGCGATTGGTGTTGCCAATGAGAACGATAGCACCGAAATAGCGACGACTAAATTAATGACTGAGCTCCGCGCGCTTAACGAAGAGCTACAGGTACCCTCCCCTGAAGCCTTTGGCATAGAGCGCGAGCATTTCTTTGATAATCTTCAAACCATGGCTGACCAAGCACTGGCATCCGGATCTCCGGCAAATAATCCACGAGTTCCTGATGCTGATGACATTATTCAGCTCTACAAAAAACTTTGGTAACCCACTACATTCTTTATTACTTTAAATTATTTTGACCAAGAGGAAGTACATCATGATCACAGTAGGACATCTCATTAACGGCCAGACAAGTAGTGATGGCGGCCGCACCCAAGACATTTATAACCCATCCACGGGTGAAGTCAGCAAGCAAGTTTCACTAGCGTCCAAGGCTACGGTTGAAGAAGCAATTACCGCCGCTCAGGCTGCCTATCCAGCATGGCGTAACACTCCCGCCATTAAACGCGCCAGAGTGATGTTTAAGTTTAAAGATTTGCTCGAGCAAAATGTTGATAAAATCTGTGCCCTTATTGGTGAGGAACACGGTAAAATTTCCCATGATGCCGCCGGTGAACTTCAGCGCGGAATTGAAAATGTCGAATATGCCTGCTGTGCTCCTGAACTATTAAAAGGTGAGCACAGTAAAAATGTTGCCCCAAATATAGATTCTTGGAGCGAATTTCAGCCTTTGGGTGTCGTTGCTGGGATTACCCCGTTCAACTTTCCTGCAATGGTGCCACTGTGGATGTACCCCATGGCAATCGTCTGTGGTAACTGTTTTATTCTTAAGCCTTCAGAGCGTGATCCAAGTTCAACATTATTCATTGCAGAGCTTCTTAAAGAAGCCGGTCTTCCAGATGGCGTGATGAATGTAGTTAATGGCGATAAAGAAGCCGTCGATACTCTGCTGACCGACGAGCGAATTAAAGCGGTTAGCTTTGTAGGTTCCACTCCGATTGCGGAATACATCTACAGCACGGCCAGTGCGCATGGCAAACGCTGTCAAGCGCTTGGTGGTGCTAAAAATCATGCCATCATCATGCCTGATGCTGACATGGACAATACTGTTGCTCAACTATTGGGTGCTGCCTTTGGTTCTTCGGGCGAACGCTGCATGGCACTGTCAGTAGCAGTCGCCGTTGGCGATGCCGCAGCCGATCAATTGATCAGTAAAATGAGTGAAGCGATGAAAGGGCTTAAGATTGGACCTTGCCATGATGCCAATAACGATTTTGGTCCTGTGATTACTCGACAGCATCAGCAAAAGGTATTTGGCTATATAGATAGCGCTGAAGCCCAAGGCGCTGAAATTGTTGTGGATGGACGCAATCCAACCGTCGTTGGTCATGAGAATGGCTTCTATGTTGGTGGCACACTGATCGACAAAGTTACGCCGCAGATGGACAGCTATGATGCCGAAATTTTTGGCCCAGTGCTGCAAGTCGTCCGTGTAGATACCATGCAACAAGCAATGGATCTCATTGATGCACATGAGTACGGTAACGGAACCTGCATATTCACCCGCGACGGCGAAGCTGCACGCTACTTCTCAGATCATATTCAAGTGGGCATGGTGGGTATTAACATACCGTTACCCGTCCCTGTTGCTTACCATAGCTTTGGCGGTTGGAAACGCTCTTTATTTGGTGACTTACATGCTTATGGCCCCGATGGCGTGCGTTTCTATACTAAGCGTAAGACGATCACTCAGCGCTGGCCATCAGCCGGCGTTCGCGAGGGCGCGCAGTTCTCTATGCCGACCATGAACTGATCTGGGCCATCCAATGACCATCAATGGTAAAGAAAGAGGCTCAGCAATTGCCAGAGCATTGGCAATTATTGAGGCTGTGGCCAAGGCTGAGCGACCGCTGTCGCCAGCCGACCTTTGCTATCAACTAGACATCCCCAAACCCAGTGTTCATCGACTGATTAGTCAGCTGGAGGGTGATGGTTATTTGCAGACATCGATGCGTGGACTAATAGTGCCAGGTGATCGACTGCATGGTATGGCTCTGGGCATTCTTTACAGCAGTCGCTTCAAAGCTCTGCGACAAGCGATATTACAAAAGCTAACTGATGAGATTGGCGAGACCTGCGGTATCGCCATTCCCAACGGTACAGAGATGATCTACTACGATAGAGTACAAACTGACTGGCCCTTACAGATCCATTTACAGGTGGGCAGCCACACCCCAAGCTGGTGCACCGCCAGTGGTAAGTTGTATCTCAGCAGTATCAATAAAGACCGGCGTCTACGTCTGATTAATAAACTACCCCTCAAGCAGTACACACGCAATACCATTACCGATGCGTGCGTCCTAGAAGAAGAATTACAGGATATTAGAAAAACCAGTATAGGGACTGACAATGAAGAGTTCGTTGACGGCATGGTAGCCTGTGCAGTGCCCGTATATGACCGTCAAGACAGATTGTTTGCATGTGTGTTTACCCATGCACCGGTAATACGGAAAAGCCTACATGAGCTATTGCTTTATGTACCCGCACTTACCAAAGCAGCCAAAGATTTAAGTCATCTAATTGATGAAGCTGATGGAGATACTAAAACGTCTGGCTAATGTGTTTACAGTAGCTCTCGAAGGCTAATCACCGGCACCAGCGCGGGAACTGTCAGTAGATTCAACAAGCACTCTGGCGACTAAGCTATCTAAAGTTTTCCACAGACTCTCATCTATTTCTATGCCTTCTTCTAGTGAATTTCTATAACTATCTGCCATTTCAGCCTCGGAAAAGGTATCAAGTAGGTCACCAAACTCTAGCTCTGCCACATATTGCTCTTCAATAGCGTCTAAACTTTTCCCGCAAAAAATTCGCAAGGACTGCGGATCAACTACGTCGAGCATAGTAAAAGTCTGATACTCAGGAAGATGCGTTCCTGGCTTTACAGATACTTTGACGCAGTAATCTAGCTGCCGCCAATAAGCAATAAATGCCAAATTACGCTGTGCCGCTTTAATCAGTCTCTGCACGATAAATGTGCGGTTATAGCAATTAATCAACTCTAGACCTGCACACGAGCCTTTCATCACCTGAGATCGAATTAGGTCAACCGCTTCACTACCGCACAATAAAACCGAGGTACCTTTACCATCAAGTACAAAGTTATGAGCATCTTCTTGCACGAGGTCTGCGTGAACCGGGACAGTGGTATTCAGATAGGTTAAGGCTGCTAGCAGTCTATCAAAGCCATAAAAACCATGAGTCTCTAACCAAACTACCATATCCGCAGCGTCATAGTAATCACCCGGCTGAAATCCTAGAGCCTCAAATGCCTTCTTTAAAGAAGCCAACAATTCATTCTTAGAGACTTTCATACTGCTTACTCAGAAATCACATTAGGTTTAATGGGAAACTGCCAGTCATCAGCAAAAACCTTGCCAAAATCACTGATCAGCGGTGCGCCCTGAAACATGGTATTGCGTACCCACAGACGAGAGCGCGGATCAAATTTACTGACCCCAAAAAAAGACAATTTACAGCGCAGTAGGTGAATAGGTAGTACATCTGTATGTACGAGATTTTCACGAATATCGCCATACTGGCTCTGAGCCATTGTTTGAATACGAGCGACGATACCACTATACGTAGGGTTCTGTACTACAAAATGCGCTACATCCTGATTGGGACTAGTCTGGTTATAGCCATAGATTCGGTCATAACATTCGCGTACCCTGCGACCAATCCCCAGAGGCATCTCTTTTTCCATCCCCATATCAACATTGGTCTGGCCAAGACGTGGCTCCATTTTTTCTTGAGAGCGATACCAAAATGCGCCCATAGACTCATACTTACTGAAATCAATGGCCAGGGCCCAATCGTACTTTTCTTCAATAACCTCTAACAATTCAGCAACCGACATCTCAGGGGTTACTTGATAAGATTCCTCCACCCACATATTCTCTTCTAAGCCGTCAACCAGTTCAGGGTAAAGTTCAATCAAAAGCGTATTGATCACTTCCTGGGTTTCTGTAAGCCAATGCTGCTCGGCGTACTGAGTAAGCGACGCCCACACATAATGATTTTTTACCAGCACTGCGCCCTGCTCGTTCAACCAAGCATGCAGTACCTGTAATTCTTCACCTACCTTAATATTGGCCCTACTTTGTCGCTCATCAGCGGTAAAAATTTCGTTTAGATGTTGAATAACCCGCTGAATAGATACGTCAAAGCGTAAGAGCGTGTCCTGATCAATGCCTGACTCACTTGCAGCAACCGCGGTCGCTAATGCGGTCTCTCGCATTTCAATCCATTGATTAATCAGTAACGGGTGATTAATTAGAAATGGCGCCATACCCAAACCGGTGGAATTGCCAATACCTATGTAGCGCTTAATATCCTCATGCAGCGCTACTGCCTTCGTTGGCGAGCGCTGCGACGCTAAATAGTCGGCCTGCTGCATACTGAAGTGACGGAGCATGTAACAGGTAAACATTTCAGCGGCAAAGGGCCGAGCAAAATCACGATGCTTAGTCCAGACTTTTTCCCAATCTGCCATACCCAACTTGCCACTGCCGTAAGCGGCCGTAGTGCGATAGAGATAACCAACATTAGCGATCATGTCTACCTCGGGCTGAGAACCTTGGGCTAGCTCATTAACCACATAATCAAAGAGTCGCGCACTGCGATTGGCGCGGGATAAAACCAGTACCCTTGAATCGACTCGGCCAGCCTCCTGTTTAGGCACGTTATTACGTAAAAAATCTAGCTGCTTGGTATCTACTGTCCCTTCACAAAGCGCCATAGTAAGATCCCACTGATCAGCAATAACTCGATCATTGCGTCGCTCAGGATCTAGGTAATGCGAGAACAAAACATAGCTAAAGGTACCGTATTTAGCATCAATCTGATAGACGACAGTCCCGTACCCCTGGTCGTCGAGATCAAAGACTGGGCTACTGATTTGCCAATTTTCCGCCACCATACGGCGCACTAATGTACGCATAAAGCTAATTCGAGACTGGTGCAAACTACCAAGCCGACTCAACTGCATAACTTGATTGGCAGGACGCATCGGCAATGCTTTGGCATTGCTGTGGTCACCAATCTGTTGAGATACGTTATGCATGCTTTTTCTGTCGCTCTATTAATCTATCTTGGGCAATTAAATCCGGATCTTACCCTCGCCTTTACGAGAGAAACTAGACCAGAGATCACAACCGAAATAATAGCTATCGGTCTTACTTTAAATTAAGAGTTTACCAAACTCCCAGAGAAGGATTTTTCAAAAAACGACAGCCAGTTTTCACCCATCACCTTTGCGATGTCATCATCGCTAAATCCCTGATTAGCTAGCCCCTTTGCAATGGTATGCAAATCCTTTGAGCCCACAAACCATGAAGGCTGTTCTGGCCATGACGGTTTTTCTGCAGAGCCTTCGCCATGATCAACACTGGTCGTCCAGCGGCCACTTCGCATCCACTCCAATACCGTATAATCCCAGTTCAGACAGAGATCTGAACCAATCCCAATACGGTCAATACCAATCATGTCAGCGGTTTCACCAATCATCTGGCAAAATTCTTCTAAGGTACAGTCAGAGCCATTTTTCAAGTGAAAGGGGTACATACTAAAACCAAGCATACCCTTAGATTCGCCAATCGCGCGAATGACTGTTTCAGATTTATTGCGCAGCGCTTTATGAAAAAACGTAGGGTTTGCATGCGTAATAGCAATGGGGCGTTCTGATATTTCAATCGCCTCCAAGGTTGATTTTTCGGCGCTGTGTGACATGTCAATGACCATACCAACTCGGTTCATCTCTTTTATGACCTGCCTACCAAATCGTGTGATGCCACCATCTTGCTCCTCATAGCATCCTGTCGCCAAAAAGCTCTGGTTGTTATAGGTCAGCTGCATAATTCGCACGCCTAGCTGATGCAGTATCTCAACCATTTTCACATCATCTTCAATCGGTGAGCAATTTTGAAACCCAAATATGATTCCAACCTTACCTAACCGCTTCGCTTCAAGAATATCTGCGGCTTTCCGCACGGGCATAATCAAATCGACATGATTAATGAAATGCCTGTTCCATGTACCAATGTTTTCTAGGGTCTCGCGTATATTTTCCCAATAGGCAATGGTTACATGAATAGTATGAACACCACTTTTTTGAGCTTCTTCGAATAGTTCACGGTTCCAGTTAACATACTGAAGTCCGTCAATCATGAGCATATCGTTACGCATTTAAAACTCCCCTCCCATCCCCTTAAACTACTTTAGTAAGGCTTGCTGTAATTGGTCTTTATAATTGTGTAAAAATCTCGAGCGTATTGTCCCTGTTCTCTAGGACCATAGCTCGACGCTTTCCGGCCACCAAAAGGCACATGATAGTCAGTTCCCGCAGTGGGCAGATTAACCATCACACAACCAGACTTAGAATGACGTTTAAAATGACCCGCATACTTTAAAGACGTTGTAATAATGCCTGAGGTTAATCCAAAGTCAGAGTCATTAGACGCCTCTAAGGCCTCTTCATAGCTATTCACTTTAATGACACAGGCTATGGGGCCAAAGACCTCTTCACGGTTGATTTGCATTTGATTAGTCGTGCCTATAAACAGTGCCGGAGACATGAAGTAACCTTCGGTCTCTAGAGACAGACGCTCACCACCCTGAACTAATTGAGCACCCTCTTGTTTAGCAATCTCCATGTACTTTAAATTTTGATTGAGTTGACGCTCATCGACCACCGCTCCTATATGGACACCTGGAGTCATTGAATTACCAACCACTAATTTATTAATAGCCTCGGTCATTTTAGCCACGAACTCATCATGAATACCTGACTCGACAATAATACGCGAAGATGCAGTACATTTTTGACCAGTACCAAAGTAGGCGCCAGCGACAGCACACTGAATCGCCGTATCCATATCGGCATCATTTAATACGACCAACGCATTCTTACTACCCATTTCAAGCTGCACACGAGCCATGTTGTCAATCGCATTGCGCGCTATATGACGGCCTACCGCAACAGATCCTGTAAAGGTTACCGCCTGTATATCTGCTGAAGTGCAAAGCGTCTCTCCCACTTCACTACCTGACCCCATGACGAGGTTAAATACACCTGCTGGGAGACCACTACGGCTAATTATTTCGGCTAATAGCCAAGCACTACCCGGTACAAGCTCTGCGGGCTTCAGGACCACAGCATTGCCATAACACAGTGCCGGCGCGACTTTCCATGCTGCAACAGCCATGGGAAAATTCCATGGCGTTACAATCCCGACTACGCCAAGAGGTTCTCGATGCACCTCCACGTCAACACCCGGACGCACAGATGCGGTATTTTCGCCCATCAAACGCAGCGCTTCGGCACCATAATATTGAAAGAATTGACCTGATCGCCCGACCTCACCCACGCCCTCTGCGAGAGTTTTTCCCTCTTCACGAGCCAATACAGCGCCGATCTCTTCTTTACGAGCAATGAGTTCTGCACCGATAAAATCAAGGATGTTTTTTCGTTGTTCAAGACCACTTTGTGACCAACTATCAAATGCTGTGTTAGCGGCTTTAATTGCCTCTAAGCAATGTCCTGCATTGGCTTTTGCATAACAACCAACAAGGTCACTGATATCTGAGGGGTTAATATTGTTGATAACATCGTACCCATCAACCCACTCGCCATTAATATAGTTTTTATATACTTCACTGGTCATGTTTCTTCCTCAGAAATAAACGCTATTAGCCAAACAAAACCGGCTCTAAAAGCATTAAGTTTAGTACTTTTTAATAATAAGTCTATTTACATATTTATATACATTTATAAGAATTACTTATATAATTAGAAGTTACCCCTATCTCCCGGCTTTTAACTTAAAAAGGCACACGTAATTTTCATGAAATACTTAAACATCACGCTGCGACATTTGCGCACATTCGTCATTGTTGCCCGTTATGGTAGCTTTAATAGAGCTGCAGAAGAACTGTCTCGCACTCAGCCTGCAATCACTCTGGCCATTAAGCAATTGGAAGAATTTGTGGGCATCAAGTTATTAGATCGAACAACTCGTCGAGTGGTCCCTACTGCCGAGGGAGAAAATTTTATCCCGGTCGCTGAACGCTTAGTCAGAGACTTTGATACTGCTATTTCAGACTTAAAAGCCACCGCCGAACGCAGAATTGGTAATGTTAGCATTGCCATTGTCCCGTCTGTCGCAACTCAACTATTGCCGCCCATTGTCAAAACCTTTTCCATCAACTACCCCGGTATAAATCTTCTGCTTAGTGACGATACCGCCAGAGCTGTTCAACAAAAGGTAGAGCGCAATGAGGTCGACTTTGGTATTGGTAGTATTTGGCAACCTAGCAGTCTACTCAAATACACCCCGTTATTTGCTGACAAACTAGAGCTAGTATTCCACCGAGATCATTATTTATCCGAAAGCGATGGCCCTATTTCTTGGGATGCCCTGCATGAAGAAACATTTTTGGACTCGGGAATAACAAAGAGTATGCGTGCCCGTCAGGCACTGGGGCAATCAAAGTTCGACTTCCCCAACATTACTACTTTACTCGCTATGCTTCGATCTAACCTAGGTGTCAGCGTACTTCCATCTCTTGCAATTCCTACGGCAGACCCAGACCTTAGATCCAGAGCACTTATTCCCTCAGAGAAACGCAACATACATCTCATTACACGTAATGACTGGACTCTTTCTCCAGCCGCTCAAGCCATGATTGAAACTATTATGAATGAAATACCTGCGCAAATCGCGGCACTCGGACTATCACCATCGCAAGATATTGAGCCCGACTAGATTAAACGTCGAAAAGAACTATTTAGCGGTCTTGATGAACTCAATACAGCTGGCATAAACAGATTCTTTAATGGCGATTCCATCAACCAGATGCTTAGCTCGATTAGCATAGCGTCGATTACCCGGAATATGGGCGCCTTCCATTGAAGCCAACCGAGCTATGAACTCTTCTGAGTGTTGCAACCAGTTATCACCATCGCCAAACTTATTCGGGTCTATGGCGAGCATAAACTCACCACCATTGGGTGGACCACCGTCATTGTTGTCATTGACCTGAGCTTCATAGCTGAAATCCATCCCGGTAAGACCCGCCACCAGCAACTCAATCATCATTGCAATAGTTGAACCCTTGTGTCCTCCAAAAGGCAGTAAGGCACCACCGTCAATAATTTTTTGAGCATCCGTTGTTAAAGCTCCCTCGGCATCAACACCGGTCCCCATAGGGACCGGATGTCCGTCCCGTGCGGCAATCATTACTTCTCCCCGCGCCATAGATGCCGATGCCTGATCAAAAACTAACGGAGGCTGATCGCCTCTGGGCCAACCAAAGCACATAGGGTTGGTGCCAAATAAAGGCTTCTTCGCACCCGCAGGAACCACTGCAGGCTTATAAGTTGTAAAAGCCATTGCGACTAAACCTGCCTCTGCAATCGGCTCTACTTCCACCCAAAGAGATGCAAAGTGATGCACATTCACTAGTGCCATCGCCGCAATACCATTTTCGCGCGCCGCACCAATGAGAGCTTCACGTCCTTTTTCTAGTGCGAGGGGCGCATAGCCCCGCTTTCCATCTACTCTGACTACAGAGGGAGAAATTCTTTCCACTGTCGGCTCAGCACAGCCATCAACTTTGCCACTGCGCAGTGAGGCGATATAGCCGGGCATACGAAACAAACCATGGGAAGCACTGCCATCACGCTCAGCAGCGCTTATAGTGCGCCCAAGCGCCGCAGCATTTTCACTATTGCAGCCATTGGCCATTAGGCAATCACTGACCAATTGTTGTATTTCTACTTCAGTCATTATTAGATCGGTCATGGTGTCACTCCTGCTGGGCTGAATTGATCATTATTGAATCGGGTAGCGTTTCAATACAGGACCCAGCGCTTTTTTTAGGGGTTCAAGGTTCGCTTCAAAATTTTTCCATTGATCAACGCCACTTTGGTAAATCGGTTGCCTGACTTGCTCTGAACTGGGCGTGCGCACTGACCGCTCAGTCTCATGAAAACTAATACAGCTATCTTCAAAGTCTAGACCACAATAATCAAGAATCCGTCGCACCTGTGTATCTAGATCTACAACCACATCTTCATACTGGACGCGCAAGACTTTACCCGGCAGCACTTTATCCCAATGATCCATCAAATCGACATAATCTTTGTAATAAGTACCTATTTCCTCAAGACCATAAGTAAAATCTTGCCCTTCCGCGAATAATTGTTTGAATCC
>CAJIZU010000074.1 GCA_905181925.1 gamma proteobacterium HTCC2207
GTGATTTATCAGCGAATTATGGATGAGGTGATTTATCCAACGGTTAACGGCATGGCTGCGGAGGGTAATGATTACACTGGCTTTTTGTATGCTGGTTTAATGATCATGGCCGACGGAACTCCCAAGGTCATTGAATATAACTGTCGCTTTGGTGACCCAGAAACTCAGCCTATATTACTGCGCTTGCAATCAGACTTAGTCTCACACTGTATGGCCGCGCTTGAGGGAACTCTTGATCAACAAACCGCTCAGTGGGATCCAAGACCTGCCATTGGTGTGGTGCTGGCTGCAGGTGGTTACCCCGGAAGCTATAGGGGTGGAGACGTTATCTCAGGCTTGTCTCATATCACAGAGTCCAAGGATCAAAAGGTATTTCATGCTGGAACTGCAATGGTCGATGGCAACGTTGTGACTAGCGGTGGTCGTGTACTTTGCGCCACGGCAATGGGCGACACGGTATCTGCTGCTCAAGTCAGCGCTTATGAAGTCGCCGCTAACATTAAGTGGGATGATGTTTATCTGCGAAATGATATAGGTTGGCGCGCCATTATCCGTGAACAAAATGGCTAATTATCAGTAATACAAGGGAGGCTATATGCTGAGTAGTAATTTGTTTTTTAGCAATGATATTCCTTTCACATCCTTCAGCGTATCGCATCTTGTCGCAGTAGTTGTTTTCATCGTCTGTTTGTTGGTCTTTGTCAAGAGTGCGCGTCAGTTAAATGATCATCAAAATCTGCTGTTCACACGAGTTGCATCGATTTTTCTTAGCCTCACCGTGTTAGCTTGGACTGCCATACATTTAGCTTATGGCCGCTTTGAAGCAGCGTTTGACTTACCGCTTTCAATTTGCAATCTGTTTGCAGTGGTAGCGCCTATACTGTTTTGGCAACCTAATCGTAAACGTTTTGAGATTGTCTATTTTTTTGTATTAGCCGGGACTCTACAAGCAATAATAACTCCGGATCCCGATGGTGGCTTTCCAAGCTATGGTTTTTTTAAATATTGGTTTGTTCATTGCGGGCTAGTCGCCGTCGTCATTCATCATTTGCTTGCCTTTGATCTATATCCGCAGGCTAGAGGTATATTGCGTACCTTTGTGTGGTTGAATATTTATATTTTGTGCCTGATCCCTATTAATCTTTGGTTAGGCTCTAACTACTTTTATATGATGAACAAACCGATCAACCCTTCACTATTAGACTACTTTGGTCCCTGGCCAATTTACATATTAGTTTCCGAATGCCTGGCCATGGGCTTTTTTGCTGTTGCCTATTTGCCTATATTTTGGACTAGAAAGCTACGCACAAAAATGGCTACAATAGACCCCACAGAAACGAGGAATTTGAATCGTGAATAATCGCAAGCTTTCAGTACTGGACCAATTTATTACTCAACTTGATCATGGATTGCGCACCGTCTTAGGTGATGCCCCCATGCCAGAGAGAGTGTCTCCCGCATTTGAGGCACAGGACTCTGAACTTTCAGATAAAGATCGTGACCACGCCATTGGTCTGATGCGCGTTAATCATACCGGTGAGGTATGTGCTCAAGCGCTTTATCAAGGGCAAGCGCTAACCGCCAAGCTGCCAAATGTGCGCGAACAAATGAAAGAAGCGGCGGTTGAAGAGATTGATCACTTGGCCTGGTGCGAAGAGCGCATTAAGGATCTTGGTGGGCGTACCAGTCTTTTAAATCCACTTTTTTATGCGGCGTCTTTTGGCATTGGCGCGGGTGCCGGCCTCATTAGTGACAAGTTAAGCCTAGGCTTTGTTGCCGCGACAGAAGATCAAGTATGTAGCCATTTAAAGACCCATCTCAACCAACTACCTAACGAAGACCTCAAGAGCAGAGCAGTAGTAGAGGAAATGTTAGCTGATGAAGAGCGCCATGCGCAGGCCGCATTAGATGCTGGCGGTTACAAATTTCCCTCGCCGGTCAAAAAGGCGATGACTTTAATATCCTCGGTAATGACTAAAGGTAGCTATCGAATCTAACTAAATCCAAATAGATAGGCTTTCATGCCTGTTAAGCTCGTTTCATCTCTGGATATTAGTTATTTCTGTAAATAATCGGCTGATACACTAATGAGTAGGAATCAGGTAAGATATCGAACAATGCATCCATATTGAGTCGTGAACATGAAGTCTAATGTCTTATTTGTCGGGGCTTTTGCGGTTATTCTGACCGCATTAGGCATTAGTCAGGGCTCGAAACTTAGTCAAAGCGATTTTGGCAAACAAGGTACCTTCAAAATTAAACAAGCAGAGGCTTCTTGGCATTATCTTCTGGCTATTGGCCCGCTAGGCTCGCTTTCAACATTTAAGATTGTTGAGCAGGGTAAAAAAACTATTATTCTCCCGAAGGGAACTGTCAGTAGATGCACCAAAGATAAAACTGAGGATATCTCGTGCTGAGTAAACTCCTACTTCCTAGCTACTTTAGTAAAGCTGATTTCAAATTGGCCATTATGTCGTTACTAGGGTTTTTATTTTATGGATTGGCAGGGCTCGGCGTGATTCTTTTAATGAAGCTGCTTTCATATGTTGCCATTGGACGTGACTTTGCTTCCTCTCACGGAATAAGTCTAACCGACTCGTCTCGCCTTGGCGGGCTAGCTATTACAATTGTGGTGGGATGTTACCTCTTTGGGATATTGATGCTAACCCACTATGTGCCCGGTGCTATGCGGTCTAACCAAGAATTCTATTTATGGCTTGCCATTGCCGCATGTGCTCTTCTCGGACTGGCAGAAGATTTAAAAGCCGACTTTTTAACACCAATACTGCGTTTAACATGTAAATTTTTGGTCTTTGGAAGTCTGTTATTTTTTTGGCCTAACTTGGTCCCTGATAAGATCGGTATCCCCGGATTAGATCAAGCTCTTCAAATACCTATCGTTGCATGGTCAGTGATGACTATATTTTGCGTTGGCTTTATTAATGCGTTTAATATGGCGGATGGCGCGAATGGCTTAGTGCCGGGCATCGCTACTGCCGCTTTCGCAGTTTTCTTTATTGAGTATGGAAGACCCACTGAAGGTTTTTTCCTATTTGCATGTCTTATTTTTCTTATTTTTAATGTTGTATCTGGCTGGTTCTTTTTAGGAGATATGGGAAGCTATGGCATTGGTGCAGTAATTGTTGCTTACAGTTTGAATGGCGTTGTTGCGGGTGAATTTTCAATATGGTTTATGGCATCTCTTCTGGCCTATCCCTGTTTAGACTTTTTAGTGAGTATCATAAGGCGATTAAAGGCTGGTCGTTCACCGTTTTCGGCTGACAACGACCATTTGCATAATCGCTTACATCGCCAATTAAAACGTGTTGTTAAATCTCGTGTTTTATCCAACTCTCTAACAGGACTAATTATTAGCACGAGTTCCGCTGGTCTTACACTATTTGCCTTCATGGACTCATGGTGGCTGCCAAATAGTCCAGAATGGATTATTCTGTTTACCGCTGAGATTATGCTTTACGCGGTTGCCTTCAAACTTACCACTGACGAAAGTTCTGCAACACAATTTGCTGAGCCGCTGTAGTCCCTGTGTATATTACTAACTGATTGCGCCGTCGTGCTGCTCCATAACACCAATAATTTTATCTACTAGCCATTGATGTATGGGTGATCCAGATGTTCTCTGGTGTTGCAATAAGACCAACTTAATACTCTCCTCGTGGGGCAATTCGTCTGGAAAGGGCTTGCTAATAATGCGATGCTCTCCACGCTCCATGACTCGACTTTTTTGCGTCGCTACCATCAGGCAATCGGTATCACAGATGGTTTCCATGGCTGTCATTAACTGATTCGTTACCAAGGCTTTTTCTCTTTTTAACCCCAGTTCCGCCAGTGTTCGGTCAAAACGAGCGTTGTTTCTAGCACTGACGCGCTTGGAAATAAGAAGATAATACTGAACGAAGGGGTACTTCAAAATATCCTCAAGAGTCATCCTTTCTTTATTTGCTAATGGATGTCCGAGCCTCATCCAGATCGAGGGGGCATAAGTAGTCAGGGGTCGGGTGGTGATGTCATCGGTTATTCCTCTATCAATATCAATCGCAAAGTCCAATGCACCTACCGCCAAATCTCCTTCCACAGATTCAATGCCACTTGATACCGAAAGAACTAGCCCTGGTGCTTCACAGGTAACTACCCTAGTAAGTTCAGAGACAAGTGTAATAGCGACAAATTCAGGTACAGCGATTGAAATTTCACCGACATAGGTCGCCGGATCAAAGGTACCTTGACTAACCATATCTAAAATATTATCCAATAATTGGGGTAGCCTTAACTGTAACTCTCTTGCCTTGGGGGTTGGCACTAACTCATTACCTGTTCTCGTAAAGAGAGGGTCATCTAGCTGATAACGCAACCTCTGGAGTACCCGACTCATTGCTGGCTGGCTAATGAAAAGACGAGCTGCAGCGCGAGTTACACTTTTTTCTTCCAGCAATGCCTGTAAAGAAACCAGTAAATTCAAATCTAATCGACTAAGTTTTTGTAAGTTCATTTTCTGCTCCAGCAGGGTATAACCAAAACGCATACTATAAATGCATACAATGCATTGGAATTATGCCACCTCAACGCTTACATTAGTACTTCTGTCGTTAAGCAAAGATATTTAAGAAACAATAATCAAAAGCTTTCCGACATATAGAATTCGCCCTGCGATCCAAACCCCTCTTAATCCTGCATAGGATTTTTTCAAGGGACCTCGAAAGAGGTCCCTTTTTTTTAACTTTTTTTTGGTTAAATAGACCCAAAACTGGTATACCAATTTTGCATGGATACAATGCATACAATGCATTAGATTTATGACTTGCGCTTGAATATAGTGCTCGGGTTGGAGCAATGGTGCTCCAAAAAAGTAAGGAAATACTATGACACTCGTCTATATATTGCTCGGATTTGCCGGAGTAACGGGTGCTGCAATAGCGAAGGACGATTTCGCTAAGTTTGAAGCGCCTAACAAAGAGGCCTCGAAAGAACACTAGCATTTTTTAGGCTTGGGACTGCTGCTCTAGCAGGAATCAAGTACTGCAACTTAGTTCTAACAAAGACACTCTTAGTCCTTATTATAAGGATTGTTTGAAGGGACCTGACAAGGTCCCTTTTCTGCATCTAACACTCCCGCTTTACTATTCCTGATTTCTGGTCTAGTCTTTAATGATATATTCTATTCACATTCTCATAAACTGTAGATGCACTCTAAATTCCAGGACGGAAAATTGATCAGGTGTTAGCAATGGGCAACGCCTGAGCTCTTTAAAAGGATGATTTAAATGATTAACAATGACCCTAGGCATATTAAAGACGCTGAAACGTTCCTTGCGCACGGACATCGTAAACGTTACAGCGCAAAGAGCACCATTATTTATGCGGGCGATAAAGCCGACATACTGTATTACGTGGTAAAAGGTACAGTCAGCGTCCTCGTAGAAGATAGAAAAAACAGTAAAGAGATGATTGTCGCTTATTTAAACCCAGGAGAATTTTTTGGCGAGATGGGACTTTTTGAAGGCGGCATTCGTAGCGCATGGATTAGGGCTAAAACTGACTGTGAAATTAGTGAGATTGGCTACTTAAAATTTACCGAGCTTTATCAAAAAAATCCACAATTTTTACTGTCGGTGACCAAGCAAATTGCCAAACGACTTAAGAAGACTACTCAAAACGCGAGTAATCTTGCATTTCTAGATGTCACTGGTAGGCTCGCTAGAACGTTAACTGATTTGAGCAGCCAATCCGATGCCGTCAGCCATCCCGATGGTTGGCAAATTAAAATTACGCGCCAAGAATTGTCAAAAATTATCGTTTGCTCAAGAGAAATGGTCGGCCGAGTATTGAAGGAACTTGAACTCACTGGATTCGTATCAGTTCATGGGAAAACAATGATTGTTCGCCACCCTAACGAGGGCGCAGAACAGCGAAAAAACTAGGCTAATCAAACATCTCGCGGAGTCTTAGTCCTGGACTTTTACTTCGCATAAACGCCTCCCCAACTAGGAATCCATTCACCTGCTTGTCTCGCATACGAGTAACATCTGCGCGACTGAGGATACCACTTTCAGTGATAACCGTCGTTGACGATGGAATTTTCTCGAGCAATTGATAAGTATTTTCCACAGAAACGTCAAACGTATGTAAATTCCGGTTATTGATACCAATTAATGGATTATTTAAAGGCAAAGCTCGCTCTAGTTCTGACTCATCATGGACTTCGATGAGCACATCCATACCTAGAGAAACCGCAGTATCATGTAAGTTAATTAACGCATCTTGACTTAAAGCCGAAACAATTAACAAAATACAATCAGCCTCCATGGCGCGAGCCTCATAAATTTGATAATCATCGATAATAAAATCTTTTCGAATGACTGGGAGTGCACACGCATTTCGAGCAAGTCTTAGATACTCATCCGACCCTTGAAAGAAATCTACGTCAGTAAGCACCGACAGGCAGCAAGCCCCACCCTGCTGATAGCTTTGCGCAATAAAGGCCGGATCAAAGTTCTCACAGATTACCCCTTTACTGGGGGATGCCTTTTTAACTTCAGCAATCACCGCTGCCTCTCCAGCGACGATTTTGTCGGTAATAGCCTTCGTAAAACCTCTCGGTGCAGAGGCCTCAATAATCTTTTCCATCAACATAGACTGAGGTGTAACAGCACTATGCTCAATAATTTCTTCCCGCTTGCGGGCTAATATTTTCTTTAATATTGTCGGAGTGTCTGTGTTCATGAACTTCTCTCTTAACGTCACACTAAATGCTGTTTGTAAAACTCGCAAGTTGATCAATTTTAGCTCTTGCTGCGCCACTACTGATGGATTTTTGTGCCATCACTACACCCTCTTTGACTGACTCTACGCATCCAGCAACATAGAGTGCTGCGCCAGCATTAAGTGCAATTAAATCTGCCGCCGTTGACGCTCCTCCATTTAGTGCTAAAACAATCATCTCAAGTGATTCTTTGGCATTCGTTACTGACAATCCCTTAAGTGATTGCCTGAAACCAAAATAATCCTCTGGTAATAAAATATACTCATTAAGGTGCCCATTTTTATACTCAGCAACATGGGTTTCAGCAGCAATACTAATTTCGTCCAGACCATCAGCCGAGCTTACTACCATGATATGCTCTGCTCCCAAGTGACCCAAAACTTCGGCCATTGGACGGCATAATGCTTTGTCGTAGACGCCAACAAGTTGTCGTTTTACTCCGGCCGGATTAGTCATCGGCCCCAAAATGTTGAAAATAGTGCGCATCCCTAGTTCCTTTCTAGGGCCAATCGCATACTTCATTGCACTATGGTGAGCAGGCGCAAACATAAACCCAATACCTACCTTGTCAACACAGGCCGCGACTTGATCAGCGCTAATATTTAAATTTACACCCGCTTCTTCTAGTAAATCTGCAGCACCACTTTTACTACTTACCGAACGATTTCCGTGCTTAGCTACACGACCGCCCGCAGCTGCAACAACAAAACTGGCAACCGTCGAGACATTAAATAAGTTTGACTCATCACCACCTGTACCGACAATATCAACAAGACATTCACCACTAACATCAACACCGGAAACAAGTTCACGCATTACCTCTACGGCACCAGTGATCTCACCAATACTTTCACCTTTGATACGCAAGGCCACCAAAAATGCTCCAATTTGTGCATCGCTAGTCTCGCCAGACATAAGCTGAAGGAACACGTCATACATCTGCTCTCGGCTAAGATCATGACCCTCAACAACTTGGGCAATTGCTTGTTTTATATTCATTGCCTATGACTCCAAAAAGTTGCGCAACAAATCATGTCCATGCTCAGTGAGAATTGATTCCGGATGGAACTGCACACCTTCGATGGCTAATTGTTTATGCCGTACACCCATAATCTCATCCAGAGAACCGTCTTCATTTTCAGTCCATGCGGTCACTTCAAGACAGTTGGGTAGTGTGCTCTGCTCAATCACCAGTGAATGGTAACGTGTCGCCACAAAATGTGGGCTAAGGCCTTTAAAAACGCCCGTATTATGATGACAAATTCTAGAGGTCTTACCATGCATCACCTGTTTGGCCCGCACAATTTTACCGCCAAAGGCCTGGGCAATACTTTGATGGCCTAAACAAATACCTAAGATTGGTAATTTATCTGCAAAGTAGCTAATTGTCTCAACTGAGATTCCCGCTTCATTCGGCGTACAAGGACCAGGAGAAATAACAATTTTTTCTGGCGCCAGGCTTTCAATATCAGTAATGGAAATTTCATCATTCCTCACCACCTTCACGTCAGCTTTCAACTCAGCCAAGTACTGAACAATGTTGTAGGTGAACGAATCGTAATTATCTATCATTAAAATCATTGTTTTACCCCACAAACCATTGCCGCAGCGCGCATAACAGCTCGCGCTTTATTCATCGTTTCTTCCCATTCCAGCTCAGGTACTGAATCAGCAACAACACCTCCTCCAGCTTGAACGTGGAGCTCATTATCTTTAATGACTGCAGTACGAATCGCTATCGCCATATCCATATTACCATTCCAGCCAATATAGCCGACCGCGCCTCCGTAAATATTACGCTTTACAGGTTCGAGTTCATCAATAATTTCCATTGCTCTAATTTTGGGCGCCCCACTTAGGGTTCCTGCTGGCAAAGTGGCCTTGAGCACATCAATTGCACTCATATCTTTATTGACTTGGCCGACTACATTTGAGGTGATATGCATAACGTGAGAATAGCGCTCAACCACCATCTGTTCGGTAACCTCCACCGAGCCCGCTTGACTAATTCTGCCAACGTCGTTACGACCCAAATCTATTAGCATAAGATGCTCAGCAATCTCTTTTGGGTCCGCCAGCATCTCTTTCTCTAGCAATCGATCATCGGCATCGGACTCTCCCCTGCGACGAGTACCTGCAATAGGCCTTACCGTGACCTCTCCGTCCTCCAGACGTGCCAAGACCTCAGGAGAAGACCCCACGATATGGAAACCATCCAAATCGAGAAAATACATATAGGGTGAAGGGTTTAAGCGACGCAATGCTCGATAAAGATTAATCGGCTGATCGTGGAAAGGGGCTGTGAACCGCTGTGAAGGAACCACCTGCATAATGTCCCCAGACAGCGTGTACTGTTTTACCTTTTCTACAGCCCGCTTATAATTTTCTTTCCCGAAACTTGATACAAAAGCCTCTTCACCGAGACCATCACTCTGCAGGTTCATTGGCGGTAAATCTGGCTTGGGCTCGGCAAGCTTTCGCTCTAATTCATCAAGCCTCGCTTCAGCGTCCGCCAAAGCATTAGGATCTTTAGCATCCACATGCACCACTAACATAATCGTGCCCGACAAGTTGTCGAAAATGGCCACTTCATCAGAGGCCATTAACAGTATATCGGGCGTGCCTAACTGATCGGGAGGTGCACTTTTGGATAACCTCGGCTCAACATAACGCACAGTGTCATAGCCAAAGTAGCCAACCAGCCCGCCGGTAAATCGGGGTAGGTCTGGCAAATCTGGCATACTAAAAAGTGCTCTAAATCGCTCGACCTCTCCCAACGGATCATCGGTATTACGTGTGACCATTGGCTTGCCGTCTCGAATAATCTCTAACCGATTGCCGTAGAGTTTAAGTACAGTCGAGGTCTGCATACCAATCAACGAGTAACGTCCCCATTTTTCACCGCCTTGAACTGACTCAAACAGGTAGGAGTTAGGCCCAAAAGCAAGCTTTAGGTAAACACTGAGTGGGGTTTCTAAGTCCGCGAGTACTTCACGAGTAATGGGAATTCTATTAAAATTTTGGGTAGCTAACTTGGCAAATAAATCAGGGTTCATGTCCGCTTCCTAATGTTCATTTTATTGGATATATGCGAGCGCACTGGACGCTCAAGGCCAATTAACCTCGCCAACGCCAAATACCCACATAAAAATCAACAAACCAAGTGTCTTTCAAAACTAATTCCTTTATGAACTTTAATTGTAACGGATTGTTTCATACCAATAAATCTATGACTGCTACTAATCCTAGCGAACGCTTGCCAGTTCAGCCCGGAGCTTAGCAATAATATCAGCGTAATCTGGCTGACTAAAGATGGCTGAACCAGCAACAAATGTGTCAGCACCAGCGGCAGCTATCTCGGCGATATTATTAACACCGACACCGCCATCAATCTCAAGTCGGATATCATGACCACTACTGTCGATCATGCTCCGCGCTTGTTTTAACTTATCAATCGTCGAGGGAATAAACTTTTGCCCGCCAAACCCTGGATTCACTGACATCAAGACCAGCATATCCATCTTATCCATTACCCATTGAGCTGTATCCAAACCGGTCGCAGGATTAATTACCAATCCCGCTTTACAACCCAAATCACGTATCAGCTGCAGGGATCTATCAACATGTGTTGAAGCCTCTGGATGAAAAGTAATGTAATCAGCACCGGCATCAGCGAACATACGAATCATTTCATCCACGGGGCTAACCATGAGATGAACATCGATTGGCGCGGTTACACCATGATCTCGCAGAGCTTTGCACACCATCGGACCAATTGTTAGATTGGGCACAAAGTGGTTATCCATAACATCAAAGTGAATTATGTCGCCACCTGACGCAAGCACACTATCAACTTCTTCGCCGAGTCGCGCAAAGTTGGCCGCCAAAATAGAAGGGGCAATCAAGTAATCAGCCATAACACACCTGTATTTAAATATTCTTAGATTATTTTGAAGGCATTATATACCGCGATTAAGGTCTGTGGTGAACCCAAGAAAAAAAAGGCCACTTAATTAAGCGGCCTTTTCGTTTATTTACAAAAGGGATAAATTAATTTTCTTCGTTCAATTTCTCTTCTTCCCTTGTAGCCTCTCTCTTTGCTCGCATGCCTTTCTTCTTTTTCATCATTTCCTTACGCACGGCTTTGCCCGCTTCTTTGGCCTCTTTTTTACTTATGTAACCATTGTCGTCGCCATCCATTTTGTTAAAGCGCTCGCGACCCTTATCGGCCTGCATGGCAATAAAAGCCTCGTGTTCGTCGTAGGATACCTGGCCATCTTTATCAGAATCTGCCATTTTGAAAAGTTTGCTTACAGGCCCGCCTTGTCCATTGCCTCTATGATGATCAGCCGCCACAGAAAAAGACAGTGTCATCGCCAATACCAAAAATAAATAAGTTCTCATAATTATCTCCTTCGTTTTATTTATCTCTATAAACGATGGCCAACACATTTGGTTGACCATCAAAAAAACTAGTTAGTAACTATAATCCTTAAATTGCTCGCGAAGATCTTTTTTACTGATTTTACCAGTGGCTGTATGAGGAATTTCATCGACGAAAACACAATCTCCAGGAATCCACCATTTAGCGATCTTTCCCTCCAGAGAGGCAAGAATAGAGGCCTTATCTGGAGTGACTCCTTCTACGGGAATAACGATGAGTAGAGGACGCTCTGTCCATTTGGGGTCGGCAACACCAATCACTGCTGACTCTTGAACATGCGGATGCGACATTGCCGCATTTTCAACATCAATAGAACTAATCCACTCGCCACCAGATTTAATAACATCTTTAACGCGATCGGTAATGATGACATAACCATACTCATCAATTGAGGCCATATCTCCAGTATCGAACCAACCATCTGTATCTAATGCAGGCTTATCTTCCAAACGATAGTAACCCTCACAAACCCAAGGACCCTTAACAAGTAATAATCCTGATGCGATGCCATCCCACGGTAGATCTTTATTGTCTGCATCGACAATTTTCATCTCTACACCATAAACAATCCGACCGGCACGCACACGATAGGCATCTTTTTCTTCCTCAGTACAATCTTTCATCCACGCCATGGGTTTGTTGTATGACCCTAAGGGACTCATTTCTGTCATACCCCAACCAACATGCATATAAATGCCGTACTCATCCATGGCCTTCATCAGAGATAGCGGACAAGCTGAGCCGCCAGCCACTACCTTTTTTAAACTCTCTACAGTTTTACCTGATTTTTTAAGATAATCCACCAAGGCCAGCCAAACAGTTGGCACACCCAACGAATAAGTCACCTTCTCAGCATTAATGAGCCTCGTCAGAGTCTCACCATCAGCCATCTTAGGTCCGGGGAATACCAGCGTGCAGCCACTCATAGGGCCGTTATAGGCCGTTCCCCAAGCGTTAACGTGAAACATGGGTACTATAGGCATAATGACATCGCTACAAGAGATATTCATCACGTCGGGAAGAGAGCCAACTATGGAATGCAGCACTGTACTACGATGACTGTAAACTACCCCCTTAGGATTGCCGGTAGTACCTGAGGTGTAGCACATTGAGCTGGCGGTTTGCTCGTTAAGGTCTGGCCACTCAAAGGTATCTTTTTGCCCACTAATAAATGTTTCATAACAATGTACATTAGCTAGTTGAGTCTCAGGCATATGCGCCTCATCAGTAAGTACCACATAACCTCTGACAGTTGGAAGCTTGTCTTTTAGTGACTCCAGCAAGGGAACGAACATAGGGTCGGTAAACACCCACTGGTCTTCAGCATGATTGATAATGAAATCAATTTGTTCAGGGAATAACCGTGGGTTAATGGTGTGACAAATTTGTCCAGAACAGGAAATCGCATAATAAAGCTCAAAGTGTCTGTAGTCGTTCCACGCTAAAGTGGCAATACGGTCTCCTTGCTTAAATCCAACGCCCTCTAATGCATTCGCAAGCTGACGGACTCTTCGAAAAGCATCACCATAGGCATAACTGTGGTGTGGGTTATCAGAGGTAACTGAGACAATTTTACTCTTGCTGTGAATTCGATCTGCATGTTTCATGATCGAGGTTATTGTCAGCTGTGAATCCATCATTAAGCCGTTCATGGGTGTTCCCTCTAAAGTTTATTATTTAAAGGTAAAAGGGTATCACTAGCGGATTCGCAAACAAAACAAATTTATCTAAAATAACTGATCAAATGAAGAGGAATCTTTAATAATGGCATCGCTGGTGAGATTAATTCTATTTTGGAAACTCAGGAAAATACGGCAAAGAGTAATTATTGCGCTCCTCTTTACTAATATGCTTTGGTGAAACTGCTTTCTCACGAGCAACCTCCAGGGTAATAAGTCCCTCATCAACAAGGGTACTCAAACTTTGATCTAATGTTTTCATCTCCAATGAGCTACTGGTTTGTATGACGGAATATATTTGCGCCACTTTATCTTCCCTAATTAGATTTCGAACTGCTGGGATTCCAATCATAATTTCATGGGCAGCAATGCGCCCGCCACCGACTTTTTTAAGTAGAGTTTGAGTGACAACTGCCTGTAATGAGTCTGATAACATCGAGCGTATCATGTCTTTTTCTTCCGCGGGAAATACGTCAATAATACGATTTATTGTCAGAGCCGCAGAAGTGGTGTGAAGTGTCGCGAAGACTAAGTGGCCTGTTTCTGCTGCGGTCATGGCCAAACGAATAGTTTCCAAATCACGCATTTCTCCGACCACGACTACATCAGGGTCCTCGCGAAGTGCTGAGCGTAAAGCTTGACTGAAACTTTGTGTATCACGGCCCACCTCTCGCTGATTAATCAAACATTTCTTGCTTTCATGCACAAACTCTATGGGGTCCTCAATCGTTAAGATATGGTAGCCTCGATTTTTGTTGATGTAATCAACCATCGCTGCTTGAGTTGAAGACTTGCCGGACCCGGTAGGGCCAGTGATGAGTACCAAGCCACGGGGCAATAAAGCGAGCTTTTTAAATATCTCTCCTAATCCCAGTTCATTTAGTGTTGGAATCGCTGAGGGGATAGCGCGGAAAACCGCAGCTTCACCACGGTTCTGATTAAATATATTAGCCCTAAATCGAGCAACATCTGGAATTTCAAATGAGAAATCGATCTCTATTCCATCTTTTAGTGCCTTAATCTGAGTCTCATTAAGAACCTCATTAACAAGTTCATCTACCTGTTTAGGTCTTAATACAGGTAAATCCATACGAACCAAGTCACCATCAATTCTTAAAATAGGCGGAAGCCCTGCTGATAGATGTAAATCTGACGCGCCTTCTTTTATACTGAGGGCAAGTAAGTGGGTAATATCCATTTAAGTAGTTCCTTTACTCTTTGGTATACACAACATTGATAAATTATCGACTGCCTGCCTTTGTAGATCCTATACAATGAGAGGACGAAATCTTTTTGTACCCTTTTTAATGAATGGGCTTTCATTAATGCCTTTTCCAATTTTAGTGTTATCTTTTACTGCAAGCTTAAATGTAGCAGAGGTTTTGAAAAAAAATGAATAAATTTCTCGGTGTTGTGATGGACCCCATAGAATCTTTGTCTTATCACAAAGACACTACATTGGCATTGTTGCTGGCTGCACAAAATCATGGGTATGAGCTATTTTATATGACGCAAAGCAGTCTCTTTATAGACAGTGAAGGGCCGCGGGGAAAAATGTCACCGCTGCGCGTCCATGCCGACGAAAACTGCTGGTATGAGTTGGGTGAGGCTACGCTTAAATCTCTGAGTGATCTAGATGTGATTTTGATGCGCAAAGATCCACCCTTTGATAGTGAGTTTATCTATTCAACCTATATTCTAGAGGCTGCAGAACGCCTTGGAACACTGGTTGTTAATAAACCTCAGAGCTTGCGTGACTGTAATGAAAAAGTGTTCGCCACAGAGTTTCCACAATGCACGCCACCACTGCTTGTCAGTCGTGACGAAGGTCTGTTAAAACAATTTTTAGCGGAACACCAAGAGGTTGTCTATAAGCCTCTTGATGGAATGGGAGGTACATCCATTTTTCGTGTGAAAGAAGGTGACCAAAACCTTAATGTGATTATCGAAACACTGACCAACTATGGTCAAAATACCATTATGGCTCAAAAGTATTTACCCGAGATTCTTAGTGGCGACAAACGAATATTGGTCATAGATGGAGACGTTGTTCCCTACTGCGTGGCAAGAATTCCCGCCGCAGGAGAATTTAGGGGCAACCTAGCGGCAGGTGGCCGTGGCGTTGTTCAGCCACTGAGCGAACGAGATCTTTGGATTGCCCAACAAGTCGCACCCGCGTTGATAGAAAAAGGGTTGTTATTCGTTGGTTTAGACGTAATTGGTGATTACTTAACAGAGATTAATGTAACGAGTCCTACGTGCGTACGTGAAATTGATAATGCCAAAAATACTGACATAGGCGACCAACTTATGTGCGCTATTGAGAACAGACTCGTCGCCAAATCGTAAATATTCGGCTAACCCGTGAGCAGTAATTGTTGAGTTAAATTTGAATATTTGAGTTTAGACAGATAGTGAGTCATATTAAACAAATGAAGAATCAGAAAAAAACGGTGACTAGCCTCAAAAATCACTTTCTGCTCGCCATGCCCGGGTTGGATGATCCCAATTTTTCTCAATCCGTTGTGTATATTTGTGAGCACAGCACTGACGGTGCCATGGGTTTAATCATTAACCAGCAGTTGGACATTCCAGTAAAGGCTATTTTCAAGCAATTAGACCTAGACTACACAGACGAGTACGGTAATGGTTTGATTTTTGATGGTGGACCCGTTGCTCGAGATAGAGGATTCATACTTCACCGAACCTCCACTCAAAAATGGGAGTCTACCGTATCCATCTCCGATGACATAAGTTTGACGGCCTCCAAAGACATTCTCAGTGATCTTGCAGTGGGCGCAGGCCCAGAACATGCGCTTGTCACTCTGGGCTATTCATCGTGGGAGGCAGGACAGTTGGAGCAGGAGTTAACCACGAATAGTTGGCTAACAATTCCCGCTAATTCGGCTATTATTTTTAATGTCGATTGCCATAAGCGGGCTGAGGCGGCTGCCTCTTCTATAGGTCTAGATCTTAGTATGCTGTCATCGGTAATGGGTCATGCCTGAATCAACTGCGCCAATGTCAGCATTGGCATTTGATTTTGGGCTGAAACAAATTGGCGTAGCCTATGGTCAGACATTAACCAATACGGCCAAAGGCCTCAGTATCGTTAAAGCTCAAGAAGGTATTCCTCAATGGCCATCAATTAGCGTCCTACTCGATCAATGGAAGCCCAGTTTAGTCTTAGTGGGTTTGCCGCTAAATATGGATGGAAGTGAAAGCGAGCTTAGTGCCCGTGCGAGAAAATTCGCTCGACGTTTAGAGGGCCGCTTTGGTATCCCAGTGAAAATGGTCGATGAACGACTAACAAGTCAGGAAGCAAAATCTTTAGTCCGCGAACAGGCCCATGGCCAGCGTGGTCGATCTGATAATCTGACTAAAATTGACCATATTGCCGCGGCACTGATACTGCAAAGTTGGCTAGATGATCCATCTCTCGGCCGCTCTATTTAGCGTCTAAGGTTTAAACTAACAGGTCCCACTAAATATATGGCTCTTTTAAATGGATGATTTACACATAAAAGTGGCTGCCGTCGAGTCTCGATTAGGTGCCGTTACGGCAACGGCTGAGCGCAACAGAAAAGATATTACTTTACTCGCTGTCAGCAAAACTCGCAGTGCTGCGCACGTTCAGCAGGCTGCTGAGTCTGGCATAAAGAGCTTTGGTGAAAATTATCTACAAGAAGCATTGGAGAAAATGGCCGACCTCCAACCTCTAGAACTAGACTGGCACTTCATCGGTCCCATTCAATCAAATAAGACCCGTCAAATTTCCGAAAATTTTGCTTGGGTACATAGTGTTGATCGCGTAAAGATTGCTAAACGACTAAGTGACCAACGACCTCTGGCGATGGGGCCATTGAATATTTGTATGCAAATTAACATCGACAATGAACCTACAAAATCAGGGTTTAGTGTTGAACAGGCAGTAGCCGCCGCACTTGAAATATTGGTGCTACCAAATCTCAAATTACGCGGCCTAATGGCTATTCCTGCCGCGCAGGCAAGCATTGACGCTCAGCGGATTCCTTTTGCTAAATTACGGGAACTAAAAGATCGTATTAATCGATCGCTGGACAATTCTGAAAAACTGGATACCCTTTCCATGGGGATGTCCTCAGATCTTGAAGCGGCAATTCTCGAGCAGGCAACGATCGTAAGAGTGGGGACTGATATTTTTGGTCCACGAGATACTAAATAACAGTAGGTAAGGTAATGAGTTCAATCGTTTTTATTGGTGGAGGCAATATGGCGTCCTGCATTATCGGCGGCATGGTTGCTGAAGGATTTGAGCCTACAGATATTCTGGTTAGCGTGCCTACGCAAGTTAGTCGCGAGCGATTGAAAGCTGATTTTGGTGTCCTAGTAACG
>CAJIZU010000075.1 GCA_905181925.1 gamma proteobacterium HTCC2207
GATAGAGCGACGACCAAGAGTGAGTTAAATCAATCAAGTCGATTTGCTCGAGAAGCTTACGATATCTTTAACAAAGAATTTGGGTCTAAAGCTTTGGGCACTACCCTAGCTAGTTTTCAGCTAGGTAAAAATAAAATGGTATTAGGTCAGTATAAGTCATCAATACCTTTCTTTGAAATTGCACTTAATAATCCATCGGTAGGTCAATACGCCCATGGGTTCTTAATACCAGTCTATGAAGAATTAGGACAGTCAGACTTGGCGACGTTTCATGCCCAAGAATTGGGTAAGCTATTGCCAGACCGCGAAGGCCAAGATTATATTCCTGTAATTGTTAAAAACCCAAAGTACCCCAAAAAAGCGCAAAGAAAAGGTAAGGAAGGTTACGTTATCATCGAACTTACCATATCAAAAGAGGGCTTGGCCCTTGACCCCGTCGTAATCGAGGAAAAGCCAAAAGGGCAAAAATTTGGCAAAGCTGCTCTAAAAGCAGCCAGCTCACTAAGATACGTGCCACGTTTTGTGGATGGCGAGCCTGAGGAAGTACCGGGCGTTCTTTATGAATACACCTTCAAAATGGCCCGTTAGTTAATTTGCCGCCCTTTACCTTCCCAGTAGGGCTTCCGCAACTCGCGTTTGAGTAACTTACCTGTGGGGTTTCGTGGCAGTACATCGGTAAAGTCGATGCTTTTGGGGATTTTGTAACCGGCAATCTTAGTTCTAGAGTGCGCAATGATCTCTTCTTGAGTAGCGCTCATGCTGGGCTTTAGCACCACAACGGCTTTCACCGCCTCACCCCATTTTTCATCGGGTACACCAATCACCGCCACATCACCAATCGCCGGGTGGTCGAAGAGGGCATTTTCTACTTCGGCGGGATAAACATTTTCACCACCAGATACAATCATGTCTTTGATTCTATCGTGAATGTACAGGTAGCCGTCTTCATCTAGATAGCCAGCATCACCGGTGTAAAACCATCCGTTTTGAATCGATTTTTCGGTAGCCGCAGCATTGTTCCAATAGCCTTTCATTAGACTTTTGGAGCGATAAGTGATTTCACCAACCTCATTAGCAGGCATTGTCTCACCATCTTCACCAAGAATTCTGACTTCTGCACTGGGTGCGGGTTTACCACAGGACCGGAGCTTACCTAGCGCTGGGTCATGATCTTCCGGGGGCAAAATAGTACCAGCACCGCAGGTCTCTGTGAGGCCATAAACCTGGCAAAAATCACATTTAAAAATATCTTTTGCAGTGAGTAGCACTTCTTCGGAAATAGGGCTGGCCCCATAAAGAAGAAAGTCTAGATTAGAAAAGTCTCGTTCACGAACCCCAGGTATGGAGCTCATAAACAAAATCACGGCAGGCACAAAGAATGCGTATTTAATACGATATTTTTCTAATAAATCTAATATCACAACAGGGTCAACGTCTTTAAGGATGACATTGGTGAGGCCTTGCGCTAAGCCTACTAAACCAACATTAACCCCAGCAACATGAAAGATTGGCATGGCAACAATACTTGCTTCGCCTTCTTGCCAATCACCCCATCCACCATTAGCGGCTTGATCGAGAACATCGAGGTAGTTACCGTTAGTCAGCTGCACACCTTTTGGGTGACCAGTAGTGCCACTGGTATATAGCTGTAAAGCATCGTCTTCAAGAGCAATGGGCAGCATCGGATCTGAAACATCCTGTGCATCGCGCCATTCGGTATAGTTGGGCCATTCGGTGTGACCGCCGTCAATAGCAACAAACTGGCGAACATCACCAATATCTGGCATCACTTGCTCAATCACATCATAAAATTCTGCGCCGACAAACAGAATGTCAATGCAAGCATCGTTTAGAATATAGGCAATTTCGGGTGCGGCGAGTCGCCAGTTAACACCGGCAATGACCACGTTGGCTTTAACGGTGCCTGACATTACTTCAAAATAGTAATCGCTGTTTTTTCCCAGATAGCCAATGCGGGTGCCGGGTTTGCAGCCAGCACCAATGAGCCCATTGGCGACTTGGTTGGCCATGCGGTCAAGCGCAGAATAGGTTGTTTCACGGCCTTCAAAAATTTGCGCAATACGCTGGCCATTTATTTTAGCTTGGTATCGGCTTATGTCGGCAACACAGTTGAATTGATCTAATGCGATCATGGTTTCCTTCCCCTTTTACTAATTTTTATTTTGTATTTTTCTAACTCTTAGTTTACTGACAAGTGAAAAGTGCGCAACAAAAACTCGCAATCCAATGCAAGGAAGTTGATGCCTTGTATAAGGTGAGGGTAATTGTCGGTATCAACATCAAATATTGTTAAACTGCCGCCAAACCAGTTAGCCTTACGTCTCTGGAAAAGTCCATCCCAACATGTTAATTTGTTAATGCATAAGTAGCAGTAAAAGATGCTGGCGAGTGAGTGACCAACACTCCTGATTACCAACAAAAGAGGAATAACCATGTCAATGATTGTTAATCGTCGAGATCTCGACTTTGTGCTCTATGAAACTTTAGGGTTAGATAAGATTCTCGAGTCAGAGCGCTACGCTGACTATGACCGTGAATCTCTTGATTCTATGTTAGACCTCTGTCAGACGATTGCTGAAGACCAGTTTTTAACGTGCGCGTCTAAGTTAGATGCTAATGAACCGCAGTTTGTCGACGGCAAAGTCGAAACGATTTCTGAGCTTAAAGACGCTATCGCGGCTTATCAGGAAGCCGGTTTATGTGCCTCAGCCTACGATGCTGATATCGGTGGTCTGCAGTTACCTTGGATGGCAGATCAAGCGCTCAATGGTATGTTCATCTGCGCCAACAATCCCGCCCATATTTACCTCTTTTTGACTCAGGGCGTTGCTAATATGCTCAACGTCTGTGGGTCTGACGAGCTCAAGGCCAAGTATTTACCCAATCTTGTGGATGGCAAGTGGTTCGGCACCATGTGTTTATCTGAAACTCAGGCGGGTTCGTCGCTTGCAGATATTCGTACTAAGGCTGAGCCAAAACCCGACGGATCCTATGCCCTTAGCGGCACTAAGATGTGGATATCTGGCGGCGAGCAAGATCTTACCGAAAACATTGTTCACATGGTATTAGCTAAAATTCCGGGCTCGCCTCCGGGCGTGAAAGGCATATCTCTGTTTTTAGTACCTAAGATGCGAGTGAATGACGATGGAAGTATCGGTGCCTCCAACAATATAGCGCTGGCTGGTTTGAATCATAAAATGGGCTGTCGCGGCGCGACTAACTGTCTGCTCAACTTTGGTGAGTCTGGCGAATCTATCGGCTATCTCGTTGGAGAGCCTAATCAGGGCTTATCCAACATGTTCCACATGATGAACGAAGCACGTATTTCTGTGGGTATGTCAGCAGTGATGAGTGCGCTTGGCGGTTATTTATATTCACTAGATTATGCGCGGAATCGTCCGCAAGGTCGTCCATTGGTCAATCGTAATCCAGAAGATCCACAGGTTATGATCAGTGAGCACGCAGATATTAAGCGCATGCTGATGACTCAAAAAGCCTTTATTGAAGGCGCTCAGACCCTGATGTATTACTGTGCCGAGTTAATTGATACGAACAAATTGTCTACTGACAAAGCCGCTAACCAGCGGCGTGATTTACTACTAGACCTGTTAACGCCGATTTGTAAGTCTTGGCCTTCAGAGTTTTGTCTTGAAGCCAACAAGTTAGCAATACAGGTATTGGGGGGCTATGGCTATACCCGTGAGTATCCCGTGGAACGCCTCTACCGAGATAATCGGCTTAATCATATTCATGAAGGGACTTGGGGTATTCAGGGTATCGATATTCTGGGTCGTAAGGTACGCATGCAAG
Source organism: gamma proteobacterium HTCC2207 (assembly GCA_905181925.1). Taxonomy (GTDB): domain Bacteria; phylum Pseudomonadota; class Gammaproteobacteria; order Pseudomonadales; family Porticoccaceae; genus HTCC2207. The sequence continues at coordinate 3,832 of CAJIZU010000075.1, forward strand.
ATGGTGCTGCAGTGAAGATTCTTCGTGAAGAAATGCAGGCAACAATTGATTCGGCGATAGGGCATTCTCAATTAGGTGTTTTTTGTCATCAACTGGAGGAATACTTAACCCTCACCGAGGATACTATCTCTGCGGTAGGGCAAGCTACAGATCCATCTTTGGCACTAGCTAATGCGACTATTTTCTTGGATGCTATGGGGCACCTGGTGATTGCATGGATGTGGTTAAAACAGGCTGTTGCAGCGATAGAAGGTAAGCAGAAGGGTAATGCAGTAGACGACGCGTTTTATGATGGCAAAGTTGCGGCGATGCAGTTTTTCTTTCGCTATGAACTGCCTAAAATTAAGCCAAACCTTAGTCTAGTAGCGGATTTGGATAGCACTTGTTATGACCTTACTGCGGATCAGTTTTTAGGCGTCTAATCCCTGTGATAAATGACTCTGGCCTTGCTTTGTGAGGCCATAGTCGCTCTTCTTGGCTACCCGTTTCTAATATTGTATACCCATCTATGGTCCTAATAGGTCTGCCTTTAGTTATTGCGTGACATTGTAAAATTAGAGCCCTTGGATTCTGCCAATGATGAAAAATTGTCGACGGCAAGATAGACTAGTGAGTCATTGTTTTAGGTTTACACTGTTCTTGGGAATCTAGACACTTGCCAGCATTACACTAAATCTGCGTGTCACGTTATTATTAATTTTGAGGGTATCACCAATGTCTGCTTATAAAGCCCCAGTTCAAGAGTTTTCTTTTATCCTTGAAGAGCTCGTTGGCTATGAGAAACATAGCCAATTGCCCGGTTATAAAGACGTGGGTCTAGATATGCTAGATGCGATCTTGCCGGAAGCCGCCAAATTTTTTGAACAGGTCGTCGCCCCGACAAATTTGATTGCGGATGGGCAAAAAACACACATTGAGAATGGTGGCGTAGTCACGGCACCCATCTTAGACGGCATTAACGCCCAGATGGTTGACGCGGGTTGGAGTGGTTTGAGTGGTTCAACTGATTACGACGGCTCAGGGTTCCCTGGAGTGGTTGATGTTGCAGTTCAGGAAATGTTGCAATCGGCCAATTTGGGTTTGAGCTTATTACCTATGCTCACTCGTGGTGTCATCCATGCGATTCATTTATATGGATCAGAAGATCAAAAAAATACATATCTTGCCAACCTTATCAGTGGCGCTTGGTCGGGGACGATGAATTTAACGGAGCCACAAGCTGGTTCAGATCTCTCAGCGGTTCAGTGTAAGGCTGTACCTGAGGGTGACCACTACCTAGTCTCAGGACAAAAAATATATATTACCTGGGGTGATCACCAGCAAACTGACAACATAATTCATTTGGTATTAGCTCGGTTACCGGATGCGCCTGCTGGAAACCACGGTATTTCATTGTTTTTGGTACCTAAGTTCTTGGTTAATAACGACGGTAGCTTAGGCGAGCGCAATGATGTTTATGCGGTCGGCGTTGAACATAAGTTGGGCATTCACTGCAGTCCCACTTGTACCATGGCTTACGGTGATAATGGTGGGGCTGTCGGCTACCTTGTTGGGCCCGAAAATCAGGGCTTAATGTGCATGTTCAGTATGATGAACAATGCGAGACTGTCAGTTGGGCATCAAGGCGTTTCCATAGGTGAGAGGGCTTACCAGCAGGCTGTGGCCTACGCTGCTGACCGAGTGCAAGGAAAGGTACAGGGGGTTGAGGGACGAGCTCCGATTATCCATCATGGCGATGTGAAGCGCATGTTACTGCAAATGAGGGGGCTGACCGAAGCGGGACGCGCGCTGTCGTTTTACACAATAGCGGCGGAGGATCGCAGTCACCACTATACCGACCATGATTTACAGCAGTACGATCAAAGGTTGGTTGAAATTTTAACGCCATTAGTTAAAGGCTGGTGTACCGAAGTCTCTATGGAAGTTACTTCCCTAGGTGTTCAGGTGCACGGCGGGATGGGCTTTGTTGAGGAGACAGGCGCCGCTCAACACATGCGTGACGCGAGAATTTTGCCGATCTATGAAGGCACTAATGGTATTCAGGGACTAGATTTTATTGGTCGTAAATGCCTGCGTGACGGGGGCGAGGGGCTGAGCGATCTTCTTGCTGAGATGACGGCTACAACGGAAACGACATCTTCCGACTGTACCGGTATCAATGCTCTTGTGTCGTCCCTGAGGGCAACGATTATTCAATGCCAGTCTGCTTTAGGCCATGTGCTAGCCAACCCAAGTAACTCACAGTTTATGGCCTACAATTTCATGATGTTGTTTGGTAACTCAGTGGGTTATTGGTTGCTAGTTAAATTGTCTATCGCGGCTAAATC
>CAJIZU010000076.1 GCA_905181925.1 gamma proteobacterium HTCC2207
TAGCCGGCCAACAGGCCAATAAAAATACCACGAAGCCCCTCTTGAGAGGCCATACCCATTTCAGCCATTATTGTATTGGCTTGAAAGCCGACATTCCACATACCGAAAAACATTGCAGGAAAAGTGGCAGCCCAAACAGTAATCATCACACGCTTTAGATCAATATTGTCACGCACGTGAGAACTATTCTTGGTAATGTCCGCGGGCTTGAACATTGCTGTATCTACCGCTTCATACAAGGCATAGAATTTTTCCCATTTACCACCTTCGTGGAAATGTGGCTCATATTTGTCAAATAGCTTACGCAACACCGTCTTAACCCTCCTTCTCTATTGTGGTCAGATTGTCGCGCAGTATGCGACCGTATTCATGCTTACCCACGCAAACGTAGGTGTAGAGGCCCATATCGTCCTCATCAAGCTCAAGACAACCAAGATTTTGAGCCATTTGAGTATCACTCACGATTAATGATCGTAGCAATTGGATGGGTAAAATATCCAACGCAGTGACTCTCTCGTAGCCACCCACTGGAACCATTGCACGCTCACTACCGTTAGTACTTGTTGTCATGTTGAACAGCTTTTTTGTCAACGATGAGACAAAGGTAGGTAGCGCAGAATGCTTATCAAAACCAAGACGAAGATAATGAAGTGGTTGTCGCTCACGGCCCTCTTGAATGACTGAGAGCTGATCGTGGTAACGCCCTAAAAAGGCGAATACCGACGCGGCCTTGCGCCCAGAAAGTACAGAGCCTGAAATTACTCGATTCTCGTCATTGGCAAGCTCACCAATGACCAGTTGATTGACGTTTGCGCCAAGTCTCGTTGACAGTAACCTTGGTTGAGTCACTTGCGGCCCTGCAAGAGAGATCACTCTGCGCGTATCGATACTACCTGTTGTGAATAGATGCCCAATAGCAATAACATCCTGGTAACCGATAGACCATACTGTTTTAGTGGCGCTGACAGGATCAACTAAGTGAATGTGCGTCCCCGCCAAACCTGCGGGGTGCGGGCCGCTAAAATTGATCTCACGTACGCCTTCAATCTCGTTACCCGGAATTGATACATTGGGTGCGGCACAGACATTCACTGGCCCGTCGGTTAAACGTGTTAATACTTTTAATCCATGAGCAAAATCTTCTGCTCTCTCTGCTATCACCACCGTAGGGTCAGTCGCCAGAGGGTTAGTATCCATTGCTGTTACAAAAATAGACGCCGCAATTGAGTCTGCGCTGGGAACTTTCGAAAATGGCCGGGTTCTCAATGCGACCCACTGCCCAGAGTTTACCAAGTTATCAATCGCTACATTACGCTCAAGAGTCAGCAGCATGTCTGCAGCAAAAATCGGAAAAGTCTCGGCGTTATCGCCATCAATATCGATCACTAAGGACTGAAAAACTCTACGCTCACCACGGTTAATAGCAACAACCTTGCCTGAGGCCGGAGCAGTAAATTTTGCAGATTCATTTTTTTTGTCGGTGAAAAGCAGCTGTCCCAGCTTAACCATCTCGCCTTCTCTGACCGCCATGGTTGGTTTCATTCCATGATAGTCTGAGCCGATTAAGGCTACTTGGCTGATCGCTGGACCTTCATGAATTACCTGCTCTGGAACACCTGATATAGGAAGATCCAACCCGCGACGAACTTTAATCATAGAGTTTACCAATTTTCATACTGCGTGAAGGTTATTAAGCACAATCAAAAAAGCTGCCGATATCGAATGACGCCTTAGGTTTTCAACCGCTGTTTCACTCAAGCCTGACGAGTTAAACGCCGGCTTGCTAGTTTTTTTAGAGCAAGATTTTAATGCGCGAGATTATAAGGGTCTAGCGACGCCGATGCCAGCAGTTAAAGCATCAAAACGTTCAAACTGCCAAGAAAAGTAGGGTTTTTCTCCCAGCGGCAGGTATCTTCATGTAAAGCATAAATCTCGACCAAAAAAAAACCCAAACTAATGGGCTTTTCTACGGTGCTATTTCATATTCAGACTATGACTTTTTGGGATAGCTCGGCCAAACGACGCCGGCAAATTTTTCAAGGCATCGCACTACCTGACAGCTATACCCGAATTCATTATCATACCAGCAGTAAAGTACACAGCTATTGCCGTCAACAATTGTCGCTTGTGCATCAAGCACACAGGCTTGCCTAGACCCAACGAAATCGGTTGACACCGCTTCGCTAGATGCAGTGAACCCAATTTGTTGCTGCATGCTAGAGTGCAACGCTTTCTGACGCAAAAACTCATTGAGCTCTTCAACCGAAGTGTCCCTGCCCAACTGAAGATTTAGTATTGCCATAGACACATTAGGCGTTGGAACTCGTATCGCGTTGCCTGTTAACTTACCTTTCAATTCCGGAATCACCTTGGATACCGCTTTGGCTGCCCCGGTTGATGTCAGCACCATATTCAACGCAGCACTACGGCCTCGGCGACCACCTTTATGGTAGTTGTCGATCAAGTTTTGATCGTTAGTATAGGCATGCACTGTTTCCACGTGACCGCTATTGATACCAAATTCATCAAGCAGGCATTTAAGAACAGGAACAATTGCGTTGGTCGTGCAGGATGCAGCAGAAATAATCTTACGATCTTCAGTAATCTGATCGTGATTGACACCATACACAATGTTGGGAATATCATCCCCAGCGGGAGCTGTCAGCAACACCTTGGATGCTCCAGGCCTCAGGTGGCCACTTAAGCCTTCAGTATCCTTCCAAACTCCAGTGTTATCAACAATCAGTGCATTTGAAATACCGTATTGAGTGTAATCCACCTCGGCAGGAGAATTAGCATAGATAATTTTGACAGGGTTACCGTTTATCACCAACGTGTCCTGATCTTCCAAAACTCTAACGGTTCCTTTAAAGGGGCCATGCACTGAGTCTGTTCGTAACAATGCTGCCCGCTTCTCTAAATCGTGATTCACTTTACCTTTTCGAATTACAATGGCGCGTAAACGCAACACGTCTCCACTACCCGCCTTATCAACCAAGATGCGAGCAATTAGCCTGCCTATGCGACCAAAACCATAAAGCACTATGTCCTGAGGTTCTGGTAAAGGTTTAATCTCTGACCCTATAATATCGCTCAGCTCATCGGTTAAAAACGCTTCTAGAGACTGACCACCGCCATTACCACTTTGAAACTTAACGACCATCTTACCCAAATCAATATGCGCTGGCCCAAGTTGCAGCTTGGTAATGCCTTCTAGCATAGGGAACGTATCAAACTCTGAAATTTCATTGTGCTCTACCTGACGCACAAACCGATGTTCTTGCATGATATCGGTGACCGATTTGTTGACCATACTGTTTCCATACATATAGGTCGATATATTACTTTGGCGGTACAGTTTACCGATTAACGGTATCATCCCTTCAGCCAGGGCTTCTCGATCTTTCCAGTCTTTGAAAAAATCATCGGGCAAAGGTCTTTGCTGGTCATCCATGGTTCAGTTCCTTAAAATCATCGAATATTTTCCGATTATCCTGCAACCAATGGATACAGGCAACTAATCCCACCGTAAATAACGCCAATAAAGAATATTTATTTCACTAATAGACGCTGAACAGTAGAATGTGTTGCGCCTTTGCAGGATCAAAAGAGACCTTATTAAACCTTATGACCATTTTTCATCAAGATCCTGCATTAAAACCGGGAAACAAGCTGCGCTGGTCTGGACTAGACTCAGCGGGCAAATCGCTTGCCGTCGCTGAAGCGGCTCTTAAACACCAAGGACTGACGGTATTTGTTACTGAATCAGCCCAACAAGCTGCTATACAAAGTCGTGCGATAAAGTTTTTTGCTAACGAAAAAGATTTACCGGTGCTCGTTTTCCCAGATTGGGAGACATTGCCTTACGACATGTTCTCACCACATCAAGACATTGTCTCATCAAGACTGCAAACCCTTGCCAAATTGCCCACGACCGACCAGGGTATTTTAATCGTTCCAATGACAACCTTGATGCATCGTACTGCACCCATTGATTTTGTCTCATCAAGGACGTTTACCTATGCAATTGGTGATCAACTGGATCGAACAAAGCTTCAGGACCAATTGAGTCGAGCCGGATATAAAAGAGTCGAAACAGTTTTTGAACACGGTGAGTTTGCTTTTCGCGGGTCAATTATTGACATTTTCCCCATGGGAGTTAAAACACCGTTTCGAATGGATCTTATGGATGATGACATTGAGTCTCTGCGCTTATTTGATGCTGAATCTCAGCGCACTTTAGAAAACATCAATCAAATAGAGCTGCTCCCCGCACGCGAATTCCCAATGGATAAGCAGGCCACCAATCAATTCTTAAATAATTGGCATGAAATCTTTGACCATGATCCCTCTAAGTGTCCGGTTTATCGAGATATCAAAGACGGTATTACACCGCAGGGCATAGAGTACTACTTGAGCTTATTTTTTGAGGAAACTGCGACTCTCTTTGACTACTTACCTAGCAATTTACTGCTGTTTACCGACGAGGGCATCGATGTCGCTGCAGAGCAGTTTTGGGCTGACATCAATTATCGCTACGATGAATATAGCGTTGATCCCGAGCGACCAATTCTAAAACCGAGTGAGTTATTTTTACCGGTAGCGCAAGTTTTTCAAGAAATTAAAAAGTTACCCCGAACTATTTTAGAAAACTATGACGCCACGTCGGTAGCGACCATGTCCAAACGGACTATTCGTGCCGTTCCGGACGTGTCTGTCAACGCAAAGCAAGCCAATCCAATGATAAAATTGGAGTCATTTTTACTGGATAGCGCTAGTGACAGCGAACCCCTCCGCGTCTTATTTTGCGCTGAATCATCCGGGCGGCGCGAGGTATTAACTGATCTGTTAAAAACAATTAAGGTCAACCCAAGAGAAGTCAGCGGTTGGCAAGAGTTTTTAAATTCGAAAGACACTCACTGCATAACTACTTACGCGCTTGACCAGGGACTGAGTGCCCCTAGTGCGAATATTTGTTTAATCACTGAAGGTGAACTTTTTGGTCAGCAAGTCATGCAGCGTAGACGGCGATCGAAAGCCTCGGAGTCGCCTGACTATGTGTTTAAGAGCCTTGCAGAATTAAAGATCAATGCCCCTGTGGTGCACATTGAGCATGGTGTTGGCCGCTATCAGGGTTTGATTACTTTAGCTGTGGACAAAACAATGCAAGAGTTCTTAATGCTCAGCTATGCCAATGACGCCAAGCTTTATGTTCCAGTCTCATCACTGCATTTAATCAGTCGATTTGGTAGCGGCGATCAAGTCTCTGCTCCACTCAATCATTTAGGCAGTGATCGTTGGGAAAAAGCTAAACAAAAAGCCGCCAAGCAAGTGCGTGATACCGCGGTTGAATTGCTCGACATCTATTCTAGACGAGCCTCTAGACAGGGTTTTGCATGTCAGGCCAATGAACAAGATTACCTCTCGTTTAGCGCTGACTTTGCTTTTGAAGAAACCCCTGATCAACAGGAGGCTATTGATGCTGTGCGGCGCGACCTACTGAGCCCACAACCGATGGATAGACTAGTCTGCGGTGATGTAGGCTTTGGTAAAACTGAAGTGGCCATGAGGGCTGCCTTTACCGCTGTCAGTAGCGGTAAGCAAGTGGTCATCTTGGTACCTACTACCCTGCTCGCTCATCAACATTTAGAAAATTTTAGAGATCGTTTTTCGAATTGGCCGGTGACAGTGGGCGAATTATCTCGATTCAAGACCGGTAAGGAACAAGATCAAGTCATTGCGGATGCCGAAGCTGGGAAAGTAGATATTCTTATCAGCACTCATAAGTTGCTTCATACCAAGATTGACTTCAAAGACCTTGGTCTTATGATCATTGACGAAGAACATCGCTTTGGCGTTAGGCAAAAAGAGAAGATTAAATCTTTGCGCAGTCAGGTTGATATTTTAACCATGACGGCAACACCAATACCCCGCACACTAAACATGTCAATGCACAGTATTCGAGATCTGTCTATTATTGCAACGCCTCCTGCCAAGCGCCTGTCAGTAAAAACCTTTGTACGCACACTGGAGTCTAGGCTAATTAGGGAAGCTATTCTTCGTGAAATTTTGCGTGGTGGTCAGGTATACTTTTTACATAATGATGTCAAAAGTATACAAAGAGTTGCTGATGAAATTGCCATGCTTGTGCCCGAAGCGAGAGTTAATATCGCACACGGACAGATGCGCGAGCGAAAGCTTGAGCAGGTGATGTCAGATTTTTATCATCAACGTTTTAATGTTTTGGTTTGTACGACTATCATCGAAACTGGTATTGATATACCAAGTGCTAACACTATTCTCATTGACCGTGCAGACAAATTTGGGTTGGCTCAATTGCATCAACTTCGTGGTCGTGTCGGCCGCTCGCATCATCAGGCCTACGCTTATCTGATGCTACCCCAAGACAAAAAAATTACTGCCGATGCAACCAAAAGGTTGCATGCCATATCTGCTGCAGATCAGCTCGGCTCTGGATTTACTCTGGCAACAAATGATATGGAAATACGAGGCGCAGGAGAGCTTTTAGGGGAAGAACAAAGTGGTCACATACAAGCGATCGGCTTTACACTGTACTTAGAGATGCTTGAGCGAGCCGTTGCCGCTGTTCGAAACGGCACCGAGCTCGACTTTGATGCTGCTCTGGATCAGGGGATTGAAGTCAACATGCATCTTCCAGCACTTATTCCTGATGATTATTTACCTGATGTCAATATGCGCCTGACGCTGTATAAACGATTAGCAGATTGTAAAACGCCGTTAGATCTACATGAACTCCAGGTAGAAATGATTGATAGATTTGGTCTGCTGCCAGAGCCGGCTAAAGTTCTGTTCCAACTTGCTGAACTCAAACAAATTGGTGAGAAACTGGGCCTAAAGAAAATAGAGGCAGGACCCAATGGTGGTCGATTACAATTTACACCAAAGACTCAAGTCGAACCGATCACCATTATTAAAATGGTCCAGAAAGAACCAGATACTTTTCGCTTGCAAAGCAACGACCAACTGAGTTTCACTATGCCTATGGATGATGCCAAGCAACGGTTCGAATCGGTCAACAATATTCTCCTCAGACTGTTGCCAGTAGCATAACTTGTGTCATCAATGAGTCTGAAGACTCTCACCCTTAACCGGACTGACAATGATTTACGATGAACATGGACAACACACAGTAAAACGTCAGCTAACAACACTCGGCTTTTTGGCATTGTTGTTGGCTTCCGGCACTGTATCATCTCAAGAAATTAATGATGAAGCGCTCATCGTACCCCCTAAAAATTGGTATCAGGTGGAGGTTATTCTTTTTACCCATGATGTCGCTGATTCTGGGGAGTTGGCACCAAAAGATTATGGGTTAAATTTTCCTGATAACTTGTTGAGGCTAATTGATGTCAAAGCACTTGCAGAGCAAGAAGCATTAGCGATTGAAGGCGCTCTAATGCCTGATCCTGATGACTTACCACTGGAAGACTCCTTCCCATTTATCGGTATTATTCCCACTATTGAAATGCAAGACCCCGCTATTGGCCCAGTAATTTTTGACCGTGAAATGGTATCCAGCTTTGATAATTCTGGGGCTTCGCTAGACGTTACGGCTCCTCCACTAGAGCCTTATATACCCGAGTATGAGAAGCCTTTTGAGCTGTTAGAGAATAGCGTGCGCGACCTTAATGATAGTGCCCGAGTATTGGAACGAAGACAGTACAATGTCATCTTTCACGAAGCATGGCGGTTTGTTGCTGAAGAGAATAGTCAAGACCCGTGGCTATTGATAAGTAGCGGTAAAAAGGTTGATGACCGCGCTGAGGTTGAAGGTAGCCTTAGATTTTACAAAGCTCGGTTTTTACATTTCGAAACAAATCTTTGGCGCCTTAAATTCGCTAACCAAGCGTCTTTTCAAAGTGAAAATCTTATAGACCTGCCCGATGCGCCGACCGCCATCGCGGTAGGGGAGCCCAATTCATCATGGCGAATTGTCTTAGCGAATGGAAATGGCGACCAACAAGTACTCGACGAAGATACCAAGTTAAAACTGGATGATCTTAATTCAAATCCGGTCAACGGTGTGGTAGTTGCGGATGCATTAAATATCGCTCCTGCATTGGCATACGACGATATGGCAGACGCTAACTCTGCTTCTCCGACACAGCTCACTCAGGCTGATAATCCAACACGAGATATTCTTGGTCTTAGCTATGTGTTAGAAAAATTTGACGCCAACCTTGAGGATCTGCAGGAGAAACAGACCGATTCTAAACAGTATGCTGTTACTGCGGTATGGCCAATAAACCAGTCCAAACGTATTGAAGAAGAGAAAGTCTACTACCTCGATCATCCAGAACTGGGTATTATGCTGACGATTAAGCGCTATGAACCTCAGCCAATCAATCCGCAACCAACTGATGGCGACGATCCCACCTCGTCGCTTACTGAGTCACCATAACTCGCCCAAAACCTTAGTACGATTTACTTTGATCGACAAAAATTAACTGCTCAGTATCAAACCCTAAGGCTGACGCACTTTTCACAAAATGCTCAATAAGTTCATCGCTAACCTTGGGAGTGCGCGCAAGTAGCCATAGGTAATCGGTATTCATACCTGAAACAAAGGCGTATTGATAGTCGAGAGTGTCTAATTCAAAAATAATATATGACCCATAAAAAGGCCCAAAAAATGAAACCTTGAGATGGCCTACGTCTGATGAATCAACAAAGTAAGCTTTTCCCGCAGCCTCACCCCATTCCTGCGAGTCTTCTTTGAATCCTTTATTTAAAACCTTAACTCCACCGTCATCGCGCATTGAGTAGGTGGCAGTGACTGAACTCATACCGCGTTCAAATGAATGATCCAAACGTGCTATCTCATACCATGAGCCAAGATATTCAGGCAACTGAAAGGTTTTTACGGGATAGACGCCCTCCGGCGAACCTGTGCAGCCAAAGAGGCTGAGACTTGCCAACAGAACAATAAAAAAGTACCTGTTCATGAATTATTGACCTTTTAGCTGCAGCGCCTCCGGTAGCGTTTCCATATGAATCGTCGATGTTGGAAAGGCAATTTCGGCACCATTAGCCTCAATCACGGCAGCCACTTTTAATAACACGTCTTGTTTAATCTTATGAAATTCCACCCAGCGGGTAGTTTTTGTAAACGTATAGATAAAAAAGTCCAAAGAACTTGCCGAGAACTGATTGAAGTTGACGATCATGGTTTGTTCGCTATCGATATCTTCATGCTGCAATAGCATCTCCGTGACCTGATCAATAATAGTCGTCATCTCCGCCAAATCTGAGTAGCGGACGCCAATCGTTTCATAAATGCGGCGATTGGTCATACGCGAAGGGTTTTCAACCGAGATGTTCGCGAATACCGCATTGGGTATATATAGAGGCCGCTTATCAAACGTGCGAATTCGTGTCAGCCTCCAGCCTACATCTTCTACCGTACCCTCAATCTCTTTATCAGGAGACCGCACCCAATCTCCCACCGAAAACGGACGATCCAGGTAAATCATCAAACCACCAAAAAAATTCGCCAGCAGATCTTTTGCCGCAAAACCAACAGCAATACCACCAATACCACCAAACGCTAGTAATCCTGAAATACTATACCCAAACAACTGCATAGCAATAAGTAGTGCAGTAATAATGACCGAGGCACGTAAAAGCTTCGCCACGGCTTTGACTGTTGTAGGGTCGACGGGGTCAGAAATGAACTCGGGGCTGATTAAGTTGTGTTCAGCGCGCTTAATAAAGTTGTTTAAAAACATAGCACCGAGAAGAATAAATGCCAAACGATTTACAGGATCAATCAAAGCCTGTAACGGAGAATTCATTTTCTCAGCAGCAACAGCGGCCGCGAAATTGACGCCCAGTATCCACACCAACCACACCAATGGTTTTCTGGAGGCCTCCACTAAGGCATCGTCCCAGACCGTTTTGGTTTGACTGGCACGTTTCTCAAGACGATCAATAACACGGTTCAGAATATAGCCGAGGCTCAGCACCACTAGCACGATTAAAAATAACTGGACGATCCACACAAACTCAGCACCAGCAAGATCCACTAACCAATTTTGAACATTATTCATCAAACCATCCCAGCTCTTTTGCATTATTTTTATATATTACCCGACCACTATCGTAAATCAACTAAGCCATGCTTGCGAGTTTCTCTAATACTGATTTTCGGCGAGTTGACTGCTCAATTTCAAGCCAGTTTACCTGTTGGGCAGATCTCATGGCGCCTATTAGTGTCGACTGAGACATCTTTTGCTCCTCCATATACGCCAATACCTGAGTTGCACCCTGACGAGAATTGCACACCAACACCATATCGCACCCTGCGGCTAGTGCGTCTTTCGCCTTTTCGACATAGCCTCCGGCAACATCGGCGCCCTTCATGCTTAGGTCATCACTAAAAATAACCCCGGTAAATCCTAACTGTTGTCGTAATACCTGCTTTAACCAAAAAGACGAGAAACCAACAGACTGCGCATCAATCGCTGGAAATGTAATATGCGCTGGCATAATCCCATCTAAGGTCTTCGCTAGCGATTTAAATGGCTTTAAATCGTGTTCTTCAAGCTGCTGCCAATTCCGTTGATCTATCGGCGCCTCAAGATGACTGTCGGCAACAATACCGCCATGACCCGGAAAATGCTTACCTGTGCTCGCCATCCCGGCGTCATGCATGCCGGCAACAAATGCCTTAGCCGCCGTTATCACGGCATTCGGCTGATTAGAGAAAGCACGATTACCGATAATAGAACTAGTATCACGGTCAACATCTAAAACAGGAGCGAAGCTTATATCCACCCCACAAGCTAGTACTTCAGAGGCCATCAGCCAGCCTAACTCACGACTCAGAGAAATCCCCTCGTCAAAATTACTCTCAACCAAATCACCGACTATCTGCATCGCTGGTATCTTAGTAAAACCAACCCTAAATCGCTGAACACGCCCACCCTCTTGGTCTACCGCTATCAAAAGGCTATTGGAACAGCACCTTATCTCGGCCACCAACATACAAACCTGTGAGCGACTTTGAATATTGCGAGCAAATAATATAACGCCGCCAACCTGAGGGTTCGCCAGCAGCTCTCGATCCTCGGAGGTAAGAGAAAAGCCTTCAACGTCCACCATTAGGCGACCATATAAACTGTTGACACCATTTCTCAAGAACAAACTCTCCTAGGTCCATCATCACTAACAAGTTTCGGGTTCGATTCGTCGCTCTGAAAGTCACGTCTTTAATATTCAATGGGTTATGGTACCGCGAAGCCTTAGCTCAGCCTATAAAAAATAACGTCTATTTTCCAGACAGAAACAAATTCCATCCAAACTCAATCAGCGAGGTGCTTTTAAGGCTAGATCTGACAGAGCTTGCCTATTGACCAATACTGTATATAATCACAGTTAAACGACGGTGGAGATACACTATGGAAAGACTCACAGCGAGACAGCAACAGATATTTGATTTGATTCGAGATAATCTTGATGAAACAGGCTATCCGCCGACCAGAGCAGAGATTGCGCAAAAACTTGGGTTCAAATCACCAAATGCTGCTGAAGATCATCTGCGAGCTCTAGCGCGCAAAGGTGTCATCGAGATGATACCTGGAGCCTCACGGGGCATCCGTATAGTCGACCAGTATTTAGGCATTCCAATTATAGGACGAGTGGCCGCTGGTGAACCTATTTTAGCCGAGCAGAATATTGAGGATTATCAAGAGGTCCCATCGAGCACCTTCCATCCCAGCGCTGATTACTTTTTGCGGGTACAGGGCCAAAGTATGGTGAACGTCGGCATTATGGACGGTGACTTACTGGCCGTACATCAGCAACCAACCGCTGATAATCAGCAAATTATTGTCGCTAGAGTGGATGGTGAAGTCACCGTAAAACGACTTAAAAGAACTAAAAGTAGGCATGAGATTCACCTGCTGCCCGAAAACAGAGACTACTCACCAATCTTAGTTGACTTAAGAGCTCAAGACTTTGCTATTGAGGGATTGGCCGTTGGAGTAGTACGAGTCTCTATGTAAACCGACTTAATGGAGCGTCTGGCGCTTGCTTTCGTGCTCCGGCCCGGCAGGTGCTCTATCATCATTGATCTCAAATACGGTCTGAATACCGGCATCCATCATGCTTTTCGCGACGTCGACATGCTTACCATCAAGATAGGCTAAGACAGTAGGCGAAAAGCTAATACGAACCAGTGGCTCATCCGAGCCAGACCGCTGCAAAGCAATTTCGCCATCATCTAGCACAACAAGTTCATACTCGGTAAAAGCCATATCTGTTTTCCTGTAATATTTCGGTAATGCAGTATTTTTCGGCCAGACTGCAAGACGCACGAAAATTATCCTCTCAAACACTTCTTTTTCGGCGTACTAAACTCTATTTCGCGCCCTTTTCTTCTGCAACCCATTTGCCGCGATTGTAAAATGCACTCCAACCGGTTGGTTTTCCATCATTTTCACTACGCACATATTGCTCTTTGGTTTTTCTGCTGTAGCGAATAACCGTCTCGTTACCCTCAGGATCTGATACCGGTGCCTTCAATAAAAACTGATATTTTGCATCTATTTGGCTTTTAAAGGGCAATAGCTCATTGACCGTTGGCGCACGAGTTTCTCTGTGCCGCGGAAATTGACTAGCAGCTAAAAATATTCCAGACGCCCCATCCCGCAGGACATAATAATCTTCGACCTTAACACAACGTAAATCAGGCATAGCAATAGGATCGACCTTTGGTGGAGCGGCCTCGCCATTACGAAGTAATTTTCGGGTGTTTTTACACGGTTCCCCAGGACTAGTTTCCCCAGTACAGCCAAAGTACTTTCCAAACCGACCCGTTTTTAACTGCATCTCACTATGACACTTATCACAGTCAATGATCGGCCCTTCATACCCCTTGATGACATACTGGCCAGTTTCAATCTCATGACCGATACAATCAGGGTTATTGCCGCACACATGAAGCTTCCGGGTTTCATCAAGCAGATAGCTGTCCATCGATGTGTTACAAAGACTGCAACGGTGTTTATTTAACAGCGACTTTGATTCGGCTTCATCATCTTCATCGATATTGACTGCCTCATCGCCTTCCGTGAGGTTAATCGTTTGTTTACATCGCTCCTTTGGAGGAAGTGCATACCCTGAACATCCCAGAAAAACACCTGTGCCAGCGGTTCTTATCATCATGGGGCGTTCACACAAAACACACGCAATGTCTGTTTGCGAGGGCGTATTTGGTCGCATTCCCTGATCAGGCTCTTTAGCTGACTGAACTTGACCACTGAAATCCTTATAAAAATCATTGAGCAGACTTTTCCAGTCGAGGGAACCCGCCGCAACTTCATCCAGGCGCTCTTCCATAGTTGCAGTGAAGCTATAATCCATGAGGTCTGTAAAACTCTCAGATAACCGATCAGTAACAATATCACCAATTTTTTCAGCAAAAATACGGCGATTTTCTATCTTCACATAACCACGATCTTGAATCGTAGAAATGATCGACGCATAGGTAGACGGTCGTCCTATACCTCTTTTCTCTAATTCTTTCACCAACGCGGCTTCCGAAAAACGGGCTACCGGCTTAGTGAAATGCTGCTGCGGTATTAGCGTCAACATCGCCATTAAATCGTCTTTTTGAAGATCAGGTAACTCAATATCATCATCACCTTTTCGATTAAGTGGCATTATTGCCAAATAGCCATCAAAGCGAGTCACTCTTCCCTTAGCCGTTAATTCATAGTCACCAGCGGCAACAGTAACGGTCGTTGATGTAAATTCTGCATTCGTCATCTGGCAAGCGATAAACTGTTGCCAAATTAATTGGTAAAGCTTGCGAGCATCGGCCTCCATGTCATTAAGGCTACCGGGCGCAATGTCGACATTAGAGGGCCGAATAGCTTCGTGAGCGTCCTGTGCACCAGACTTACTACTATAAACAATGGCGGTATCTGGAAGATATTTTTCACCGTGACGTAACTGAATATATTCTCGGCATGTTGCTACTGCGTCCGCACTCAAGTTAGTAGAGTCGGTACGCATGTAGGTGATATAACCCCCTTCGTACAATCGCTGTGCCATCATCATCGTTTTCTTAACACCAAAACCAAGCCGTGTACTTGCGGCCTGTTGCAGCGTCGAAGTGATAAAAGGTGCGGAGGGCTTAGATTTGGTGGGTTTGTCTTCACGCTTTAGAACCGAATATTCAGCGGCTCTGAGGGAGGCCAACGCAATATCAGCTTGCTCTTTGTTAACTGGCCTAAATGCAGAGCCCTGATGCCGCTTCACATCAAAGCGAATTTTAACGTTGTCCTGTTCGCTCTCATTCTTGTTTTCAAGATCAGCCTGAACCGTCCAATATTCCTCAGGAATAAATGCACGGATTTGTCGTTCACGCTCGACAATCATTTTAAGCGCCACCGACTGCACTCTGCCCGCAGATAAACCTCTGCCAACTTTCTCCCAAAGGAGCGGCGATACCATAAACCCTACGACACGATCAAGAAAACGTCTTGCTTGCTGAGCATCAACCCGATGAGTATTTAACTTGCCGGGCGCTTCAAAAGCACTACGTATGGCCTTTTTGGTGATCTCATTAAAGACAACCCGCTTATAACGACTGTCATCACCACCAATGACCTGAGTGAGATGCCATGCAATAGCCTCTCCCTCTCTATCCATATCCGTCGCGAGATAGACAGTGTCAGCATTTTTAGCCAGTTTTTTTAGCTCTGCTACCACCTTCTCTTTACCCGGCAGTGTCGCGTATTCAGCTTTCCAGTTATTCTCTGGGTCAATGCCCATACTATTTACTAACTGAGATTTAGCTTTTTTCTCGCGATGAATAACCTTTTGCTCTGGTGACATTTTACGCGTCAACGCGGCCTGCTTAGCACGCTCTTTAGGATCGCTGGGCGTTCTATTAGCCCCGGTTGGCAAATCTCTAATATGGCCAACCGACGATTTAACAATGAAATCGTCTCCCAAATAACGATTGATCGTTTTCGCCTTGGCTGGAGACTCTACTATGACTAACGATTTTCCCATGAGGGTTGGTTTTCCTTATTGTGGCATCAATTTTTGACGGAGATGCTCAATACTGCCTTTAGTGACGATCAAATGACCCATTAGCTCGCATATATACTTGGTAGGTGCCCCTGCGGTCAACAATTATTTTCAACGTGATGCTTTAATCGCAGTAAATTTTTCGCAATTTGCTCAAGATTCTCTTCATCGCCTCGCTCATCCCAAATTACCCCGACACTACTCTTTTGCATCATTGCCGCAGTCACTCCATCTGGCATATCCTGCAGTGCATTGCCAAGAATCTCAGACCAGCTGTCATCGGCTTGTTGCTTAAACCATTGCCATCCTTCCCAGTCAGAGGACCAACCACGCTGACTAAAACGATGTATAACCCATTCGGTGAGGGGAGTTTTATGCTGACAGCGCATTTTATAGCAAACGCAGCTCAGAGCATCCTCTCCTTCACGGGCCTCGGGCCTTCGATGTAATGCGACTTGAAGATTAAAAGTCGCAGCAACGCTGCGTAAATGGCTAATACGTCTTTGGCGCGGCGACTGCTTAAACCACATCAATGGCGAGAGAACCACCGCGACGGCAAAAATAATTACCAACCAAGTCATCTACCGCTACTCTTTATAATAAATAAGAAATAAAATTTGCGTTCAAAACGCTAAATGTAGAATACTACTAGCAAACGTCCATAGAGGTACACCACTATGTCATCGTACAGTCACATTTTAGTTGGGCTAGACTTATCAACAGAGTCTCAGCAAGTCGTAAATCGAGTGAAGTTTCTATTTGCCGATTCCACGACTAAAATATCTATTTGCCATATTCTAGAACCTCTAGCTTTTGCTTACGGCGGCGACATTCCGGTAGACCTATCTGATGTGCAAACTCAACTAAAAGATCAGGCCGTTGAACGTCTTGCAATATATGGCGCACAACTTAATATTGACAGCATCGACCAGCATGTGATTCTTGGTCATCCAGCTCAAGAGATGCATACTATGGCAACCAACGAGAATATCGGTCTCATTGTGGTTGGCAGTCACGGCAGACATGGTTTGTCACTTATTTTTGGCTCTACTAGCAATTCCGTGTTGCATGGCGCGAGCTGCGATGTTCTAGCTGTGCGGATTACTGAATAGTATCGGTCAATAAGTCCTCCATGGTTAGATGATTGCAGGGCGAAATGCTTTAGAATAACAGCTGATACTTAACGGGCCCTCTGCCATGCTAACCGATATTGGCGTCAATCTATCCAGCTCCAGATTTGCGGGTGATATCGAACCTGTTTTGGTTCGTGCTCAAGAGTCAAATGTAACAAAAATAATTCTCACGGGGACTTCCATCAACGAGACTGAGGTGGTTATAGAGCTCTGTGAGACCTATAAAACCCAATTCCCTAGTATGCTGTATGCTACCGCAGGTATTCACCCACATGAGGCGAAAAGTTTCAATACTGACGCCATTACTGCACTTGAAGACCTTGCCAAGCATCCTTCAGTAGTTGCTATTGGTGAAACTGGACTTGATTTTAATCGCAACCTTTCACCACACAAGACTCAAGAAAAAGTATTTGAGTCTCAAATAGAATTAGCAATAACGTGTACGCTACCCCTTTTCTTGCATGAAAGAGATGCCTCAAAACGTCAACTAGAGATTTTAAGGTCATATCAGAATCATTTACCTAAAGCGGTGATTCACTGCTTTACCGGAGATAAAAAAACTCTCTTTAGTTATCTAGATCTCGATCTATACATAGGTATCACTGGATGGATATGCGACGAGCGTAGAGGTCATGATTTACAAAATATCGTCAAAAATATTCCACTGAACCGACTGATGGTGGAAACAGATGCACCTTATTTATTACCAAGAAACATGCCGCAAATGCCCAAAAGTCGACGCAATGAGCCAGCCAATCTAAGCTACGTAATCGAAGGTATCGCCGCTCATCGCGCAGAGTCCGCGACTACCATTGCAGAAAATTCAAGCGCTACGGCAGTGGCCTTCTTTAATTTAACGTAGCTAATCTATTCAACAACAATGTCCCCCAGCTTGAGGACACCATTACTTTTTATCTGTGCCCTAAGTCCGCCTTTACCCACTAGTTCAGGCAAAATACTTGTTGCCAAGCGGCGCTGTAAGCTTGCACAGGGCTCACAAAGTCGAACGCCGAACATCTTGATCCCGTTAACCGTAAAGTCTTTACCCTCAAGATCATTAAGCCGTACGCCCTTTGTTATTAGATTGCGTCGAAAGTCACTCTCATGAAATTTATTGCCTGTCTCCCGATTAAAAGCCTCGATAACTTCAGATTCTATCAACGTAATTTCGAAATCTGGTTGTCCTCTATAACTTGATCTATTCTTACCGGTCTTGGAGAAGTAACGATCCCCCTCAATACCTTTTCCCGCTTTAATAGAAACACTACTGTGGCCAGACATTGGACCTCCAGCTACGGTGGCAACATAGATACCAGAGATCATTTTGTCTGTCATATTTTTTCCCTACTTCTCGTCAATGTAACGGTGATTGACTGTTTTGTCCGTGAGACATAAAGTATCAAAATTGATATCGACAGACTATTTATTTTTTCACAAAAAAAGCTCGTAATGTTACCTATAACGGTAAGTATTCACTGCATTATAAAGGAATAACCCATGTCACAATCCGAAAACCCAGTAGCAATCATCACGGGCGGTAGCAGAGGCGTAGGTAAAGCCTCTGCACTGCTTTTAGCGTCCAAAGGATGGAATGTGACAATAACATGCACAAACTCCGTTAAAGACGCTAAATCGGTTGTAGAGCAGTGCGAAGCGCTTGGCGTTGAGGCCCTATCAGTAATTGCTGATGTGTCAAGTAATGAGGCATGCATTGATACGGTAGAGCAGTCTATTCTAAAATGGGGTCGTATCGACTGCTTAATTAATAATGCTGGAACCACCAAGTTTGCGTTTAATCATGGCGATTTAGATGCCTTAGATGCTGAAGACTTTTTACACATCTACAAGGTCAATGTGGTGGGCCCATTTCAAATGGTCAAAGCGTGCCGGCAATATTTGACGCAGAGCCCTAATCCTTGCGTAGTCAATGTTTCTTCTATTGCAGGCATAAAGGGTACTGGTAGCAGTATCGCTTATGCGTCCTCAAAAGGTGCACTCAATACCATGACCAAATCAATGGCGCGAAACCTTGGACCGATAAGAGTCAATGCCGTCTGTCCGGGCTTTATTCAGGGGGACTGGTTACGTAAGGGTCTTGGCACTGAAACCTATGATCGGGCACTGACTAACATCGAAAACACTACGCCACTAGGCTTAGCAGTCACAGCCGATCAAGTTGCCGAGTGTATTTACAATCTTATGGCCCTATCGACCGTCGTAACAGGTGAAACGATACTGTTAGACGGCGGATATCATCTTACGGTTTAGTCACCGCTATTTATGATGATGAATCGCAGTTGATTAAGGACTTTTCAGGTGCGTTGGGAACCACTCGCACATCATTAAAGGTTATTATAAAGGGCTCTTTACTCACCAACACTAGAGGTGAGGTCACCTTCTTAAGATCGACCCCTACCTTACTAAAACACTCTAGACTTATACCCACGGTAGACCACTGGCCTTCAGGGATCGAGCTAAAAAAGTCAGCCATCGCAATCGAACCAGAACAAGGCCAGCCACAATCCATTCGCTGTGTGACAGTGCCTACTGGGTGCTTATCGACCTTAAACGTCATCATCAAAGCCCCATTATTAACAGCTAACTGACTCAAATCAGACGGTGTTTGTGCCTGCCAATAAAATTGACTCTCATAGCCACCTGTCCAACTCAGCATCCGCGAGTCTTCCTGCACTATTCCATCAACAGTGTTAACCGTAAGCGCGCCATAGGCCGTTGTGGTAGTTTGACCTGATACAGTCTTGTGCCAGTCACTAGAATCGCCAACATAGGTATTCCAAGGATCGCGATTGCTACCGCTAAAAATAATATTAGCCTCAACTTGAGACTGACTTGAAGAAGTTTCATTCAGTAATTCAGCAAGGATTGGTGCCTCTTTATAACTAAGGCCCTGGCCCAAGTTGAGTAACAGGTCATCGACCGCAAGATCAGCATCTAACGTATTAACTTCTTTGTTAGGCCAGTCAAAAGAAAGACGGCCGGTAAAGTCATGGCGTATTTTATTATCGACGCCAGCCACTAGAACATCAGCAACACCTGCGCCTTCGGAACCTGGCAGCCAGGCCACCACGAAAGCATCTGAGCTATTGATCTCG
>CAJIZU010000077.1 GCA_905181925.1 gamma proteobacterium HTCC2207
TAACCAGAAGCCGTTTTTTTGAAGCGTTTTGCAGCTCCACTATGGGTCTTACCTTTTGGCATTTCGTTTCTCCAATAATAGTGAGGTTAAGTGACAAGAAGATACGCCCGGACAGCCTGCCAAAAAAAGTGGCTGAACGCGGGTCGCGTTAATTATGTCTTCTTGCTGCGTGGGGCTAATACCATGGTCATCTGACGACCTTCCATCTTAGGGTACTGCTCCACTTGTGCCAGCTCAGTGAGATCCGCTTCTACACGTTTCATCATTTCCATACCAAGCTGTTGGTGAGCCATTTCACGTCCACGAAAACGCAGGGTAACTTTAGCTTTATCACCATTTTCCAAGAACCGAACCAAATTACGCAACTTAATTTCATAGTCGCCTTGGTCGGTTCCAGGTCGGAATTTCATTTCCTTTACCTGAGTCTGCTTTTGTTTCTTTTTCTGCAGAGCCACTTTCTTCTTGATGTCAAAGACGTGCTTTCCGTAATCCATTATTTTACAGACTGGAGGCTCAGCATCCGGTGAAATTTCCACCAAATCTAAGGTCTCTTTCTGAGCTGTCTCCAGAGCCACTGTCAGGGTAACTACACCAACTTGGCTTCCATCTGAAGCAACCAAACGAACTTCGGGTGAGGTTATATCGTCATTAAGACGTGCCCGCTTACTGTCTTTTTTAATACTCTTTACTCCGTTTCTACAAAAACACGTCCACGGCGTTCTGTTGCCTCCGCAAATAATGAATTAACTTGGTCTAAAGTCATGCTTCCAAGGTCTTCACCATCGCGAGTTCGAACAGCTACCGTACGCAACTCTTTCTCTTTATCACCAACAACGAGTAGATAGGGAACACGTTGCATAGAGTGACCGCGGATTTTAAAGCCGATCTTCTCGTTTCTCAAGTCACAAATCACTCTAAATCCGTTATTTTGCAATGTTTTGGTCACTTCTTGCGCATAATCGGCCTGAGAATCGGTAATATTGATCACGGCAGCTTGTTCCGGCGCTAACCAGAACGGAAATGCCCCTTCATAGTTTTCGATCAGGATCCCAATAAAACGCTCAAACGAACCCAATATTGCACGGTGCAACATCACCGGAACCTGACGACTACCATCTTCGGCAACATACTGAGCATCCAAACGTCCGGGCATCGAAAAATCTACCTGAACAGTGCCCAATTGCCAAACTCGACCAATACAATCTTTTAACGAGAACTCGATTTTAGGGCCATAAAAAGCACCTTCTCCAGGCAACTCTTGCCAAGGCAGCTGCTTTGCATCCAAAGCATCAGCTAAGGCCTTTTCTGCGCGATCCCAATCTTCGTCAGACCCCACTCGCTCTTTAGGCCGAGTAGACAAGCGATAGATAATATCGTCGAAGCCAAACTCAGTATAAACCTCATGCAGGAAGTCGATGAATTGTGCCACTTCAGGCTGTATTTGTTCTTCTGTGCAAAATATATGCGCATCATCTTGCGTGAACGATCGCACACGCATAATTCCATGTAAGGATCCAGATGGCTCATTACGATGGCACGAACCAAACTCTGCCAGCCGTAACGGTAGATCTCGGTAACTCTTTAACCCCTGATTAAAGACCTGCACATGGCAGGGGCAATTCATCGGCTTTATGGCGAAATTGCGATCATCGGTAGACAGCGTAAACATATCATCACCAAACTTATCGGCATGCCCAGATTTTTCCCAAAGACTAAAGTCGACAATTTGTGGCGTTTTAATCTCCTGGTAACCCTGCTCGACCTGCTTCTCGCGCATAAATTTTTCTATAGTGTTGTAAATACTCCAACCCTTGGGGTGCCAGAAAATAGAGCCCTGAGCCTCTTCCTGCATATGGTACAGATCTAGCTTTTTGTTGATTTTACGATGATCTCGCTTCTCAGCCTCGGCCAGCCTATTAATATAGCCTTTAAGCTCTTTTTTGTTCGCCCAGGCGGTTCCATAAATACGCTGCAGCATTTCATTATTGTTATCGCCACGCCAATAGGCGCCTGCCACTTTTGTTAGTTTAAATATAGGTAATTTTCCGGTCGATGGCACATGGGGCCCTCGACAGAGATCTACAAACTCGCCCTGGCGATAGAGGCTAATTGTCTGATCAGCGGGAATGCTGGTGATTATTTCAGCTTTATAATTCTCGCCGATACTTTTAAAGAACACAGCGGCTTCATCGCGATCCCATTCTTCACGCGAGATGACATGGTCTTGTTTCACTAGCTCTGCCATGCGGACTTCTATTGTTTCTAAATCTTCTGGCGTAAATGGGCGCTCGAACGCAAAGTCATAATAAAAACCATCGTCAATAACCGGACCAATAGTGACCTGAGCAGCAGGGAATAACTGTTTAACCGCCATGGCCATCAAATGTGCTGTTGAGTGCCTAATAATGAACAGACCTTCATCACTGCGATCCGTAAAAATGGACAACTCAGAATCTGAGTCTATTACAAAAGACGAATCCACTTCTAGACCATTCACTAGCCCGGCAATCGTCGCTTTCGCTAGCCCAGGACCAATATCTGCGGCCACATCAATAACCGACACAGGATTGTCAAAATTGCGCTGGGAACCATCAGGGAGAGTAATAATCGGCATAATAATGTCCTTTTCAGTGGTGACCCTTACCAAAGGCCACATGAGTTGTTTTAATAGCGGCATTCTACTCTGTACAGCGCCAGTTACAAGGGATTGTTACACGTGAAATGCGTATAAAATAGATTTCTCAAGAAGATTAAAATAAACTCCACGACGTTTTCCAATTTTAAAGCAAAGGCACTACCTAATGATTAAAATTTTTGTCGATGCTGATGCCTGCCCTGGGACCGTAAAGGAAATCCTCTACCGTATATCACAACGCACGGGGATAGAGGTAATTTTGGTCGCGAACCAGCCATTATCCACCCCCAGAATCCCAACCGTGCGTTCGATTCAAGTTAGCCAAGGGTTTGATGTTGCTGATGATCACATTGTTACGCTAGTTGAGAAAGATGACTTAGTCATTACCGCTGACATACCACTAGCCGCGGAGGTGATAGATAAAGGCGGCAAAGCTCTTAATCCAAGAGGAGAGCTGTATACAGCGGCAAATATTAAAGCGCGACTAAATATGCGTGATTTTATGGACTCAATGAGAAACAGTGGCGTTCAGGTTGGTGGCGGGCCACCCCCACTCTCGCAAAGAGATAAAATGGAATTTGCCAATGCTATCGATCGCTACCTAGCTAAATTTTCGACTTAGAAGCGCTTAACCGAGTAACCGCGAAATTTGCGCGGCGGTAAAGGGCCAATCTTTCTCACGGCCATCAGGTAAGAGTAGCACTGGAATACGTAAACCATACCGCTCCTGTAAGGCCGCATCAGCAACAATATTCACTTCTCTAAGTGCCACGCCTTTTTGCTGCAGTAAGGGCCTCAGAAGCTCCTTGGCTTGCTCACAGAGATGGCAATGATCTCCTGTATAAATAATTAACTCAGCATTCATCTAAATGGGCCCATGCAGCACTCGAAGTTTTATACTCAAAACTAGCCAAAGGTTTCTCGCCGAGTAATTAACCATACGTTATGGATTCTAGGGTTTCGTTCAAAATCAATGTCCAACGTTTTTGGCGTAATATTTTCACAATTAAACTGGCGCAAGGTTAATTCATCCATCTTGAATTTGCGGAAGTTGTTGGAAAAGACCAATGTGCCACCCGATGCTAGTTTGGCCATGCACGCGCGAATCAAGTCACCATGATCACGTTGAATATCAAGCACAGTATCCATTTTCTTCGAGTTAGAGAATGTCGGGGGGTCTAAGAATATGACATCATATTGCTCCCCTTCAGTCTCGAGCCACTTTAAACAGTCGGCCCGCAGTAGCTTATGCTTACCAGCTCGTAAACTATTCAGATCAAAATTACGTTGTGCCCAGTCTAGGTAGGTATTGGACATGTCGATACTTAATGAGCTGCTCGCACCCGCCAGAGCTGCTTGCACAGACGCCGCTGCGGTATAGCAAAACAGGTTCAAGAATCGCTTACCTGCGGCTAAGTCACCAATTAATGACCTTACGGGACGATGATCTAAAAATAGGCCGGTATCTAAATAATCAGATAAATTAACTTCGAATTGCGCCCTACCCTCACTGACCTGGAGCGTATCACTAACCCCCTCATTGAGTCTTTCGTACTGACTATCGCCTTTTTGCCGCCGACGCTCTTTGTAGTAAATTTTGCCTTTAAAAGTGGCCGAAAACTCTTTGACCGCCAACTTGATCTCTGCAAATCGTTCGCGAGCGATTTTTTCAGAGATGGTATTAGGTGGCGCATATTCTTGAACATAAATTGACTGATCATAGACATCTATGGCTACCGCATACTCTGGAATGTCCGCATCGTAGAGCCGATAACAACTTATACCCGCCTTTTTACGCCAACCTTCTAGCTTTCTTTGATTCTTCTTCAAGCGATTGAGTACCATTGTGGCACCCTCAGTCAATTGCTGTGCTGGCGCAGGTGTGCTTAAACGCGCCGCAATGCTTGCAGACTTAGAGGTCATATCTTCAAAGATCAACAATTTACACGGAATAGTTCCATTGAACAGACTGTATTGCTTAGTCGGTGACAGATCAGTTTCTCGACCTAAGTCAAGATTGCCGGTGAAAATTCCAGCCCTCCAACCATGAAAATTCTTCTGTAACACTGTTCCCAATTTTTGGTAAAGCGGAATTAACTCCTCTACTTCGCCTAAACGCTCTCCGTAAGGAGGATTAGTAAGCAGCAGACCACGCTCAGCGGTGGGCTTACCAAATTGATCGATGGGCTTGTGGGCCAAACGAATATGGTCATCTAATCCTGCATTCTCAATATTCTTGGTGGTGTACTCAAGTACTCGTGGATTAGCATCATAGCCGCGAATGTCGAGATCGAGTCCTTCAAGACCTGAAGCCTTACGCTGATGGGCTTCATCAACCAATGCTTGCCAGAGCTCAGAATCATGTTGTAGCCACTGATCAAACCCATATCGCTCACGCAGCATTCCCGGCGCAATATCTGCGGCCATCATAGCCCCTTCGATAATTAACGTACCGCTACCACACATAGGGTCAAGTAATGCTCCACCCTCTTTAATCATGGCCGGCCAGCCCGCCCTAAGAAGCAACGCCACAGCCAAGTTTTCTTTAATCGGAGCGCTACCTTGGCCCGTTCGATAGCCACGGCGATGTAAACTTTCTCCAGAAATGTCTAATGAGACAGACACGCGACCTTTGTGCTGACGAACCTGTATGCGAATATCTGGATTTTTAGTATCTACATTGGGTCGCTCACCCTCGATTCGACGAATACGGTCAACCACCGCATCCTTAACTCGCTGTGAACCATACATGGTGTTATCTATTAGCCGAGAGGTACCAATGAAGTCGATAGCAATACTTTGAGCCGCAGAAAAGTGCGCCTCCCAAGGTATGTCATTACATTGTTCGTACAAGTCATTTGATTCGTTGAGCATAAAACTGTGTAAGGGCTTCAATACTCTATTAGCCAAACGCGACCAAAGGCAAGCCCTATACGCAACCTCCATAGAGCCCTTAAATGAGACGGCAGCGACCGTTTCTTTTATTGCTTCAGCACCAATAGCCTGTAATTCTTCAGCCAAAAGCAACTCTAATCCTTTTGGGCAAGTCGCCAGCCAGTCGGTTTGCGAGGGTACTTGGGACACTTATTTTACCTTTTGATTTGATTGACCGTTGACCTTAAATCCACAAACACAAAAAAATATCTGAACTAAAAGAACAACGGTAAGTCTAAAATCTTGCGTGTTTAAGAAAGCGCACATGATATAGGTGTTTAAACTATTTTGTTTAAAAATAACCCATCTACTACATACAAGTCGTTTAGCTGTGTACTTGCGTAGCATGAGACAGAACCTATATTTCCTTTGATCTAAGTAGAGCAGGAGATGTCTATGAAGAAACACAAGAGAGATCCCGAACATCGTTCGTATGTAAAGGGTTACCAAGCTGCAATTCAGGGTCGTTCACTATCCGTTTGTCCTCATCAAGAAAACACAACAATAGCCTACCACTGGTCGAGGGGTTGGCGTGAGGGCCGAAAAGATGGATGGTCCGGATATAATACCACCGCCTGTCAACACAAAGCCGGCAATCTGGTACTTAACCATTAAATGTTAGCACGTAGTCATTAAAGGCAATGGCGGTGACAAAAATCATATCCCCGCCATTGCAAAAGGCTCAACTAATCATCTACCGATGCCTGCACCAAATTGAGTAATTCTCGCAGCGCTACCGAGATCATTGCAAAATCAGACTGAGGTACCTTACGCAAGTCTTTTATCATCAGCTTCCAGCGATGGATGAGCTCTGCCTGCTGATTTTTCCAAGATTCTATTACTGAGGGATCGGCCCTACTTGATTTAGACAAACACGCAGTGAGCCTGCGGCGTTGACTTTCTAGATCATCAACGTAGGTTTCCCGCGCTAAGTCTTGCCAGCGACTATCAGGCTGTAAGCTCACTATTTGCGCCATAAACCAATCAAGTGACAAGAACTCGCCGAGACTAAAGTAGAGCTCCGCAACCTGCTGCACAGGAACTTTTGACACAATAGCGGTCTGCACAACTCCCATACTCATAAACATACTATCCGTGGCGGCAAGCCTCTCTGCTAGTGTCAGCTCCACTCCCAAGGCTGTCAGCTCATCACGCTCACCCCCCCAGAGTGCTCGCCACTGATCTTTTTGCAGCATTGGTAGTTCAGTCAACAAAGCCTCTGTGGGTTGCGAATACTGAGCAATCAGTGACTCACAACTAAGATTCAATCTATGATTTCTTAAGAACCAACGTGTTGCGCGGCGTGCTAATCTCACTAAAATATGGAGTAGCTCAATCTCCATGGCGGCCGGCAAGCGTGGCTGATGATCCTCAACTTGTTGCCATAGCTTTTTAATGCCAAGCACTTCAACGACGATGGTATAGGCCTTTACAACATCTTCTTCAGACGCGCCTGTGGACTCCATCTGCCTAAAGAAAAAACTAAAGCCAACCCGATTAACCAAGTCATTAACGATTTGATTGATCGCAATTTCATTGGCTAATGAATGAGTTTCTACGGCATCAGGAAAACGCGACACTAAAGCCTCAGGGAAATAGTTCGTTACTGACTGGGCAAGCCATGGATCGCTTAATAAGTCTGATTCCGCCAGAGCTTCCTTCAGTGCCACTTTGGAGTAACAAATGAGCACAGATAATTCTGGTCTTGTCCAACTCGGCTGGTGACGATTAATTCTGTCAGAGAATTGTTCGTCACTGGGCAAAAACTCAAGATCACGATTAATCTTGTCGCTGTTTTCAAGCCAACCAAGATACCGCTGGTACTCTGAATGTTGCTGCTGACTTCGCGCCATCGCTAAACTAATAGCCTTAGTCTGCCGCACATTATTATCTAACACTAAAGCAGCGACATCGTCCGTCATACTGGCCAGTAATATATTTCTTTCTTCAACACTTAGTTCACCAACCGAAACCTGCTTATTAAGCAGTATCTTTATATTCACCTCGTGATCAGAGCAATCAACACCGGCTGCATTATCAATGAAATCTGTATTACACAAGCCGCCGCGCAAGCAAAACTCAACTCGTCCAAGCTGAGTCATACCGAGGTTACCGCCCTCACCCAAAACTCGGCATTGCAAGTCACGGCCATCGACTCGCAATGCATCATTAGCTCGATCGCCAACCTCTGCATTATTTTCTGAAGATGCCTTTACATAAGTCCCAATACCGCCATTCCAAATAAGGTCAACCTTCGCTTTAAGTAGGTAATTGATTAATTCTGTTGGCGTTACTCGATCGTCATCTATGCCAAAGCGTGCTTTGATCTCTGATGTTAAGGTCAAGGATTTTGCACTGCGTGAGTACACCGCACTGCCTGGTGACAATAAGGTTTTATCAAAGTCATCCCACGTCGTTCTTGGCGTGTCAAAAAGTCGCTGTCGCTCCGCAAAGGTTGTCTTTGCGTTTGGCGTCGGGTCCACGAATATATGGAGGTGATTAAAGGCTGCGACCAACTGAATATGCTCAGACAGTAGCATACCGTTACCAAATACATCGCCCCCCATGTCGCCAATACCGATCACACTAAAGTCTTCAGTTTGAATATCTACACCAATCTCATGAAAGTGCCTTTGCACGGCGACCCAAGCACCGCGCGCCGTAATGCCCATACCTTTATGATCGTAGCCATTGCCTCCGCCTGAAGCGAAGGCGTCACCCAACCAAAAGTTGTTGGCTTCAGAAATTTCATTAGCAATATCAGAAAATGTTGCCGTACCTTTATCGGCAGCGACAACGAGATAAGGATCGTCAGCATCCCTACGCACGACTTCCAATGGCGGTAACAATTTATCATCGACTATATTGTCACTAATATCTAAAAGAGCCTGAACATAAAGCATATAACTGGCGATACCCTCTTGAATAAACGCCTCACGCCCCGTCGCGGGGTTTGCGTGCTTCGCCACAAAGCCACCTTTAGCCCCGGTTGGCACAATTACTGCATTTTTAACCTGCTGAGCTTTTACCAAACCAAGCACTTCGGTTCTGTAGTCTTCAACTCGGTCCGACCAACGCAACCCACCTCTGGCCACTTTACCACCGCGCAAATGAACACCTTCAACCCGAGGAGAATAGACAAAGATCTCATATGCTGGCCGTGGTTCGGGTGCCAAGCTAATTTGCCTAGCAGCTAGCTTAACTGAAATATAAGACTTGAACGTGCCGTCCTCAACCGTCTGGAAAAAATTGGTCCGCAACGTCGCCTGAACTAATTCAAGATAACCACGAATAACATTATCTTCACTAATATTACTAATTAGATCTAAGCCACTAAGTATCTTTTTTACCAGACCTTCGGCCCTCTCAGAGTGACTTTCTGAGGCATAGCGTGGATCAAAATAACTTTTGAATAAAGCGACTAGATTACGCGTAATGTCTAAGTACTTAGATAGAGTGTCAGCAATAAAATCTTGACTATAGGGAACGCTTAATTGCTTAAGATAACGCGCATAGAGACGCAACATGGCTACCGAGCGCCAGTCTAATCTCGCACCAATGACCAAACGGTTAAAGCTGTCATTTTCTGCTTCTCCACGCCACACTTGGAGTAATGCATCTTTGAAACTCTGTTGCACGGCAGGGACGTCGACATTCATATCCAAAGAAAATGTTAGTAAAAAATCCTGCATCCATACGGTATTTTCAGCTTCTGCTTGTATCTTATAGGGATGCTCCATAACCACCCTAAAACCGAGGTTTTCGAGCATTGGAATCATATCGGAAAGTTCCAAAGGAGAACCCCTGTGAAACAGTATTAGATTGAGATTTTCACTGTCATTTGCAGAGTCACTTATGAAATCAATCGCCAACTCATCCATACCTTCCAAGGCATCAAACTGAGTAATATGCTGAAGCGCTTGAGCAGGCTCGTAGATTTCCCGATAGGCTCCTGAAAAAGCATTATGAAAACGGCGATATACTCCCGATCCGTCGGCCTCGCCAAAGTCGGCAATAGCCAGCTCTTTAAACTCATCGCTCCAATCACGAGTGGTCTTTTCAACCAAGGCTTGTAGCGAAAGAATATCTACTGATAGATACTTTTGACTCTGAATCTTAAACACTAAGTAAAGCCTGACTAGTACTGAGTCAGGTATAAACTGAGTGGTAAATTCACTTTCTACCGCATCCAGTTCATGGCCTATTTTTTCTTGTAACTTTTCTCTTAAATCCGTCGTAAATGATTCTCTTGGGAGATAGATTAAGCAGCTAACAAATTTATCAAAAGGGTCGGCATGCATAAATACCTTAACCACCCTGCGCTCATAAATCTGCCATATACCAATGGCAGTCTCAGATAAAACCTCTTTCTTAACTAACAGGAGTTCGTCCCGTGGATGCGAGTCCAAAATGGTCAGCAATGCTTTGCCATCATGGCTATTAGCGTTTAGGCCCGAATTCTCCATAACCCAATTGACCTTCTCACGAAGAATTGGAATACGCCGTGGGCTGTAAGAATAAAACTGAGTCGTATACAGACCTAAAAACCTGATCTCACCGATGGGCTGGCCATCACTATTGAAGCGCTTCACCACTACATAATCGGAATACACATCGCGATGGACTCGCGAGCGTTTAGAAGACTTTGTTACGGTCAGTATCTGCTCATCTTCGTAAAGCGCCTTGACACCCTCGCTAAGATGATCAACCGATTCATGTCGTAAATCACCGCGATACTTTTGCAACACGCCACAGGCGCTGCCGGCTACTTCTTGGAGAGATACCTGGTCGCTATCAACGTGCAGTTCAAATTCAGCGCAGCCAGTAAATACAAAATAACCGTCATAAATCCATTGCAGAAACGCTATGGATTCATCTAACTGCTCCACCTTGGGCGCATTTTGTTTTAATTCTTTTATTAACTTCTCAACACGCAGTCGCATCGCCGCATAACTATCCACAACCACGCCAACATCATCGAGCACTAGCAGCAGTTCTCTTTCTAACTCATTCATCTCTCGGTCAGACAGTAAATCAACTTCAATGGTAATTAAGGACTCTTTCTCTGCGCCCTCAACAAAACTTGAAGAAATTTCGTGCACGGTACCAGGGGCATCACGCGCAACCCATACAGGATTACTTTGCAAAGTGAATATATTTAATCCCCGCCGATTAAGCGCCATACGCAAAGAATCAACAAGAAATGGCATATCGAGCTGATTAATATAAATAGTGCAGTATTGACTCGACCATCCATCCGCTTTTACCGAGGGATTGAACACCCTCACCTTCGCACTCTGCTTCTCCGGGATATTTAAAGGCTTCTCAGCAAACAAGTACAAACCCCATATATTCCAAAAAATATCCTCAGCAGGACGTTTCAAATAGTCCGCATCGGGATAGAAATGAATGGCATTGGCTGTAAAGTTGTTAAATTGTGCTTGCTGGGACTTATTAATCTTTTTCTTGGCGATCACAGCCAATGATTTGATCAAATCTTGACGACGGTCATCTTTTTTTACGTCCATGAGAAGAATTTGCAACCTTTTAATGTTTTTAAAGTCTGTAAATTAAGCAACCTGTATGCTCGTAGTCTAAGGTAACAAATTGTGGTGCTAAGGTGTGTAAGTATTAGTAGTTTATTTGTATTTTTCAGTACCGTTTTGCTACCACTTTAAAAAATAGTTTAAACCACTCAAACAGAGTTTGTGTGTTGCATCTTAAGATACTAAAATCAACACCCGACCAAATAAGTATAAAACATAAATAGAGGTAGACCTTGCAACAAGATATCGAACAACTCAGACAGTGGCTAGGCGGCAAAATTGTCGGCCAAGAACATCTAATTGAGCGTCTCATGATTGCCCTCCTTGCCGACGGGCATTTGCTGGTCGAAGGTGCGCCAGGCCTAGCAAAGACTAAGGCCATCAAGACGCTCTCTGAAGGCCTTGAAGCTGACTTTCACCGTGTCCAATTTACGCCTGACTTGTTACCTGCTGATATAACGGGCAGTGACATTTATCGCCCTCAAGAGGGTACCTTTGAGTTTCAAGCTGGCCCGCTGTTTCATAACTTGGTGCTAGCCGACGAAATCAACCGTGCGCCAGCCAAGGTGCAATCCGCGCTTTTAGAAGCGATGGCAGAGCGTCAAATTTCCGTTGGTAAAAATACCTATCCGCTTCCAGAGTTGTTTTTGGTGATGGCAACGCAAAATCCGATCGAGCAAGAAGGCACTTACCCCTTGCCAGAAGCCCAAATGGATCGCTTTTTAATGCACATCTTGGTTGATTATCCTGCGCCTGAAACTGAGCGAGCGATTCTTGCACTCTCACGACAAGAGGCTCGCCACGAACAGGGCAGTACTATTGAGCCTTTAAGTCAAAAAATCCTGCTCGCTGCACGACAAGAAATTGGCCAGGTACACATGTCCAATGCGGTCGAAGAGTATTTAGTGCAACTGATCTTGGCGACACGTAACTCTGAATCATATGGTGGCGAACTCGCACAATGGTTAGATTATGGGGCAAGTCCTAGAGCCACTATTGCTTTGGACAGTTGTAGTCGAGCATTGGCATGGATGGAAGGTCGAGATTTTGTAACACCTGATGATATTCGTGCGATTGCCCATGACGTATTGCGTCATCGGTTAATATTGAGTTTCGAGGCTGAGGCCAGTGGTATAACCGCTAATCAAGTAATCGATAAACTTTTGGACACAGTGCCCTCTGCCTAGTGAAACCATCGTAATGACAGTGATCCATGAAGACCCACTACACCCGGCCATCGCCAGCCTCAAAGAGATGGTGAAACTGCGCTATGGCGCTCGCGAGCTCACCGGATTCCCTCAAGTACAGGCTCGGCAGATGCTAGCTGGCGGCCATAAATCTCGCTTTCGTGGCCGCGGTATGGATTTTGATCAAGTGCGTATCTATCAACCGGGTGATGATGTTCGCAGTATTGACTGGCGTGTTACCGCACGCACCCAGATGCCTCACACTAAGATTTTTAGTGAAGAGCGTGAGAGACCTATATTAGTCATTAGTGATCTCCGGAATCCAATGTTCTTCGGAAGTCAGCGCTTAAAGTCAGTGGTGGCCTGTGAAATATCTGCCGCACTAGCATGGGCTGGATTAGCTGCGAATGATCGCTCCGGCGGATTAATTTTTGGTCAGCAACAACAAATGGATGTCAAACCTCGGCGCAGTCATCACGCTGTGCTTAAATTCATTCATGGTCTGCAGGACTACAGCGCCAAATTATTAAACCTGCAAGACAGTGATAGTTCCAGTACCGATCGTTATAGTCTTGCTGAAATGCTAGAGGAATCTCGGCGTTTCGTACTCCCCGGCAGCACTGTGTTTATTGTCAGTGATTTCCATGATCTTAATGATGACTGCGAGCGTCATCTTTTTGAACTTGCACGCCACGGTAACCTTAATTTTTGCCACGTGTTTGACAATATTGAAAAGGAACTACCACCACCATCATTGTATGCTGTTAGTGACGGACTGCATCAAACGCTATTAGATACCAGTAACGCTCATTTGCGTGAGCGCTTTCAGCAAGCGTTTGTTGATCGGAGTACGCGCTTACGCAAAATGAGTGAAAAACTCTCTGCTGGTCTGCTGCCCTTCAGCACCGATGATAATGTTATCAATGTACTGCGACGCGCCTATGGCAAAAGACGCAGCAACAGCAGAAGTAATTAATAATGCAAGCCGACCCTCTCGCACAACTTCGTGACATTCAGCTACCTGAAGCTATTTCTTGGTGGCCGCTAGCGCCTGGTTGGTGGATATTGATTATGTTCGCGGCGAGCTTCTTAGGCTGGGCTGTGTTTCGGCTCCTAAAACACCATCGCTCTAACCTTTACCGTCGGCAAGCTATAAAAAAAATCTCTCGAATCAATGCTCAACAAGATCTCACCGTCAACCAAAAGCTGGTACTTTTATTTGAGACTCTTAAGCAGACAATCAAAAGCGCTTATCCAGATCAAAATTTTAGTAGTCTTGACTTAAATGCCTTTGTGAATATTTTACAACAAAGCTGTAGTGTGACTATTTTTAAAGACTTACCGGCTGACCTAAATGTGATCCTATACGGCAAAGCTACCGTTGCAGAGACAGGCAATGAGCTTGTCGAAAAACTGATGTTCAGCGCCAAAATCTGGATCGAAAAACATCACACCCAGACTAAATTGGAGGTCACAACCCTATGTTGAGCCTTCTCTGGCCCTGGGCTTTAGCTCTGGCGCCCCTCCCCTTTGTTTATCGCTGGTTACAAAAACCCGCAGAGATCAATATTCGTGCTCTGCGCGCACCGATGCTTGCAGCTGTCGCTGCCGTTGAGCCGGTCTCCTTGAAGGTAACAACTTGGCGTAATCGGCTGTTGATGACTTTATTAACGCTATGCTGGCTTAGCGTCCTACTGGCAATCGCCCGGCCTGTTTACATTGGAGATCCCGTAGCTCTGCCTACCGCCGGACGTGACATACTCATTGCGGTCGACATTTCTGGGAGTATGGAACGCAAGGACATGGTTCTTCGCGGTCAAGCGGTTGATCGTCTAGTGGCCGTTAAAGCGGTGGTTGGCGATTTTGTTGTAGAACGGGCTGGAGATCGATTAGGTCTGGTTCTGTTTGGCGAAAAAGCCTACTTACAAACACCTCTGACCTTTGATCGGGAGACCATGCAAACGCTTTTACTAGAGGCTCAGATTGGCTTTGCAGGCAACGGCACTGCAATCGGTGACGCAATTGGTCTGTCAGTAAAACGGCTTCAAGACCGCCCTAAAGATCATCGCGTACTCATTTTACTGACAGATGGCTCTAATAACGCAGGCGCTCTGGAACCCAGTGAAGCTGCTGATCTTGCTCGGCGCGCCAAGGTCAAAATTTATACCATTGGGATAGGCGCAGAGCGTCAAGAACAACGCGGTTTATTTGGTCGTACCACGGTCAATCCAAGCGCCGATTTAGATGAAGCCACCCTGACCGAAATAGCTAGAACAACTGGAGGCCAATATTTCCGGGCACGTGATCCACAAGAGCTCGCTTCAATCTATGAGCAACTCAACAAACTAGAGCCTATCGAACAGGATGCAGAGACTATCCGCCCAGTTGCTACTTTATTTCACTGGCCACTGGCTATCGCTTTTATGCTGAGTCTAATTGTGTTTACCGTTAATCGTCGCATGGGGGGGGCACGTTAATCTTATGTTTGAGGATTTAACTGAGCTTACTAACAACTTCCACTTTCTGCGGCCTTGGTGGTTTATGGGTCTTCTACCGGTGGCCGCTGTAGTGGCGTTTTACAGCTGGCGTAAACGTAGTGCCGGTAGCTGGGAAAATATCATTAACCCCGGATTACTACCCTTTTTAATGCAGGGCTCAGAGGGTAAAAAAGTGGTCAGTAACACCTGGGTATTGACCATTATTGTTGGGGCTTGGATCATCTGTTGCCTTAGTCTAGCCGGCCCAACCTGGCAACAGCTGCCTCAACCAGTGCACAAACAGGACGCGGCACTTGTAGTGGTACTCGACTTATCGCCGTCAATGCTCGCCGAAGATATTTCGCCCAGCCGTCTAGTCCGAGCACGCTATAAACTCATTGATATTTTAACGCGGCGAACTGAAGGTGTGGTGGGTCTCATAGTCTATGGTGGTGATGCGCATACTGTTTCGCCTCTAACCGAAGACAGTAATACCATTGTCAGTATAGTGCCAGTGCTCGCACCAAGCCTGCTCCCTCAATATGGTAGTAATATTGAAGAAGCGCTGGCCAACGCCGTTGATCTTGCTATCACCGGCGGCTATCAGCAGGCCGATATCCTATTAATTAGTGATGGCATAGACCGATCTGCACTGGCTGAACTCACCCCCATTATTTCCCAGCAAGGAGACTTCCGTTTATCCATTCTTGGCGTAGGCACCCAACAAGGGGCACCAATCCCCACCGGCGCTGGAGGTTTTGCAAAGCGACCCAATGGTAATGTTATCGTAGCAAAACTTAATGTTGCGGCAATGCAGCAGCTAGCAGCCAATAATGGTGGCGTCTACCACACTATAAGCGCTGATGATCGTGATGTAGACACTCTTATAACCGCTATGACTAGCCTGTTCTCAGACAACACGCGTGAAACTGATCGATCTTTTGACCTTTGGGATGACCAAGGTTATTGGTTGGCGTTACTATTACTTCCTGTCGTGCTGCTAAGTTTTCGTAAAGGCACCATAGTCGCCGTGCTTTTGTTGCCCTCTATGTTTAGCACTCAGCCGGTGCAGGCCTTTGAATGGAAAGATCTTTGGCAAACCCCTGACCAACAGGCTGTACAAGCACTTCAGAATGGTGATGCGGAGTCCGCTCAAGCTCTTTTTGAAGACCCAATGTGGCGTGGTAGTGCTGCCTATAAAGCCGAAGACTTTGAGCAAGCAAATACCAGCTTTTTAAGTAATAAAAGTGCCAAAGGGCACTATAACAGGGGTAATGCATTAGCTAAAAGCGGTGATTTTCAAGGTGGCATTGATGCCTACGATAGCGCATTGAGTCTGGAACCTAATATGCAAGATGCGATGGCTAATCGTGCATTGCTAGAAAAGCTCAAAGAACAGCAGGAACAGCAGGAACAGCAGGAACAGCAGGAACAGCAGGAACAGCAGGAACAGAGTAAAGAACAGGAAGATCAAAACCAGAACCAACAGAGTCAAGATCAGCAGAGTCAAGATCAAGAAGAGTCAGAAGAACAAACTGAACAACAAAAATCAGAACAAGAACAAGAACAAGAACAAGAACAAGAACAATCAGATGATAAGGAAGCTGAGGAGCAGGCGGCAAAAGATACTGAAGAGGCCGCTACTGACGCTGAGCTAGAAGAATTAAGTGACGAAGAAAAGCAAGAGCAGCAAGCCATCGAAAAAATGCTACGACGTATTCCCGATGATCCAGGTGGTCTGTTGAGAGCGAAGTTTCGTTACCAGTCACGACAACAAAATCGACAACGTAAACCACCCACTAATCAAGAGCGCTGGTAAATGACTTTGTATTTCAAAAACTCTATTTTACTAATCAGCTTTATTCTTAGCCTTGTATCCTCTTCTAGCTGGGCAGAACTTAGTGCCAAAGTCGACCGATCTGTGCTGGACAGCAACGAAACACTAGGACTCGAGCTTAATTATGACGGCCAGGTATTTAGTGGAGAGCCTGATTTTTCTGTCCTAACCGCTGACTTTGAAATTCTGTCTAATAATCGTCAGCAAAGCTATACAAGAACTAATGGTAAGGCAACGTCATTTACCGCATGGACCCTCCAGTTACGGCCCAAGAGAGCCGGCATTCTGTTAATTCCCTCGATTAGTTTCAAGGGTGACGTGAGTAATGCCGTTGAATTGCGAGTGCGCGCAGCGCCAGCCAATCCCTCTGCCGCTAATCCGGGAAGCCAACCCATTTATACCGAAACCTTTGTTGATAACGAGACAGTTTATGTCAATCAACAAATTATTCTGACTCACCGGCTTTACACATCGATTAATTTGCGTGACTACAGCCTCTCCGAGCTAAAGATAGACGACGCCATACTTCATCGTCTGGGCGACACAACCTATCAAAAAGTACTCAATGGCAGAAATTATTTAGTTCTTGAAGTTAAGTATGCCATATTTCCAAAAAATGTCGGCAAAATCAATGTACCAAAACTACGGTTTGGTGCCTATGAGGTCAACAGCCGCAGTCAATTTGGTGTATTTAATAACCGCGGCAACCAGGTCATTAGAGATACCGAAACCGTTAGTGTAAATGTTTTAGCGCAGCCTATTCAGGCAAACGCACGAGGTTGGATGCCTAGTAGTTCTGTCGATCTACAACAGCGCTGGAGTGGTGACCTTAATAACCTTACAGTGGGTGAACCCATTACGCGCACCTTGACGATTGCTGCAGCCGGCTTGAGTTCGGCACAAATAACACCATTAACAGCAGTACAAAGCAATCTCTATAGAAGCTATCCCGATCAACCGCAGCTCACCGAAACAACCAGTAGTAGTGGTCTAGTGGGCACTAGAATTGAGTCCTTGGCATTAGTCCCTAATAAGCCTGGCGATATTGTGTTGCCAGCCATTGAACTGCGCTGGTGGGATACGGGCAAACAACGTGAGCAGGTCGCTCGCCTGCCTGCGATGACCCTGCAAGTAAAGCCCATGGTGATTTCAGCAACACAGCTCTTGGATAGCTCTGTGGGTAATATGCCTATTCAAAACATGGCTGAAGGAGCTACTCTGCAGCCCATGACTAGTCCTAGTAAGCAGACCTCTACCCTGACACAAATATCGCTGACCCTAAATGCCCTGATGATCGCACTCGTTGTAATATTGCTCCTGCGGTACAAAAATCAAGCACGCTCAGTCCGTCAACATCAAGAGCAAAAACATGTAGAGTCGGCAAGACTGTCACTTAAACAGCATTTAAAAACTATTCAAGAAAAGGCAAAAAGTGATAACTTGATGGGGATGCGAGATGCGATCTTGGTATGGGGCCAAGTACTCTTTACTAAAAAGCCTCCCGCCACTCTAAAGGCACTGGCAATTTGCCTAGAGGATGCAGATATTGGCGACCAGTTTGAGCAACTTGATCGCCAACTTTATCAGGGCAAAAGCACGGGTGGCGCAACGCTGGATATTGAGCTTCTGCTAACTCGACTTAAAACTCAGTCAACCTTTAGTCGCAAATCTGGTAGCAAGCAACAGACAGGTCGAGCACTGAAGTCGTTATATCCTGAATAAAAACTAAAAATAGAGGGGGTTAAGATGAGCGCTAAAAGCAATACCGATGAAACCCAAGAGACATCGCAGGCTGATAACCAAAAACGTTATTGGCAATCTAATTTACGACTCCTCGGCAAGCTGCTTTTTGTATGGTTTATCGTCTCATTTGGCTGCGGTATTATTTTAGCCGACTGGCTCGACCAATTTTCAATATTCGGTTTTAAACTTGGGTTTTGGTTTGCACAGCAAGGCGCCATTTACGTGTTTGTTGTACTGATCTTCGTCTACTCTCGTCAGATGAAAAGTCTGGATCGTAAATTTGGCGTTGGCGATGATAAAGGTCCTGAAGAGGAGTCCCAATTATGAGTACACAATTGCTGACTTACCTGTTTGTTGGATCATCTTTCGCACTCTATATTGGCATTGCCATTTGGTCTCGCGCAGGCTCGACCAAAGACTTTTACGTTGCCGGTGGCGGCGTGCATCCAGTGGTCAATGGCATGGCAACCGCCGCTGATTGGATGAGCGCAGCCTCGTTTATTTCTATGGCGGGCATTATTTCTTTTATCGGCCGAGATGGGTCTGTCTATCTATTGGGCTGGACTGGGGGCTATGTGCTCTTAGCTCTGCTATTGGCTCCCTATTTACGCAAATTTGGTCGTTTTACCGTGCCAGACTTTATTGGAGAACGATACTACTCGCAGGCCGCACGCATCGTTGCGGTCATTTGCTTAATCTTTGTTTCGTTCACCTATGTCGCTGGTCAAATGCGTGGTGTGGGTATTGTGTTTTCGCGCTTTCTTGAGGTTGAGGTTACCACTGGCGTCATAATTGGCATGGCCGTAGTGTTTATGTACTCAGTCCTTGGAGGCATGAAAGGCATCACCTACACGCAGGTAGCACAATATTGCGTACTGATTTTTGCCTATATGGTTCCCGCTATCTTTATCTCCATAATGATTACAGATAACCCTATTCCGCAACTGGGTTTTGGTGCTGAGGTCAACGATGGTTCTGGCCTTTCGGTGCTAGACAAACTGGATGGTGTACTTTTGGACCTAGGGTTTAGTGCTTATACCGAAGGCAGTAAATCAACCATCGACGTATTCGCAATCACCGCGGCGCTAATGTTTGGTACCGCAGGATTGCCTCACGTGTTGGTGCGTTTCTTTACTGTACCCAAAGTCTCAGATGCACGTCTCTCAGCGGGCTATGCTTTAGCCTTTATCGCTATTTTATACACCACCGCTCCAGCTGTAGCTTCCTTTGCTCGACTGAACTTGGTTGATACAGTACACAACACTGCCTATGCAGATGCCCCCGAATGGTTTGGTAACTGGGAATCCACAGGACTAATCGCTTGGCAAGATAAAAATGATGACGGTATTATGCAATATGGCGCTGGGGCGGCACTGTCACCTAGCAAGCCTTCCTTTGACGGCAATACTGGTGTTCACGGGGAACGTTTGTTAACCAACGAGCCAACGTCATCGGTCAACGAAGTCTATATCGACCGAGATATTATGGTGCTCGCTAACCCAGAGATTGCGGGTCTCCCCGGCTGGGTCATCGCGCTTGTCGCCGCTGGTGGCGTGGCCGCCGCTCTGTCTACTGCGGCAGGCTTGCTGTTGGTTATCTCAAGTGCAATCTCTCATGATTTACTCAAGAAAACCCTACTGCCAAAAATAACTGAGAAACAAGAGCTACTTTATGCTCGCATAGCAGCGGCTGTAGCTGTTTGTATTGCGGGGCTGTTTGGTATCTATCCGCCGGCATTTGTCGCTCAGGTCGTGGCGTTTGCCTTTGGGCTTGCAGCAGCATCCCTATTTCCGGCATTACTACTGGGTATTTTCTCCAAACGCGCCAACAAAGAAGGCGCTATAGCCGGCATGTTAGTCGGTCTAGCATTTACCTTCACTTACATTGCCTACTTCAAGTTTGTCGCGCCAGAACTAAATAGCGCAGACCACTGGCTATGGGGTATTTCCCCTGAGGGAATTGGTACCATCGGTATGCTATTAAACTTTAGCATTGCCATAGTGGTGAGTCGTCTAACGGCTGAACCTCCCCA
This sequence comes from gamma proteobacterium HTCC2207, assembly GCA_905181925.1. Lineage (GTDB taxonomy): Bacteria > Pseudomonadota > Gammaproteobacteria > Pseudomonadales > Porticoccaceae > HTCC2207. The sequence goes on from CAJIZU010000077.1 coordinate 20,392, forward strand.
GTCGGTACAAGATCTCGTCGACAATATACGTATCCCCAGTGGCGCAAAGGCTGCGGTTGACCATTAATGTAATTATTTAAGAAACATCAAAAAAGGAGGCTAGCAGCCTCCTTTTCTGTGTGTCATTGAAATCAAACATTGGCTTTGCATAAGCACGTAAGACTCGCATCAATGCTTAACAATAACCTGATCGTTTTAGTGGGTATAACCGTAGTATACTTTATAAAAATAACAAAAAATAATGAAGGCGTTAGCTATGAGTTCAATGAGATTCTTTACTTTACTACCCTGTTTAGTTATCGCAGCACTGCTAACATCATGTGGCAATGAGACCATAAAGTTTGCGGATGTTGATGCACAGCGCTTACTCAATGCAGCTGCAACCCCAGAAGAATGGCTCACATATGGAGGCACCTATGACGAGCAACGTCACTCCCGCCTGACACAAATCAATGTAGATAACGTCAGTGGATTAGGTGTTGCTTGGACCTATGACCTTGCGACAGAGCGTGGCGTTGAATCTACGCCAATTGTGGTAGATGGAGTCATGTATGTTACGTCTGCTTGGTCAGTAGTCTATGCCCTTGATGCAAAAACGGGTCGTGAACTGTGGGTTTATAATCCTAATGTTGATCGAGCAGTTGGCGCCAAAGCCTGCTGCGATGTCGTTAACCGCGGCGTGGCAGTATGGCAGGGAAATGTCTATGTCGGCGTTATTGATGGGCGGCTTGAAGCCTTAGATGCAGCCACTGGCGAAAAGGTCTGGAGCACTGTGACCGTTGACCAGTCAAAGCCTTACACCATAACAGGTGCACCGCGAGTGGTTAGAGGAAACGTACTTATTGGTAATGGCGGCGCAGAACTGGGTGTTCGAGGCTATGTAACTGCCTACTCTGCTGCTACGGGTGATCTGGTTTGGCGTTTTTATACGGTACCAAACCCCAACAAACAGCCTGATGGTGCTGTCTCTGACAGCGCACTCGCGGATATTGGTAATCTCACTTGGGGCGACGAAGGTGCCTGGACCACAGATGGCGGTGGCGGTACAGTTTGGGATTCGATTGTCTACGATGATGTGAATGACAGTATTATCTTTGGTGTGGGAAATGGCTCACCTTGGAACCGCGATGTTCGTGATTTTGGCAAAGGCGATAATCTATTTTTATCCTCTATTGTTGCTGTCGATGCCACAACCGGGAGTTATAAGTGGCATTTTCAAACTACTCCTGGAGACAATTGGGACTATACCGCCACCCAAACGATTATTTTGGCTGATCTACCAATCGGTGTGGATGGGGCAATACGGCGGGTTGCCATGCAGGCCCCTAAAAACGGTTTCTACTACCTATTGGATGCTGCCACCGGCACGTTCATTTCGGGTGAATCCTTTGTGCCGCAGAACTGGGCCGAGGGTTTAGACGTCGATGGACGACCAATAGAAAACCCTCAGGCACGCTATGGAGAAACCCCATTTATGCAGAATCCAGGTCCCTTGGGTGCGCACAACTGGCAACCAATGGCCTTTAATCCAGAGCTTAATCTTGCCTATATACCCGCTCAAGAAGTCCCCGACTTTTATGCCAGTGACCTTCTCTTCGAGGCGCGCTCGCAAAGCTGGAATACAGGTACAAACTTAGCCGCAGGTTTACCCATGGATTTGGACCTAGCAACAGCGATGGCACTAAGAGCCACGCTTAAGGGTCGCCTAATTGCTTGGGATCCTATTACTCAGAGTGCGCGCTGGAGCGTTGAACACAGCAATGCTTGGAATGGTGGTGTCCTTTCAACCGCAGGCGGGCTAGTGTTTCAAGGTCGCTTAGAGGGAGAGTTTGCAGCTTACAATGCGGCAACCGGTGAGAAATTATGGCATCAAAATGTTAAATCAGGGGCGGCATCTGGCCCCGGAACCTATCAGATTGATGGCGATCAATACGTCACGATAACCACTGGTTGGGGTTCTGCCTACGCTCTTGCAGGGGGCTCTGCTTATGATCAACCAGTGCCGCCCATTGTGGGTAAAGTCGTCACCTTTAAGTTAGGTGCAACAGAATCTATACCTGACCCGAATTTAGTCATGGCTCCACGTACGCCTAAAACCGAGAGGTTTGGTGACGCGGACATGATTCAGCTGGGTTTTGAGCAGTACCACTTCAATTGCCGCGTTTGTCATGGCCCGCTAGCAATAAGCTCTGGCGTATTGCCTGACTTGCGTTGGTCGGCTGTCTCGGCTGATGCAGACGCATGGCAAGCCATCGTCCGTGGTGGTGCTCTAGCTGACAACGGCATGGTGTCTTTTGCCGATGTATTAAGTCCGTCTGATGCAGAGGCAGTGCGCGCCTACGTGATTAAGCAAGCACATGATGGAGCAGCGTTGGAGGCCGAAGTTGCCGCACTCATGGCAGCTCAGGCTGCTAACGCAGCACAACCCTAGTATGGTTGCCCGAAGATGACGCTTTCAGCGAGGGACTTCCCTACTGACCGTCATGGCTGGAGTGAGCTTTTATCGACGCGTCACGCATGCAGTATGATTGAAGGCGCCATTCGAACGCCCTGGGTAGTCGTGGGCGCCGGGCTCACCGGGCTGGCCTGTGCGCGGCGCCTAGCTGAACTCCATCCAAACGATGAAATCATACTACTTGATGCTCGATTGGTCGGTCAGGGTGCATCTGGCCGCAACTCGGGGGTCACGGTGGGAGTCAGTCATTTCCCCGGCGTCTTTAACTCTGATGAAAAAGCAAACTTCGCTCGAGTCAATCGCATTAACCAAGCCGGTCTGGATATTTTAGATCAGCATATCAAAGCGCTTATCATTAGCTGTCAATGGGATAATGGTGGCTTTCATCATGGAGCCGCAGACAAAACCTCTGTTAAAGAGCACAAGCATTTTGTTAACTATCTCAATGCCATGGAAGTTGAGCACACTAACCTTGACCAACAGGCAATGCATGCTCGTTTCGGTACGTCGCTCTATCAAGCCGGCGTTCATGTCAAGCGTGGCGCGTTAGTGCAGCCTGCGGCTTTGGTGCGAGGATTAGCCGATGGCCTGCCGCCTAATGTGAGACTTTTTGAAAACTGCCCCGTTTTAAGTATTAATAGCGGCAACCCAATAAAACTGCAGTTAGGTAATGGTGAAATAATCGCCGACAACCTAATCATGGCGACCAATTATGAAGCTCCAAAACTTGGCTTTTTACGCAGACGTCTTATGGGTAGCACATTGTCAGGAAGCTTTACCCGAGTTTTAAATAAGCAGGAGCTAGCCAGTCTTGGTAGCCACAAAAGCTGGGGGGTCATCTCTTTACATAGCGGCGGTGCAACGCTTAGGTTAACCCAAGATGGTCGTATCTGCCTGCGTAATACTGCCGAATACAGCGGTGCCGCATTGCTCTCCCCTGGGGCGTTAAAAGTCCGTCAGACCATACACCGCAGTAGCTTTGAGAAACGCTTTCCGCAGTTAGCTCATGTACCTTTCGAATATGCCTGGTCTGGGGTTGAAGGTATTAGTGGTAACGGTACGAACTTTTTTGGTCAGCAACGAAAAAATATTTACCTTGCCGGCGGTTATAATGGATCGGGAGTTAGTCGAGGCACCGCATTTGGACACACATTGGCAGATTTCGCCAGTGGCGGTCAGTCCTCACTGATCACTGACTGTCTTGGCTCAGCCACTGCAACGTGGCTGCCACCCCGACCTTTTTTAGACATCGGGGCTATGTTGAAAATTAGTGCCCGTTTTAGGGGCGTAGGGCTAGATCGTTAGTCGGCCAATTATGGCTACCATTTCTTCAGGACCATCAAGCCTACAATCATTAACAGCATGCCCAATCCCAACGCCCAAATACTACCGGTAATCCCGGCTACCACATAAGAGATAAGACTGCAGCTACCATTAAACATAGCATAGGGTATTTGGGTTTTAACATGGTCAATCTGCGAGCAACCCGCACCGGTAGCTGACAAAATCGTTGTATCTGAAATGGGCGAGCAGTGATCTCCAAATAGTCCACCAGACAGGACCGCGCCAATAGCAACATACATTGGCGCATCAAAATGGTGCGCAATGGGAATAGTTAGCGGAATTAGAATAGCGTAAGTTCCCCAAGAAGAGCCCGTTGAAAACGAGATAATACCGCCAACCACAAAAACAACAGCGGGAATTAAGTAAGCAGGCAATCGGCCGTCTATTAATGCAGAAATATAGGCTGGCGCACCTAAGTCTTTGCCTATTGCACCCAGTGACCACGCTAACACAAGAATAATAAGCACGCTCACTACTTTACTCATGCTCTCTAAATATAATGCAAATCCACCACTTAATGAGCGCACACCATAATGGCGCATGAGTAGTATTAATACTCCCGCAGCACAGATATACCCTGTGGACAAAGATGCTCTAAAAGCATTCGACGGCATATTCGCCATATCCATTGGAAATCCCTGCGGCACCAGCAGAGAGAACATTATTACCAACATACATCCAAGCGGCAGCCAGACCATAATCGGTTTAGCTTTTTGCAAACTACTCTGATTGACCACTTCAGTTTCTAGCGCCTGACTACTTTCCATCATAATTCCCCGAGCGCAATCTTCCTCCGCTTTGAGCATGGGGCCAAAATCTGCTTTTGCCATCACTACAATAGGCACCATGGCCACGGCCAAGATCGAGTAAAACTGAAAAGGCACCGCCTTGATATAGGCCATAAATGCGCCCTCTTCGAT
>CAJIZU010000078.1 GCA_905181925.1 gamma proteobacterium HTCC2207
TACACGCTGTGCTTGCGGGCGCCCTTGAGTCACTGCGTCGGCAGCCTCAATTCCAGCAATCTCCTCGACGGGCAAAAAGGTAAAATAACGAAGGAACTTGTATACATCGGCATCTGCGACATTTAACCAGAACTGATAAAAACTATAGGGTGAGGTCTTTTCTGCATCAAGCCAAATGGTACCTGTCTCGGTCTTTCCAAACTTAGTACCGTCTGCCTTGGTCACAAGAGGCACTGTGAGAGCAAAACATTGTGATTTATTTTGCCTACGACTTAGATCTATACCGCTAACAATATTACCCCACTGATCACTGCCGCCAATCTGTAGAGTACAATCGTGCCTTCTATTTAACTCCGCAAAGTCCAGACCCTGTAGTAGTGAGTAGGAAAACTCAGTAAAGGAGATCCCAGCGCCCTCTCTATCCAGTCGCTGCTTTACGCTTTCTTTTTGGATCATAGAGTTAATGGAAAAATGTTTCCCCACGTCTCTTAAAAAATCGAGCACATCAAGACCCGCTGTCCAATCTAGATTATTAACCGCCTGGGCTTTGTTAGGTACAGACTCGTCAAAATCGACAAATTGACTCGTTTGGCGCTTCAACTTCTCAACCCAACTTGCTACCACTGCAGGGCTATTTAACTTGCGCTCTTCGGCTTTAAAGCTAGGATCTCCAATCAGTCCAGTAGACCCACCCACCAATACTATAGGTTTATGGCCCGCTCTTTGAAACCGCTGAAGGACCAGCAATGGCACCAAACTACCAATATGCAAACTGTCTGCAGTGGGGTCAAAACCACAGTAAAGGGTTCTCGATTGGTCCAAATGTGACGCCAATTCCTGATCACCTGAGTACTGAGCAATAAGCCCTCTCTGATTTAGTTCCGCTAATAAGTGCTCACCGCTGAGATTCATATTTACCTTTACGTTCAATAATTAATATATTCGCCAACTCTACAGAATGAGGCATTAAATACAAGGTATGACCGCACAAATGTCGGTTAATGTATTGGCATTTTGGCCTGCTTAAGGCGCTCGCTATTACCATAACTTTACTACCATGATTGTATCTTGATATTCAATCACGCTAAAATCAGTGCTGTTCTAATTTTGTGGTGATACAAAGTGATTGAAAAAGCGCGCAAGATGGGTCATTTTTTTCTCATGTTTGCAAGGGATTTCCCCAGACGCAATATGCTCATTGTCATCACTTTAAGCGGCTTGATCCTTCTCGGCTTTTCATTTCCAAGCGAGGAGAAATCGACTACCACTGCTGTCTCAGAGCCCATCCCCATCGCTGTCGAAAGCAAGCCAGCGGAGATCGACAACCAAAACACCAAACTTCAATGGCGCACCGAAAAGGTTGGGAATGGTGACAATCTTTCTACTCTTTACCAGCGTGCAAATTTTTCTGCTGTGGATGTCTACCAAATTTCATCATCGCCAAAAGGTAAATCATTAAGTAATCTATACCCAGGGGAGTCTCTCCGCTTTGGTACGGATGAGAGTAATGAGCTACGGGAAGTCCACTATGCTAAGTCACTTTTAGAAACTCATATCTTTACTCGGCAAGGAACCGGTTACACCGCTGAAAAAAGACTCCGCGAGCCCGAAATTTTATTAGCCTATAGAGAAGGGGTGATACAAGACTCACTTTACCTTTCCGGCAAAAGAGCGAATCTTCCTGACAAACTAATTATGGAAATGGCCAATATATTCGGCTGGGACATCGACTTCGTGTTTGATATTCGTCCCGGGGACTCGTTCTCTCTGCTTTATGAAGATCGCTTTATTGATGGGGAAAAATTATCTGCCGGTAAGATTATTGCTGCGTCTTTCACTAATCGCAAAAAGACCTTAAATGCTGTTCGATATACAGACAGTAATGGGACAAGTGACTACTTCACCCCCAAAGGCCTAAGTATGCGCAAAACTTTTCTTAGAACGCCACTGGATATATTTAGAATTAGTTCTGGGTTTAATTTGCGCCGTAAGCATCCAATCCACAAAAAAATTATGGCACACAGAGGTGTTGATTATGCGGCACCAAGAGGCACACCGGTATATGCAGCGGGTGCCGGTAAAGTTATTGAAGCGGGCTACAGTAAAGCCAATGGCAATTATGTGTTTTTGCAGCATGGTCAGACCTATGTCACTAAATACCTGCATTTAAATAAAAAGAAAGTCCGCAAAGGTCAAACGGTCAAGCAAAAGCAATTAATCGGGACTGTTGGCTCTACCGGCTACTCGACTGGCCCCCATCTTCACTACGAATTTTTGGTCAATGGCGTACATCGCAATCCAAGGACAGTAAAATTGCCCCAAGCAAAGCCAATTTTAAACAGCGAAAAAGCCGCCTTTCAAGCAGCCATTACACCGATTCTAGTCGAGCTAGCTCAGTACCAGCAGAGAACTCAGCTAGCGCTGAAAGAAAATGTGCCACGTAATGCAAACTAGGGGCCTCTGATGAACGAACCCGACATTTACATAGGAATCATGTCCGGAACCAGCATCGATTGTGTCGATGCTGTCGCAGTCACTTTTGGTGATGGGAAAATTAGTGTCATGGGTAGCCATTCTGAGCCGATTTCTGCACAACTAAAACTTGACATATTGTGCCTCTGCCAACCTGGCACAGATTCGATCGCTCTCTATGCTGAGACTGACAACATTCTCGGTGAACTTTTCGCTCAGACTGCCTTAGAACTCATGACACAGCTAAACATTAAACCATCTCAGGTTGCCGCCATAGGCTCCCATGGACAGACTATAAGGCATCAGCCGCCAACTAGGGTTAATGGTTTTAGTCTGCAAATTGGCAATCCCAATCTCATTGCCGCACGCACCAGATGTCCCGTTGTTGCCGACTTTAGGCGTGCCGACATGGCTCTTGGCGGGCAGGGTGCACCGTTGGTTCCAGCTTTTCATCAACGCTTTTTTCACGAAAAAAATAGTAATCGAGTAATCATAAATATTGGCGGCATTGCTAATGTAACCCTTTTGAGTGGCAATGATCAGTGCAGTGGCTTCGATACCGGACCGGGTAATATGTTATTAGATGCCTGGTGCTTTAAGCATAGAGCACAAATTTATGATCACGAGGGTGCCTGGGCTGCCACAGGTAATATATCGAAACCTCTACTCAATCAGCTAAAAAAGCATACCTTTTTCTCACTAAAAGCGCCCAAAAGTACCGGCCGAGAAGACTTTAACTTGCTTTGGTTAGAGCAGCAAATAGGTTCTTTTAGTTTAGCGCCTGAAGATATCCAAGCCACGCTGACGGCATTGACGGCTGAAACTATTGCCGACGCTATAGCGGATTTAACGCAATCATTCGATGATATATTTGTGTGTGGTGGCGGTGTATTTAATACACAATTAATGAATCAGCTTAACCAAAGTCTTTATGAATCCCATCAACCTGCGGTCAAATCTACCCTAAACATTGGCTTGGATCCAAAGTGGGTTGAGGCTTGCGCGTTCGCATGGCTGGCTAAACGTCGGATTGAGAATAAAACCGCGAATGTTCCAGCGGTCACCGGAGCATCTCAGCATGCAGTGTTAGGCGGACTTTATTCGCCGTGATGTTGCTAAAAAGACCTAAATCGTGAATGACGCACCGCAACCACAGGTGGTAGATGCGTTCGGGTTGGTGATAATAAAGCGTGACCCCATCAATCCCACTTCGTAGTCTACGGTAGATCCCGCCAAATACTGAAAGCTCAAAGAATCGACGAGCACAGTGACCCCTTCCCGACTAACCGGAGTATCGTCTTCGGCCATACTGTCTTCAAATGAAAATCCATACTGAAATCCCGAGCAGCCGCCACCTGTGACATACACTCTAAGCTTTAAATTTTCATTTTCCTCCTCAGACTTAAGGCTCTGGACCTTAGCTATTGCGTTATCGGTCACTTCCAACGCTGAAGGTATATATGTTTGGATTCCTGACATTGTTGCTCCGTAACTATCAGCCTAAAAGGCCCATTAGTTGACTGTCTGTGTACTTAATAGATGCTCTATTAACTTCAACTGCTAGTTTTGTTGTCGCTATTAACATTTTCATCTTGCTGAATTGAGCTAATGTTAGTTGCTAAAATTTCATGGACTAAGTTGCCCGCCACATGTGCTCCACGCTCAATTTCGAGAGTATTGTAATATATATTGCCCTCAACAACTGCTTTTGATGCAAGTCGAGCATGTTTGGTGGCAAAAATATCACCCTTTACGTGCCCATTGACGATTACTGTAGGTACCGCTATTTTCCCATCGACAGCGCCACCCTGAATAACTCTAATCTGGGCCTTTTCATCATCAGATGTAATTATCCCGGATATTGAACCTTGAACCTCTAAGCTTCCATGAAAATCAAGATCACCCTTGAGGCTTGTACCTTGCGCAATTAGTGTTGTTGACTCACCTGACGATGAGCCTTTGGTTGCTTCCTGCTCTCTACCTTTACTAAACATAACTTACACTCCTTTTATCCAGTTAAAGTTTTGATCATAGCTTACTGCCTTACTCCAAGAGTAGCGCAGTTGAATTCGGACTTTATCAGGGTTAAATCCCACTGGTAAGCTCAAAACTCCCTGATTGATAGAAAAATACTTAAACGTTAACTTGATTGGCATTTTTTCTATCTCATCATCCAAATCCGACAGCAATACAGTACTGACCTGGTTGCCTTCAAGCCCGATTATGGAAATATCGGCAACAATCTCAGATGTTTGCATTTTTGAGGTTTTTTGGCGCGCAACCCAGCGATAAGCAAAGCGACCTTTATCAAGAGGAGTCAGATCAAATGCAGTGATAGACAAGCCAGTGGGTTGATTACTATCACCTAAAAGCTCCTTATAAAGCCCTAGCTGTTCTTCATTTCGATTAATATTTTTCTGAAGAACAATCATTTCTTGCCGCGTATTTTCCAAGGCCACAGAATCAACCGTAGCATTTAGTCTGACCATTTCAAGCTCTGTACTCTTAAAGTCGAGGGAGGCTGCTAGCTCAGACACTTTACTCGTCAATTGCTGCCTTTCGTTAATTACGTCTGCTAACTCAGCCTGACCCCACCACTTACCCAATATAAAAGAAGACAGCCCAACCGCCATTAGCGAACCCAATAGCCAATACTTGTAACCAATCCGGTGAGTCACGACAATTGATCGTCGCTCCGTCATTACGGCACCAGCCCAGGCGATTTTAAACCCGTAGTTTCTTCTAGATTAAACATTAAATTCATACATTGAATTGCCTGCCCTGAGGCTCCCTTGGTCAAGTTATCTTCAACCACCAAAACAATCACTTTGTTACTGTTTTCCGGACGATGCACGGCAATATGACAATAATTAGAACCTCGTACTGACCGCGTCTGGGGATGACTTCCAGCAGGCAATACATCGACAAAGGGCTCTTCCTCGAAGTGCTCATCAAACAATACCTGCACGTCTATTCTGGGATCAATCAAATTCGCGTAAATAGTAGTGTGTATACCCCGGTTAATCGGTAACAGATGTGGCACAAAAGTAAGCTTAACCTCTCCCCCGGCAATGTCCGCAAGACCTTGTTCAATCTCAGGCTGATGTCGGTGTCCTGATGCTGCATAAGCCTTGAAGCTATCGCTTGTTTCGGACAATAAATTAGCAACGCTCGCCTGGCGTCCAGCACCACTGACTCCAGATGCGGAGTTGGCGATCACATCCGATACATCAATACATCCTTTTTTTAACAGAGGCAACAATCCAATTTGCACGCTGGTAGGGTAGCAACCAGCGCAGGCGACTAAATCAGCATTTTTGATTTTTTCTCGATTGAACTCTGGCAAACCATAAACAGCGCGACTGAGTAAATCTGTCGCCTGATGAGATTGGCCATACCAGCGCTCCCAAATGGCAACATCTCGAATCCGAAAGTCCGCCGACAGATCAATGACCTTTATACCCAGCGCCAATATTGCCGGCACTGTACTCTGAGCGACACCGTGGGGCGTGGCGAAAAACACCACGTCACAGTCTTTTAAATTATCGAGGTTCGGCGCTACAAAAGAAAGATCGACAGAGCCTCGGAGGTGAGGATAAATATCAGTGACAGGTGTACCTTGGTCACTTCGAGAAGTCACACTAATGACCTCTGCATCCGGATGCCCAACTAACAGTCGCATAAGCTCTGCACCGGTGTAACCTGTCCCACCAACAATACCAACTTTGATCACCGAACCCTCGCTTTTAAATATCCAGAATGGCTTTAGGAGCCTATAATACCGTAAAGTGGTCCGATCAACTATGTCATAACCCCATATCTTACTGGACCTATAAACCTAAGGGGCATTAATTAAATGTATAAATGGGTATTAGCCTTTCACATAATCGCTGTAATTTGCTGGTTTGCAGCACTCTTTTATCTCCCTCGCCTGTTTGTTTATCATGCGATGTCAGAAGACAGCATCAGTATTGAACGATTCAAGATTATGCAACGTAAGCTATATCGAGGGATAGCTAACCCATCGATGATTGCCACGTTAATATTTGGTTTTTGGATGGTATCTATGGCCCCAGCAGCCTATCTCTCTGAAACATGGTTTCAATTAAAGATGGGATTTGTGGTTTTACTGATTGGTTATCATCATGTGTGTCTTGGTCATATGAAAAACCTAGCAGCAGATCGCAATAAAAAAACGCATGTCTACTTTCGAGTATTCAATGAGGTGCCGGTAATATTTTTAGTCGCAATTGTTATATTAGCTATAGTGCAACCCTTCTAATAAGACCAAGGACTGATCAGGTTGTTTAATGTGACAGCCCCTGAACCAACTTAAATTAAATAATCTAGACGCTAGGGAAATGTAATGCCGCAAACAGTCAAATCAACAAACATACGCTCACAACAACTTTTTGAAGAAGCCCAGAAAACAATCCCTGGCGGGGTAAACTCACCGGTGCGTGCCTTTGGTGCGGTAGGTGGAACTCCTATCTTTTTTGATCGAGCAAGCGGTGCCTATATGTATGATGCCGACGGCAACCGTTACATAGACTACGTACTATCTTGGGGACCGATGCTACTCGGACACGGTCATGAAACCGTTTTACAAGCCATTCGCTCACAGTTAGATAAAGCAATGACGTTTGGCACCCCCACCGAACTTGAGATCCAACTGGCAGATAAAATTTGTTCGATTGTTCCAGGTATGGAAATGATTCGCATGGTTAACTCAGGTACAGAAGCAACCATGAGCGCGATTCGTTTGGCTCGCGGTTATACCGGGCGAGACAAAATTGTTAAATTTGAAGGTTGTTATCATGGCCATTCTGATTCCCTCCTGGTAAAAGCAGGTTCAGGCGCATTAACGCTGGGGGTACCAAGTTCGCCGGGGGTTCCAGCATGTTTAGCCGACCACACAATCACGCTGTCGTATAATAATATTGAACAGGTCAAAAGCGTTTTTTCTGAGATTGGTGATCAAATTGCCTGCATTATTGTTGAGCCAGTAGTGGGCAATATGAATTGCGTACCACCAATTCCTGGATTTTTGGAGGCTCTCCGAGAGTGCTGCACTAACAGCGGCGCCCTCCTGATTATTGACGAAGTTATGACTGGTTTTCGTATCAGCCAACAAGGGGCCATTGGCCATTACAATATCGATGCTGACCTAATCTGTCTCGGCAAGGTCATCGGAGGCGGAATGCCGGTTGGCGCCTTCGGTGGTAAGCGCGAAATAATGGAACACATAGCACCCCTTGGACCGGTCTACCAGGCCGGAACCTTATCCGGTAATCCTGTGGCCATGGCTTCAGGCTTGGCGACCCTAAACTTAATCTCTGCACCTGGCTTTTTGGATCCAGTCATTGCTCGTACCACACGATTGGTCGATGGTCTGGTCGAGCGCGCAAAAGCAGCAGGTGTTCCTTTGACAAGTAATCACGTCGGGACCATGTGGGGAGTATTTTTTTCTGAGGAAGAGAAAATCATTAATTACGATCAAGTGATTAAATGTGACACTGCCCGGTTTGCTAAATTTTTCCATGGTATGTTGCAAGAGGGCGTCTATCTTGCTCCTGCATCTTACGAGGCTGGTTTTATGTCGGCTGCTCATACAGATCAAGATATTGAAGATACACTAAATGCCGCGGAGCGCGTTTTTGCTCGTATCTAACTGTTAGATTCAGCAATACTTATGTAGGAGGCCGGTTTTTTGCGTATCATGTGCGCAAGATCTAATCAACGCTGACTATTTTTACTCTAACGGAGTATTCATGAGCTTTAAAAGTAACCGTGGTCCATACCCTTACACACGGATGCGCCGCAATCGCGCAACAGATTCTTCTCGTCGCTTGATGCAAGAGAATAGGTTATCCGTTAACGACCTTATCTTACCGATGTTTGTGGTCGAGGGAATTTTGCAATCTGAACCTATCGCATCTATGCCGGGTGTCAATCGGCTATCTATCGATTTACTGGTACTGGAAGCCAAGCAAATTGCTGCTTTGGGTATCCCTGCGGTCGCCTTATTTCCTGTGGTTAGCCCAGACTTAAAGTCGCTCTTAGCAGAGGAAGCCTACAATCCAGAAGGCTTGGCTCAACGAGCTGTTAGAGCAATAAAGCAAGCAGTACCAGACTTAAGTATTATTACCGATGTGGCGCTTGATCCATTCACGATCCATGGACAAGACGGTATCATAGATGAGCAGAGCGGCTATGTGCTCAACGATGTCACTAATGAAGTATTAGTAAAACAGGCGCTCTCCCATGCCGAAGCGGGAGCCGATATTGTGGCGCCGTCGGACATGATGGATGGGCGTATTTGTGCCATCCGCGAAGAACTTGAAGACAACGGGTTTGAAAATACTCAAATTCTCGCTTATTCCGCCAAATATGCCTCTAGCTATTATGGCCCCTTCAGAGACGCAGTAGGCTCAGCAGGTACTATAAAAGGTGGTAATAAAAAGACTTATCAGATGGATCCTGCCAACGCCAATGAAGCTTTACATGAGTGCGCTATGGACCTTGATGAGGGTGCCGATATTATTATGATCAAACCTGGAATGCCCTATCTGGATATTCTGCGTAGAGTTAAAGATGAATTAAAAGCCCCAACATTTGTTTATCAAGTGAGTGGGGAATATGCCATGCATTGTGCGGCCTTTGAGAATGATTGGTTAAATAGAGAGCAGGTTATTATGGAATCATTACTGGCGTTTAAACGAGCCGGCGCAGACGGTATTTTAACCTACTTCGCTAAAGAGGCCGCTCAACTATTAGCGAGTGTGGATTAACTGTGCGCCTAGATAAATACATTAGCAATGCAACTGACATCTCTCGTTCTGAAGTAAAGCGTATGATTAAAGCCGGGACCGCGGCTATTGACGATGAAGTGACGACTAATCCAGCCATTAAGGTCAACTCAGATCAGCAGGTGAGTCTAGATGGATCGATTATCAGCGCCTATAAGCATCGGTATTTTATGCTCAACAAACCCGCCGGTGTTGTATCAGTGACCAAGGATAATAATCATCCAACAGCGATAAGTCTTATTTATGAACATCGCAGTGAAGAATTACAAATTGCCGGTCGCTTAGATATAGATACCACGGGTCTGCTTTTAGTAACCGATGACGGAAAATGGAATCATCGCGTCACATCGCCACGATCCAAATGCAGTAAACTTTATGCGGTCACTCTCGCTGAACCCATCGGTGATGATTATCAAGAAAAGCTCGCCAATGGCGTGTTGCTGGAAAGCGAAAAACACCGCTGTATGCCCGCCATTATGGAACAGCTAGACAGCCATCGTCTTACTCTCGCTATCGGTGAAGGCAAATATCATCAAGTTAAACGTATGTTTGCAGCCTTAGGCAATCACGTCGCTAAACTCCATCGCTTTCAAGTGGGAGACATCGTGCTCGATGATGAACTCGCCGAAGGCGACTATAGAATCTTATCTGACGCTGAAGTGGCCTGTATATTATGATCGAAACATTTTCTCTGCAGCGTTCAATGATTGATAAGAATGTCTCTCTACTACTTGAGCAATTGTACTTATTTAAAGGTAATTATCTAATAGTCGCCGATGAAAATTGGGCGCAGGCTAATTGGGCTGATGTTTCAAACCGGTGTCAATGTGAGCTTCAGATCATCAGTAATCGCTATGACATAACCCAACAAGCAAAAACTGCGGGGTTATCTGTCACCTTTAATGACTTAGACTTTAGTCAGCTTGAAAATCACTACTACGACGGCGTGTTATTTCGCGTCTGTAAAGAGCGAGCAAGCAGCCATCATGTCATCAATCAATCTTTCCGTTTACTGAAACCGCAGGGCTCTTTACTACTTTCCGGGGACAAAAATGACGGTATCAAGGCCTATGTTAAGAACGCCTGCAATCTCTTTGGCGATCGCACTGCGGCCAAAAAGAATGGCAATAATTACCTCGCTACTATTACGCTATACCCTTCTGAAAAAGCGCCCCTAGATGATAAGAGTTACGCTAAGACTCGTGATATTGGTAGTCTTGAAGATTTATCGTTGCGCAGTAAACCTGGTATTTTTGGTTGGGAAAAAGTGGATCGTGGTAGTGCTTTTTTGGTCGAGCATTTGCCTCTTTTTCTCGAGCGCTTTGAACAACCGCCAGAATCACTGCTTGACTTAGGTTGCGGCTATGGCTATTTGTGCTCTCACGCTGCTCAGTTTGGTATTGGGCAAATAACGGCAACCGATAATAACGCCGCGGCTTTGTTAGCTACTACTGAAAATTTCCAAACGACATCTGCCAAAGTTCAGGTTATAGCCTCAGATGCTGGTGATACTATTAGCCAGCGCTTCGATACGATTTGGTGTAACCCTCCTTTTCATCAAGGATTTGCGGTAGATGGTGATATGAGCTCTAAATTTCTTGAGGCTAGCAAGCGACTATTGGCGCCGCGCGGCCATGCCCTATTTGTGGTCAATACCTTTATTCCGTTAGAGCAAAAAGCGAAAAAGTACTTTAGATCGATCCAAGTACTCGCCAAGAACAGCTCTTTTAAACTAATCGCACTTGGTCACTAAAAACATAACGCCCTTCTGGGGCCTAAATACTTAACTATGAAGACACCAAAAAGACTATTACCTTTGATTGAAGACGGCGTGATCGACGCGGTTATCGGTCAACTAATGAGCGGAAAAGAAGCGACGGTCTATACGGTGCGCTGTGGTAATGAAATAAGGTGTGCAAAAGTCTACAAAGAGGCGATGAAACGTAGCTTCAAAAAAGCCACTCAATATCAAGAAGGCCGCAAAGTTCGTAATACGCGTCGAGCACGTGCCATGGAAAAAGGCTCTAAATATGGGCGCAAACAACAGGAAGAAACTTGGCAGAATGCTGAAGTAGATGCCCTCTACTTACTCGCCAACGCTGGCGTCCGCGTTCCCACCCCCTATGGTTGTTTTGATGGTGTTTTGTTGATGGAACTCGTTACCGACGATAGTGGAGATGTCGCGCCTCGACTGGGTGACGTATCAATGAGTGCTGAGCAGGCGCTAGAGGATCATGCTGTGGTAATGCACTATGTTGTATTGATGCTCTGTGCAGGCATAGTTCACGGTGACTTATCTGAATTTAATGTCTTAGTTGATGATTACGGGCCGGTCATTATTGACCTTCCTCAAGCAGTTGATGCCTCTGCAAATAACCATGCAGAGTCTATGCTGCAAAGAGATGTTGAGAATATGACTCAATATTACGGCCAATTTGCGCCTGAGCTACTGGGGACTCAATATGCAGAAGAAATGTGGGCTCTTTACGAAGATGGCGAACTTAAGCCCGAAGTAGAACTGACCGGTCGGTTTGCCACGGACTCAACCGAGTCGGATGTTGATGGAGTTCTCGAAGAAATTAAAGCAGTACTTTTAGAGGAGGAGAAGCGCCAAGAACGGCTTGCTAGCAACGAAGCGTCTGAGGAATAAACTCACAGACCCATGGCTCGTTTTATAATTTCATTTTTGAGTGGTGTCATCTTATCTAACTGAGACATACCCAGACTACGTAATAATCTCAACGGCAATTGGTCCGCAGAAAAAAGATTTTTAAACCCTTCCATTGCACCCATGGTAGCTAAGTTTTCTGGCTTACGCCGCCGCTGATATCGCTTAAGTATGCTCTCATCTCCTACATCTATATCGCGCATTCGAGCTCGTGTTACCTCATCGGCTAATGCTGCTACATCCGCAAAACCCAAGTTCACACCCTGTCCCGCTAACGGATGAATGGTATGCGCCGCGTCACCCACCAACGCTACCCGAGGGAGAACATAATCAACCGCATGATTTTGTCTCAGTGGAAATTTATATCGGCGACTAACCGAGGTCACCGCCCCTAAACAGCGCTCACTAGCCCGAGTCAACTCATCACAAAATTGTCCATCATCCAATGCCATCAATCCCTCAGCTGTCGACGGTTGCTGAGACCAAACAATTGAACTGTGATGCAAGTCCCCCTGATTATTGAGCGGTAGCAGCGCCAGGGGACCTGTTGGCATAAAGCGCTGCCAAGCCGTCTGCTGGTTTGGGTTTTCAGTCTTTATTGTGGCAACAATGGCCTCTTGCTGATAGTCCCATTGCTTACAATTAAAATTAAAATGATCACGTACTTTAGAATTTCCACCATCCGCACCAATGAGCAGAGACCCCGCAATGCAGGTGCCATCGTCCATCTCCACCGTAATCATGTCTGGTTGCTTTTGATACTGATGAATCGTCGCCGGACAGATAAAATCGATATTGTCGAGACTCGCTATCTTATTCAGCAGCGTATCTACTATCACGCTACTCTCTATAATGTGACCAAGATTGGGAAGATGAATATCATGGCAGTCAAAACAAATCCTTCCGGTACTTTCCGCATCCCATACGTTCATCGCTAAGTAAGGGCTGGTCCGCAAACTTTTAATGTCCGGCCATACACCACAGTCGATTAATAATTGCCGTGACTTCTCCGTAATGGCGGCAACACGCGGGTCAAATTGATCTGAATTAAATGGCGTTGCGACCGAATTATCGACGAGGGCAATTTTTAAAGGCGCAGCCTTTTTTATACTACTGGGCTGTGACAGCAGGCATGCTGCCAAAGCCCCAACCATACCGGCGCCAACAATAATAATGTCATATTGAGGAGCGCTTGATTCAACCATGCCGTGCCTCTGAAGTTGCCATACCCATTCCAAACTTTGTAAAACCATGGCGTAGCTGAGGAACCAAATCTAGCGCCAACAATCCTGAATTGCGGGTGGCGGCGGATAGACTCGATGTGCCGGAAAAAAACTTAGTCAAACTGTCACTAAAGATTACGGTATTGCGTTGATCAACGAGCTGCTGCTGCCGATAATCCTCAAGGACCTCCAGCGCACCAATATTTTTTTGCTCTGCCCGGGCCAAGTTAAGGCGAGCCCCAAGTGCAGCTACATCTCTGAGAGAGAGATTGAATCCTTGCCCGGCAACCGGATGTAAACTATGCGCTGCGTTACCTACCACAACCACATTTCGGCGAACCTGTTCTGAAGTAAGACTCAGCGCCAGAGGATAGGCTAAGCGATTACCGACTTGCTTAAATCGTCCCAAGCGATGACCAAATCGTTGTTGTAAACTATCTAGAAAAGCCTCGTCCGCCGCCTTAATTAATCCCTCCGCTGTCTCTTCGGACTGAACCCAAACCAGTGCGCTACGGTGCTGACCTTCAAAGTCACTTAATGGTAATAAAGCCATTGGGCCCTGATCAGTAAAGCGCTCATAAGCAACGTTTTGATGTTTTTTTTCTAGCTGAATATTGGCAATAATTGCAGTTTGCCCATAGGACGAGGATTTACTGTGAATGCCCAGCTTTTCAGCCGTCTTAGAGTTACTGCCATCAGCAATGATAAGCAGGTCAGTGCGAATGAGCCTTGTTACTTCACCGCCTAGGTCTTTTGTTCCATCCAATCCAATCTCGACACCATCCCTCAGAGGTCTGACTGATGTTATGTGTGTGTTAGCTAATACCTCGATAGATTGCTGTGCCAACCGGTCGATAAGCACAGACCCAAGCCAATGATTTTCAATCACATAACCCAATGCGTCGACACCAGTTTCATCCGCGCTCATGCGTGTCAGGCCGGCATGTCCACGATCACTAACATGGATCTGTTTTATGCCCGTAAGATGTTTACTTAGCTGATCCCAAACTCCTATGGATTGATAAATGCTCCGGCTCGTCCAAGATAAGGCCGTCGAACGATCGTCAAAGCTAGCACTGTAATTCGAGGCCGAGGCTGAAGCTAGCTTCATCGACTGAGCCTCAACTAATAAAATTTTCCAATCAGCCTGTGCAGCTAAAATTAGCGCCAAACTAATACCGACCATACCGCCACCGACAATCACCATGTCAAAATGGGGCAGATCTTTTACAGCTTTTCCTGACTCTTTAGTGCTCATTAATTAATGATCAACCCGCCATCAACGCTTCAATTTCATCTCTCTTCTTAGGTACTCCAGCGGTAATGTTTTCATTACCGTCCTTAGTCACCACAATGTCATCTTCAATACGAACAGCAATACCATGCCATTTCTTATCAACATTTGGATTGCCGGGCGCAATATAAATACCGGGCTCTATAGTAACGACCATCCCGGGCTCATAAACTCGCCATTGACCGTCGATCTTATAGTCACCAACATCATGCACATCCATACCCAACCAATGCCCAGCACCATGCATATAAAACTCACGATGCGCCTCGCTGGCTATTAACTCGTCAACATCGCCATGCAGAATACCTAGATCAACCAAACCTTGGGTAATCGCAAGAACTGTGGCTTCATTGGTTTTGTTGTACTCAATGCCCGGGCCAATAACAGCAATTGCATCAGTTTGTGCCTGAAGCACAATGTCATAAATCGCTGCTTGCTCGTCACTAAACTTTCCATTTACAGGAAATGTGCGAGTAATATCAGCCGCATAATTTTGGTACTCACAACCAGCATCGATGAGCACCAAGTCTCCATCTTTAAGAGCATCTCTGTTTTCAATATAGTGCAATATACAACCATTTTTACCACCGCCAACAATACTAGTATAAGCGGCACCGGCTGAGCCATGAACCGCAAACTCATGCTCTATCTCGGCCTGTAGCTGATACTCAAAAAGACCAGGCTTGCTGGCTTTCATTGCACGGGAGTGTGCGCTAACTGATATCTCTGCAGCCTTGCGCATTATCTTCAACTCGCCTGCTGTTTTGAACAACCTCATTTCATTAATAAAATGATCAAGATCAACAAACTCACCCGGTGGTAATGCGCCATTCCCACGCTGATTGCGCACATGATTGACCCAATCCATTAGATGTCTATCAAACTCTGGATCCTTACCAATGGCGTAATACAGTCGGTCTTTCCCCTCGATAAGATTAGGTAAAATATCATCAATATCCGCGATCGGAAAAGCATCATCGGCACCAAAGTTACTCACCGCCCCCTCGGGGCCTTCACGATACCCATCCCAAGTCTCACGCAGTGGATCTTTATCACGGCAAAATAGAACCATTTCTCCCTGAGCACGACCAGGAATTAAAACCAGCACTGACTCTGGCTCTGGGAAACCGCAGAGATAAGACAGATTTACATTCTGCTTATAGGGATAATGTGTATCTCGCGATCTAACTTTTTCAGGCGCAGCTGAGATAATTGCAATGCTATTACTGTGCATTAACGACATTAACTCTTTGCGTCTCGCGCTGTACTCTTTATTGGTAATCATCTAATTAGCTCCTGCCCTACTAACAATACTTATGGGTATTCGATTTTAATGGAGAGTCGGATTAGATTCAGAATCTTCATTTAATTCTGAGTCTATTTCTGGGTGCAAGTCAGTGAAAATTACCTGAACGGCCAAGCGTACATATTCGACCAAATCAGTGTAATCATGCTCTCCATCTTCATCTGACTCAAAATCAACAGATATTTGGCCGATTGCACCTAAATCATCCAACGCCTCTTTGCCGTCATCAGAAAGCTCAAAGTTTTCCCCAAGACCCTCTGCCAGACCAGAAATATAGTTGCCACACCACTCTCCAACCGCCACTAACCGTTCTCCCAATGGCAGATCATCGTTAGGTAAAGTAGGCTTAAAAAGAAAGGAAATATCTTCTAAATTACTTAATGACGCTTCATAAAAGTCTCTGAAGTCATTGTCTGCAGCCTCAGCTTGCTCCTCCGATAACGCCAGCCACTCCGTGGACGCCTCAATTAAAAGATCAATCGCCACTGCACCACAGGTCAGCCTTCCACACAGAAACCCATGAAATGCTGAAGGGCTAGCATTGATTTTCAGGGCGTAAAATAGCTCTTCCAGTTCATCAAATGTCACATTTCTACCTCATTAATAATTACTGGCATCCTAACATTCTTAGTTTGTCCATGCATCCTAGTTTAAGGACATAAAGTCCGACTGTGCGTTGTGTGGACTAGATCATATTTACGCTAGTAGAAAGCGTTGTTACACTTAGTGGACCACATATCGTCTGATTAGATTGTTCACTATGATTGGCTTGCGATTAATTCACTAGGAACTTTATACTGGCTCACGACAGTAATTTATATCAGAAACAGTTACCTCAGTGAACTCACCTATTTCACTCGCTCCTGATCTTATTAACTCTGGAATACTCCTATGCAGGCAAAACTGTTAACTGATCCAATCGGACCTACATTAGCCAGATTGGCAGCACCCAATATTGTCGCGATGTTTATTATGCTCGCCACATCTATGGCCGAGGCCTTCTATATCGGTCAATTGGGAATAGCTCCCCTGGCTGGGCTAGCGCTGGCATTTCCGATGATTATGTTAACAATGATGATGGCAGGAGGTTCTTTTGGTGGCGCCATTGCAGGAGCCGTTGCCCAGCAACTAGGCGCCGGGAACAGAGAAGGGGCAGAATCGGTTGCCCTCCATTCGTTTATCCTTACTATTTGCTTCTCGCTTATTTTTTCCTGGCTATTTCTTACGTTTGGAACAGATCTGTATACCGCTCTCGGAGGGCAAGACGACATTCTAAAAGAAGCGCTAGCCTACTCTGATATATTTTTCTCAGGCTGTATCGCCATATGGATCGCTAATGGCCTTAACGCTGTTATCCGCGGTACCGGGCAGATGAATATGGCCGCATTACCAATGGCGTTGGCCTCGCTTATCCAGATTTTGGTATCAGGCTTGCTGGTATTTGGCGTAGGTCCGTTTCCTGCTTTGGGTATGGCCGGGGCCGCGCTGGGCAATGTTGTAGGCTTCACCGTTGCTAGTTTTCTGCAGCTCTGGTTTCTAGTCAGAATATCGCCGTCATTGCGCTTACGTTTTCACGGTATTCCTATAAAGCTATCTGCGTTACTCGATATTCTAAAGGTAGGCAGCATAGCGTCTCTGTCTCCCCTATCATCAGTGGTGACTGTGATTATTATTACTGCAATGATGGCTAGGCTGGGTGTTGATGTCCTTGCAGGCTATGGTATCGGCGCTCGACTCGAATTCTTGATGATTCCTCTTATATTTGGCATTGGATCAGCCTCTATTACCATGGTGGGAGCACACTTCGGTGCTGGAAAATACCAGAGAGGAGTGAAGATTGGCTGGATCTCGTCAATCTGTGCAGCTGCATTAGCCGGATTTATGGGTATCTTGCTCGCTATATTCCCATCACTATGGGCTGACCTGTTTACCGATGTAGAAACTGTGCGCGCGGCCTGTCGAAGTTATCTACAGATTGTTGGTCCGTTTTACGCATTCTTCGGGTTGGGGCTTTGTCTCTATTTTGCATCGCAAGGCGCCAGACGCCTAATGTGGCCGGTGATGGGAGCCGTAGCCAGAATGGTAGTGGTTGCAGTAGGCGGATGGTACTTGAGCGTGCAACCTGACGCTACTGCCGAAGACTTCTTTGTACTTATTAGTGTAGCAATGGCCGCCTATGGCTTGATTACAGCAGTAGTTGTATATCTGGGTGCTTGGACCAGAGGACTGCATTAGAAACCATCTTATAATTGACCAATACCAACACAATGCCTATAGTTACCAAGCTCCTTTTAATCCTATAGCGGTAATAATTTAATCATGACAGACACTGAAAATTTTGAAGAAAAGCTGGATCGCCTAATTGAGTTATGCCAGAGGCTAAAGCGTG
>CAJIZU010000079.1 GCA_905181925.1 gamma proteobacterium HTCC2207
AAAGATCTGCGTGAACGTACAGGTCTAGGAATGATGGAATGTAAGAGAGCTCTGGTTGAGGCCGGCGCTGATATAGACAAAGCCATTGAAGAGTTGCGTAAGTCTAGTGGTATGAAGGCGGCTAAAAAAGCCGGTCGAACAGCGGCCGACGGACTTGTTTCTGTTAAGGTTGACGGTGGTTTTGGTGTTGTTGTCGAGATCAACAGTGAGACTGATTTTGTCGCGCGTGATGAAGGTTTTCAGGGTTTCGTGCAGACTGTAGTCGACGCTGCGTTTGATTCAAAACAAACTGACATGACAGCATTGATGTCCGGTGAATTGGAATCTTTGAGAGAAGCTCTTGTACAAAAAATTGGTGAGAATATTTCACCACGCAGGGTGTCTAGTATCGATGCAACTGTGGTGGGCGGGTATGTTCACAGTAATAACAGGATCGCTGTTATAGTGGGTTTAAGCGGCGGTGATGAAGCGCTTGCAAAAGATGTCGCCATGCATGTAGCTGCGGTGAATCCTGCAGTGGTAAGTTCAGACCAGATGTCCGCTGAGGTGGTTGCTGCTGAGAAAGAGATTTATGCGGCCCAAGCTCGAGAGAGTGGTAAGCCAGAAGAAATTATTGAAAAGATGATTGCTGGCCGAGTGAACAAGTTTTTAAAGGAAAGCAGTCTTGTTGACCAGCCTTTTGTTAAAGACCCTGACACAACTGTTGGCAAGTTAGTCAAAGCAGCAGGCGCAGAGGTA
The DNA here is from genome assembly GCA_905181925.1 of gamma proteobacterium HTCC2207. Taxonomy (GTDB): domain Bacteria; phylum Pseudomonadota; class Gammaproteobacteria; order Pseudomonadales; family Porticoccaceae; genus HTCC2207. Next base: position 739 of record CAJIZU010000079.1, read on the forward strand.
GTATCATTTGTTCGTTACGAAGTTGGCGAGGGAATTGAGGTTGAAGAGGTTGATTTTGCAGCCGAGGTTGCCGCGCAAGTTAAGGGTGCTAGCTAACCAATATTAGGAATCGTTATGTCAGTTTCTGGTAGTCAAAAGCAGTATAAGAGAATTCTTCTCAAGCTTAGCGGAGAGGAATTGATGGGCAGTGAGGGCTTTGGTATTGACCCCAAAGTTCTTGACCGTATGGCGCTAGAAATTGGCCAGCTGGTTGGTATCGGCGTGCAGGTAGGACTGGTCATTGGTGGTGGTAATTTGTTCCGTGGTGCTGCGCTTAATGAGGCCGGCATGGACCGCGTCACTGGCGACCACATGGGTATGCTAGCGACAGTGATGAACGCTCTGGCAATGCGAGATGCCTTGGAACGTACCAATATATCGTCTCAAGTGATGTCCTCTATCCCAATGAGCGGTGTTGTAGAGCACTATGACCGACGGCGTGCAATTCGCTACTTGAAAGACGGTGATGTAGTTATTTTTGCAGCCGGCACGGGAAATCCCTTCTTTACAACCGATTCCGCGGCGTGTTTGCGCGGCATTGAAATCAATGCAGAGATCGTTCTCAAAGCGACTAAAGTTGATGGGGTTTATAGTGCTGACCCAATGCTTGATCCCAACGCAGAGCTATACTCAAGCCTGACCTATGATGAAATTCTGGATAAAAAACTCGGCGTAATGGATTTGACAGCTATCTGTTTGTGTCGTGAGCATAAAATGCCACTACGGGTTTTTCGAATGTCAAAGCAGGGCGCTTTATTAAACCTTGTTGTCGGCGGCGATGAAGGCACATTGATAGAAGAAGAGTGAGAGATTAAACGATGATTGAAGAACTCAAGAGTGATGCAGAAGCGCGGATGACTAAGTCTTTGGACGCTCTGGCTAATGCTTTTAATAAGATCCGTACCGGACGGGCTCATTCAAGCTTGCTTAATGGGATATCTGTCGACTATTACGGTGTTGATACGCCGTTATCTCAGGCGGCATCTATTGTTGTTGAGGACTCTCGGACTTTGTCGGTTACCCCTTGGGAAAGGTCCCTCGTTCCCGATATTGAGAAAGCGATAATGAAGTCGGACTTAGGGTTGAATCCATCCACTGCCGGAACCGTAATACGTATACCTCTGCCTGCTCTCACTGAAGAAACTCGCAAGACCTACGGAAAACAGGCCAAATCAGAAGCTGAGAATGCGAGAGTCTCAATTCGTAATATTCGCAGAGATATTCTGTCAGTCGTAAAAGACTTGTTAAAAGAAAAAGATATTAGTGAAGATGAAGAACGTAAAGCTAATGATGATATTCAGAAAATAACTGATCGTTTCGTTGGTCGAATAGACGAGTCTTTGGTCGCTAAAGAAAAAGATTTGATGGAGATTTAATCTCTTTATCAGACCACACAAAGTGGACTAAGATATGAACGCGATAGAGCGCCTTTTTGGCTACTATGGTATCGACGGTCTTACAGGTTTCTTGTTGACTGGTTTTAAACATTACAGTGTTTATAGGTTAGGTATTTAGATGCTTAAACTGAGAATAATAACTGCAGTTTGTATGGCATCATTATTTGTGGCGATGTTATTTCTATTGCCCTCTGTTTGGTTTGCTATAGCGACTCTTCCGCTTGTTGTACTGGGTTGTTGGGAGTGGTCTAAGCTAATTAGAGTCAACTCTGCAACAGCCAGAGTCGCTTACATCATTTCTTTAGCCGTTATTCTCATTGGGTTAAGTGCATGGGTGGGGCTACCCGATAATTTCCAGCCACAAAGAGCTCACAATATAATGCTTGGGATCGTAGCTTTGTGGGCGGTGATCTTCCTATGGATTCAAGGCTATCCTTCTAGTTCAATTCTGTGGTCTCCACAACCTATTTTAGCACTACTGGGCTTGTTGCTTTTAGCGGCTACCTGGTTGTCTATTGTTTCTATTTTACTGGGCGAACATGCGCAGTTGGGTTTACTGCTAGGGATCGTAATCATTGTTTTGGCGGACGTCGGTGGCTTTATCGCTGGTAAGCTATTTGGTAAACGTAAACTGGCGCCACTGGTAAGTCCGGGTAAAACCTGGGAAGGTTTTATTGGGGCAATGGCGTTGCAGGTACTCTTGATTGGTGCGTTAGTCGTTTATGTTCCGGCGGAGATCTCAGCGTTAAAATGGTCGTTGCTGGTTTTTCCCGTGGCTCTGTATTCAATAGTCGGCGATTTGTTTGAAAGTATGGTCAAGCGCCATAGTGGTGTTAAGGACAGTGGCTCATTACTACCCGGCCATGGAGGTGTTTTAGATCGTATTGACGGTGTCATGGCCGCGCTTCCCTTGTATGCAATTCTGCTGGGGGCCTTTACACCTTGAGCAGACAGTGGATAACAATATTAGGTGCAACAGGGTCTATTGGCCTGAGTACCCTCGATGTGGTGACTCGTCATCCTCAGAGATACAGTGTTTTTGCGCTCACTGGTATGACTAAAATTCAGCTGTTGGCTGAGCAATGTCAAAAGCATCGACCGACGTATGCAGTGGTTATGGATAACGATTCGGCGGAGCAGTTAAATGCTCTTTTAAAGCCTTTTGATGTCCTTACTCAAGTACTTGTTGGCGTAGACGCGTTGTGCGAGGTTTCGCGCGACAGTCAGGTAGATATAGTCATGGCCGCTATTGTTGGCGCCGCTGGACTTATGCCCACACTAGCCGCTGTAAACGCCAATAAAAAGGTGTTACTGGCAAATAAAGAAGCCTTAGTAATGGCAGGGCATCTTTTTATGGAGGCCCTAAAGGATTCGACAGCTGTGCTGTTACCGATTGATAGTGAGCACAATGCGATCTTTCAATGTTTGCCGCAAAATAAGAATGATTTGTCTGCGGTGGGAGTCAGTAAACTTTTATTGTCGGCCTCCGGGGGGCCCTTCCGGGGTTGGACGACTGATCAGATGAAGGATGTTACGCCGGAACAGGCATGTGCGCATCCAAATTGGAGTATGGGTAACAAAATATCTGTTGATTCCGCAACTCTAATGAACAAAGGGTTAGAGTTGATCGAAGCCTGCTGGCTGTTTGACATGCAGGAAAGCCAGATCGAGATTGTGGTTCATCCGCAAAGTATTATTCACTCGCTTGTTCAGTATGTAGATGGTTCAGTGATTGCCCAGCTAGGCAATCCAGACATGCGTACGCCAATTGCTCATGCACTTGCATGGCCCGACAGAATCGATTCAGGGGTTAAAAATTTAGATTTGTTTGATGTTTCTCGCCTTGACTTTGAAAGACCAAATTTTAATGATTTCCCTTGCTTGACTCAGGCCTATGAAGCGGCGCGAATTGGTCGTGATGCCCCAGCAATGTTAAATGCTGCTAATGAAATAGCGGTTCAGGCTTTTTTGGATAGGCGTATTAGGTTTACTCAAATCGCCGATGTTGTAAAAGAGACTATGTCTGTCTCTACATTTAATGAACCAGAGTCACTTACTGCAGTCCAAGAGTCAGATCTTAAAGCCCGCAGTCTTGCTGCTGATTATATTTCAAGGATAACGTCTTAGATGTTCGATACCGTTTTAACTATTTTTTACACGTTTATAGCACTAGGTACGCTAGTCACCTTTCATGAATTCGGCCATTTTTGGGTCGCACGCCGTTGTGGTGTGCGCGTAGAACAGTTTTCTATTGGATTTGGGAAGGCGCTTTTTAAGTGGCATGACAAACACGGGACCGAGTTCATCTTTGCCGTGCTGCCTCTTGGTGGTTATGTAAGAATGCTCGATCAGCGGGCTGGTGATGTCGCCCCCGAAGACGTCCCGTTAGCCTTTAACACTAAAACACCATTGCAGCGTTTGGCCATAATTAGTGCGGGTCCTATGGCTAATTTTTTATTAGCTGGAGTTATTTTCTGGTTTATTTTTTTAGGCGGTGAACGCGGATTATCTCCCGTGATTGGGGACGTTGAGCCGTCATCAATCGCCGAGCAGTCTGGTTTTGAATCAGGTATGAAAATTGTCGATATCGCCGGTCAGCAGACTGATTCATGGGCAGAGGTGTCCCGGGTGCTATTTGATTTTATTGGGACCAGTGGCGAGATTCCTTTTTTGGTCACTTATTCTGATAGCTCTATTCGCTATGAGCTCCGTGTTAGTGTTCAGGACTGGCTAGCTGATGAAGAAGCACCCATGCCACTTAGAACCATTGGTCTGTATCCTCCATTTGTCCTCGACTCATTGTTAGTAGCGGCAGTTGTTGACTCTGCGCCTGGCGATCAATCGGGTTTGCGAGCAGGCGATCAGTTGGTCGCCGTCAATGATGCTCCTATAGTGTCTACCAGCGCGTTTATTGAGCAGGTTTCTAACAGCTCTGGTCAGCGACTCAAGCTTAGTATTCAGAGGCTCGATGAGAGTGGAAGTTCTCGTGATATTGACATTTATGCCACTCCAGAAAGTGTAATAAGAGAGGGTAAAGCGGTAGGCCAGTTAGGTATCCAGTTATCCTCTAGCGTGACCTATCCGGAGTCGTTGGTTACCGAGATTGATTACGGGCTGATTAGTGCGATTCCACGTGCGATCGAAGAGGTTGTTGAAAACTGTATTTTTGTCGTTAAGTCAGTGGGTAAATTGGTGACCGGTAACCTCAGCCCTAAAAACTTAAGTGGCCCTATCACTATTGCAAAAGTTGCTGGTGATACAGCTCGCGCAGGTTTCGATAATTTTATTCGCTTTGTGGCTATTCTGAGTATAATGCTTGGCGTGATGAATTTAATGCCAGTCCCAGTCCTAGACGGAGGACATATTGTATTCATCCTAATTGAAGTAATGAAAGGCTCGCCAGTTTCTGAACGGATTCAGCTTGTTGGTTACAAAGCAGGGTTTGCAATGCTAATAAGTTTGATGATATTCGCCACATTTAATGATCTCATGCGTCCATTTTGAGTTCTCTTACGCCGATTAATTACTAGGGTTATTGATGTTAATGAAGCAACTACTAACTGGCTTGATTCTATTCATAGTAATCGCCTCTTCTGGCTCTCATGCTGATGATTTTAAGGTTTTAGATATACGTATCGAGGGCCTTCAGCGTGTTTCTGCGGGAACTGTCTTCGCTGCGCTACCCCTTAGTGTTGGAGATATGGCGGATGATATAGCCGTTCGCGAAGCGACCAGGTCACTTTTTCGTACGGGTTATTTTGCAGACGTCATAATGGCTAGAGAGAATGGTATCTTAGTGGTTGGGTTGATTGAACGACCAGCAGTTACCGAAATCAATATTGAAGGTAACAAGGCTATTGAGACCGACCAATTAATGGATGCACTTCGCGATAATGGCTTAGCAGAGGGTCAGATATTCCGTCAGGTTATTTTGGAAGGCATGAGTCAAGAGTTGCAGCGGCAGTATGTGTCCCAGGGACGTTATGGTGCGCTGGTTCAAACTGAAGTGAAGCAGTTGCCGCGTAATCGTGTTGCCGTCAATATAGATATCGACGAGGGCGACGTCGCCAAGATTCGGCACATTAATATTGTGGGTAACAGCAACTTTGCAGAGCCTGTTTTGCTTGATCAATTTGAACAGAACAAAACTGGCTGGTTGTCCTGGATTACCAGCGATGACAAGTACTCGAGAGAAAAGCTTTCTGCAGATCTCGAGACCCTTGAAAGCTGGTACTTAGACAGAGGTTATCTGAAATTTGAAGTGCTTAGCACTCAGGTCTCGGTCAGTCCTGATAAAGAATCCGTATTCATTACTGTGAATGTAAATGAGGGTGATGTTTACACGATTAGTGAGATAGAACTGGCGGGTGATCTTATAATCCCAGAGGCCCAGGCCAGAATGCTCGTACTATTGCGCGAAGGGGTTATATTTTCCCAGGCACTGATGACTGCGTCCAGCGATTACATAACTAGGCGTTTAGGTAACGAGGGTTATACGTTTGCTGAGGTCGAAGGATATCCGCAAATTGACGAAGATGCTAAGACAGCGACTGTAACCTTCTTAGTTAAGCCGGGTATGCGAGCCTATGTAAGACGAATTGAATTTCGAGGAAACACCAAGACAGCCGATTCTGTTTTGAGGCGTGAGATGCGCCAAATGGAGGGAGGCTCTGCGAATAACGCTCTTATTGATATGTCTAAAGTGCGATTGGAGCGCGTCGGTTTCTTTAAAGAGGTATCGGTAGAGAATATTCCGGTGGCGGGGACTAATGACCAGATCGACGTGGTTTACACCGTTGAAGAGCAGCCGTCCGGTTCAGTCGGAGCCAACCTTGGTTATTCTCAAGGTTATGGCTTACAGTTAGGTGCCAACCTTACTGAAAATAACTTTTTTGGTACAGGTAAGCAGGTCGGTGTTGGTATCAACAAGAGCGCCTACCAAAGTTCACTCAACTTTAGCTACTCTGAGCCGTACTTTACGGTGGATGGTGTTAGCGCGGGCTACAGTATTTATGCGCGTGAGACCGACTACAGTAAGCTTAGGTTGCAACCGTTTTCTCAGAATACTAAGGGAGCTAGCGTCACTTGGAGTTACCCTGTTTCCGAAGTCCAGCGTATTGGGTTTGGCTTCACTTATGAGCACTTAGAGCTAAACTTAGGTGATTACACTAGCTCCCCGGTGATTGAAGAGTTTGTTGCGGCCAATGGTGATTGGTTCCGTTCGGTTAATTTTAACGTTAATTGGGTTAAATCTACATTAAACAGAGGGATCTTTGCCACTCGTGGTACGTCTCAGCGCCTTAGCGCTGATGTGGCAATGCCTGGGTCTGGATTGGAGTATTTCAAACTAACTTATAAGGCGAGCCATCTACGCGGCCTTACAAGAGATTTTACGCTTAAGGTAAAAGCTGACCTTGGTTATGGTGAGAGTTTTGGAGACACGAGCCAGATGCCGTTTTTCAAGAACTTTTATGCAGGTGGTTTGGGGTCGGTTAGGGGTTATGAGAAATACTCACTTGGCCCTCAAAATAGTCTTTCTCAGGGTTACTCTGGATCAAGAGCACGTCCTGTCGGTGGTAATGTTCAGGTGGTATTAGGCGCAGAAGTAATATTCCCACTACCGTTTATTAAAGACCAGCGGTCAGTGCAATCAGCGATATTTTTTGATGCAGGCAATGTTTTTAATACCAAATGTGGTCCTCTTGAGGTAAATTGTTATAGCCCTAAAGAGGGTGAGCTGCGTTACTCGGTCGGTCTTGGTGCAACTTGGTTAAGCGGTTTTGGTCCCATCACTTTTAGTGTGGCCAAACCTCTTAATTCAGATGAGACCGATCAAACAGAAGTTTTCCAGTTTTCGCTGGGAAATCAATTTTAATTAAATCTTAGGTTTGGAGAAGTGTAGTGAGTAATTTGAAAGGGTTCGTTTTACTGTTGGTTGGTGTACTTGGTTGTTCATCGGTGGTAGTGGCTGCAGAAGATAAGATTGCTATCTTGGACGTTCAGCAGGCTATGTTTGCCTCTGATTATGCGCAGTCCAGAGTCAAGCAGTCTATCGAAAGTGCTGATTTCGTCGCGTTGAAAGCCAAAGCTGAGGGTTCTGCGGCCGATCTACAAGCCATGTCCAAAGAAGCTGAAGCAAAACGTCTAACCTGGTCTGCAGAGCAGGCTGGTAGTCACCAGAAACGAATGTCCTATGCAAAAGCAGACTATGATCTTGCTGTGCAAAAAATTCAAGGTGAGCAAAAGCAGTTACAGCAACAAGTACTTCAAGATTTATCGCCGATTTTTCAACAGGCACTTTCAGAAGTAATAGAAGAAGAGGGTGTTACCTTGCTACTTAGAGCTGAATCAGTTTTGTCCGCGAGTGCTGAGAATAATCTCACTGCTAAGGTGGTTGACCGACTAAACCAAAAGACCAACGCAGTTAACGAAGATAAGTAATGGCCCTTTATGAGTGTCTCTTTTTCGCTTGGTGAAATAGCCGCTTACCTCGATGCCGAGGTCAGGGGAGACTCTGAGCTAAGAATAACTGGCCTAAGTACTCTGCAAGACGCAGGTGACGGCCAGTTAACCTTTTTAGCGAACCCTAAATACACGAAACAGCTAGCCACTACTAAGGCAAGCGCTGTGATTCTTGCGCCGGATCACGCGGAAGGTTTTTCTGGTAGCTGCTTAATTATCTCTCAACCTTATCTGGCCTATGCACGCATTTCCAGATGGTTCGATGTTTCGCCTATAAAGCCCGCAGCTGTTCACCCGAGTTCCATAATAGATCCTACCGCAGTACTTGGTGATGATGTTTATATCGGACCTAATGTGGTGATTGAAATGAATGCCTGTATTGGCTCAGGTTGCCATATTGCGGCGAATAGTTTTATCGGAGCAAGATCGTCTATTGGTGCTAATGGTTATATAGCCGCTAACGTTTCAATTTACCATGACGTTAGAATTGGCCGAAAAGTACGTATTCACAGCAGTAGCGTGATTGGTGGAGACGGTTTTGGTATAGCGCCGAGGCCAGATGGCAGTTGGGAAAAAATCTATCAAATTGGTGGGGTGGTTATAGGAGACGATGTTGAGATTGGCTCCTGTACAACCATTGATAGGGCTGCGCTATCTGATACTATTCTTGGTGATGGCGTTAAACTCGACAATCATGTTCAGATCGCTCACAACGCGGTGGTCGGCGATCATACTGCTATTGCGTCTTATTCTGGTCTGGCGGGCAGTGCCAAGATAGGTCGTCATTGCATCATGGGTGGCGATGCATGTATCGTTGGACACGTCACTGTGTGTGACAATGTTCAGCTTACTGCACGTACGCTAGTGACTAAGTCAATATCCACAGCAGGATCTTACTCTTCTGGCTCTACGCCCTTGATGTCAACCACTGAGTGGCGGAAAAATTCTGTACGAATTGGACAGTTAGATGCACTAGCACGGCGTGTCAAAAAGCTAGAGCAATAGGTTTTGTTACATATTTGACGATCTGCGCAGAACTGCAATTAGGTCGTCCACGGTAAAACGCAACTGGAAAAGTCTATGAATGTTAATGAAATAATGGGTTTGCTGCCACACAGATACCCCATGCTAATGGTAGATCGAGTTGTTGATTACGTTGCCAATGAGCGGATTCTGGCCTATAAAAATATTACGGTTAATGAAGAGGTGTTTAACGGTCATTTTCCGGGTGCGCCCATTTTTCCTGGGGTTATGACTATTGAAGCTCTGGCCCAAGCTTCCGGTATTTTAGGGTTTTTGTCGACGGGTAGTACCGCAGATGACGGCAAACTCTATTTGTTTGCAGGGGTTGATAAAGTTAGATTTAAGCGACCCGTTGTGCCCGGTGATAAGCTTATGTTGTCTTCTGAAGTTGAGGCGGTAAAGCGCAATATTTGGCGCTTTAAGACTGTTGCGACGGTAGATGGTGAGATTGCCTGCGCAGCCACTCTTTTATGTGCTTATAGAGACAGAGAAAAATTTCAGTGATTCATCCAAGTGCTGTTATTGATGCTACCGCGATAATTGGCAAAGATGTTACTGTTGGTCCGTGGACGACTATTGGGCCTGACGTAGAGATTGGTGATGGTTGTAACATAGCATCGCATGTGGTCATTAGAGGTCCAACAGTTATAGGCCGTGGCAATACGATCTACCAATTTTCTAGTGTCGGAGAAGACACGCCAGATCTAAAATACAAAGGTGAGCCTACTCGACTCGTTATCGGCGATAACAACACGATCAGAGAGGGTGTTACCATCCATCGAGGCACAATTCAGGACAATGGGGAAACCCGAATAGGCAGTGACAATCTGTTGATGGCCTATGTGCATGTCGGACATGACTGTATTATTGGTGATCATGTTGTTATGACAAATAACGCAGCAGTGGCGGGGCATGTAGTGGTAGGAGATTGGTCAATTTTGTCCGGTTTTGCGATGATACATCAGTATGTAAGCTTAGGTGCTCATTGCTTTATTGGGCCAGCGGCTTTTGTGTATCACGATGTGCCTGCTTGTGTGACCGTATCCGGTAGCCCGGCAGAGCCGCGCACAATTAATCGCGAAGGGCTAAAGCGGCGCAATTTTTCATCCGAACAAATTGCTATGGCGAATAAAGCCTACAAGATCTTATATCGACGTGGCCTGCGTCTGGAGGAAGCTATTAGTGCTATTGCTGAACTTGGCAATGACCCAATGATAACAATGTTTGTTGATTCTGTTGAGCGCTCGACTCGCGGTATCATTCGCTAGCTTATGAGCTCTAACAGCCCTATTTTTGCCCTGATTGCCGGAGAGATGTCTGGAGATTTACTGGGCG
>CAJIZU010000080.1 GCA_905181925.1 gamma proteobacterium HTCC2207
CCGTAGCAGCGGCTTTAGTGGCTGGGTTTGTATGGTCACTTCATGATGTTGAGTCGTCATTTTGGTTGTCTAGCCTAGCTGCGATTCTTACAACGACCGCCGGATTACTCATGGTGTCTAACTTTGAGTATCCAAGTTTTAAGCAGGTTGACCTAAAAGGGAAAGTCCCCTTTATTGTTATTTTATCAGCGGTGATGGGATTTGTCGTAATTACCATCGATCCACCGAGAATCTTGTTAGCCATCGCTATTGCATTTGCATTTTCGGCGCCGCTTCTGTGGGTGGGTAAAAAACTGCGGCTTATTCCAGCGAGAGAATAAGTGTTTTCAATGCTTGGATTTATTGGGTAAATCTGCTTAAATAAAAATATGATTTTCTTGAAAAGCCTTCTTAACGTTCGTGACCGCGCATTGGATGCGCCGTCTTTGCGTGCTCTGCTAGTTCTCCTGCCCTGAGGGGCATCTATCGTTATACCTCAAAAGTAGTGTTAAGCGGACATGATTCGCTAAAAGTAGCGCTCCATTGTGTAGAACTTGTCATTTTCCGGCGCGTCCATAAGCGAGTAGAATATAAAGTCGATTGCGTTCTACAATAGGATCACTCGATAGGTATGGTTTTGAAAAGGTAATTTGACCATGAAGACAAAAGAAAAGTTAGTTATTTTTGATACAACGCTTCGAGATGGTGAGCAGAGTCCGGGCGCATCAATGACCAAAGACGAAAAGCTCCGAATAGCCACTGTTCTTGAAAAAATGAATGTGGATGTTATCGAGGCAGGGTTTGCGGTGTCCAGTCAAGGCGACTTTGATGCGGTAAAGCTGATTGCAGATACTGTCAGAGATAGCCGAATATGTAGTCTATCAAGGGCCATGACAGGTGACATAGAGCGAGCCGGCGAAGCGCTTCGTGGCGCGAGTGCAGGACGTATTCATACCTTTATTGCTACTTCCCCTATCCATATGAAATATAAGTTACAGATGGAACCTGAGGACGTCTTAGCTCAAGCGATTGGTGCGGTAAAAACTGCGAGAGATTTGATAGATGATGTCGAGTTTTCGCTTGAAGACGCGAGTCGAACAGATTTTGACTTTATGTGTCGGGTCACCGAGGCAGTCATCGCTGCTGGAGCGAGAACTATTAATTTACCCGATACAGTGGGTTACTCAGCTCCGGGTGAATATGGCTCGATGATTAAGCGTTTGATGAATAGTGTTCCTAATGCGGACAAAGCTATTTTTTCGGTTCACTGCCACAACGACTTGGGTTTGGCCGTAGCCAATAGTCTTTCTGCTGTCCAAAGCGGTGCGCGCCAGGTGGAGTGCACGATTAATGGTCTGGGCGAAAGGGCGGGCAACGCATCTTTAGAAGAGCTGGTTATGGCAATTCGAACTCGCCAAGACTTGTACCCCGTTGAAACCATGATCGATCCGTCGCACATAGTCCCAATATCGCGTTTGGTATCAAGCATCACTGGATTTCCGGTACAACCTAACAAAGCGATTGTTGGCGCTAATGCCTTCGCACATGAATCAGGAATACACCAAGATGGTATTTTGAAGATGCGCGAAACCTATGAAATTATGAAAGCTGAAGATGTGGGTTGGTCGACTAACAAATTGTCGCTTGGCAAGTTATCAGGCCGTGCAGCACTTGCGGCTCGGTTAGAAGATTTGGGCATCACTTTTGATAGCAAAGAAGACTTTAATCAGGCATTTCGCCGGTTTAAAGATTTAGCAGACAAGAAGCGCGAGATTTTTGATGAAGATCTTCAGGCGCTGGTCTCTGATGTACAGATGGGTACCGAAGATGAAGCCCTGACTCTTGTTGAATTAGAAGTGTTGTCAAAGTCGGGTCAGCTGCCACATGCAAAATTAACTATCCGTTATCAGGATCAGAATCATGAGGCGGAAGCCAGTGGTGATGGTGCAGTTGATGCAATCTTTAATGCTATTGAAAAACTCATTAAGAGTGGTACTGAGCTACAGCTTTATTCAGTGAATGCAGTTACCCAGGGAACAGATTCTCAAGGGGGCGTGACGGTTCGCCTAGAGAAAGATGGTCGAATTATTAATGGTCAAGGGGCCGATACTGATATTTTAGTGGCTAGCGCTAAAGCGTATCTACATGCCTTGACGCTCATGCGAAATCCAGGGCGGTTGCATCCGCAGCTCGGGGGCGTCTAGTGGTTGATGCTGTTCGGCATCATTATATAAAAACACTCGGTATTGTAGAATACATACCGAGAGGTTTTGTCGATGATAGCGAAAAGAGTGTGCCTTCAGCGCAGGACGAACCATCTAAAGAGACCAGGACAGCGATAATCGGTCAACTTTTAGCCGATCATGGGGGGACGCCAAAGGTTTTGGTTACTGGCAGTTCGCCTGCGGAAGTATCACCTGACATCCCGACCGATGAAAGTGTGACTTCTGTAGAGTTGGCCTCAGTTGCCAGTGGCAGTATTGAAGTGAGAATAGCACTCTGGCAGCCTCATGATAAATTACTTGTCTGTAGCGTCCTAGATGATGAGCTACCGGGCCCTGAGCATACTCAGTTGTTGACTAATATTCTCATCTCAATGGGTCATAACAGCGGAGCTTTGCCTCAGTTCGAGATTGCACAATGGCCGCCATTTGCCAATATGCAGGATGGGGAGGCAGATGCTAGAGAATTTTTGTCGACGCTTATTAGTGCCAGGTTGGAAAGTAGTCAGACGGAAATGATATTGATGTTAGGTTCAGTGACAACTGATTGGATACTGTCAGATCAGCAAAAATCTGATCTTAAACATGGACAAGTAAAGATTGATGAGCATGTCATTGCGGTTGTAATCCCATCACTGACCGACATGATTGCACAACCTGAATTAAAACGTCATGCGTGGGATATTATTAGACCTTTAGCGCCCAACGGTGAGGTTCATCGGCAGCAAGAGACGCCATGACCGCCAGCGCTAGCTCAGTTGATGTACGCCAAATGATTTATAATGATCTTGATGCAGTGCTTGAAATTGAACAAGGAAATGCCAAACATGCCTGGAGCAAAAAGCAGTTTAGCGATGCGCTTCAGTCCATTCAGGTTTTGGTAGTAGATCAAAAAGTAGCAGGATTTATCGCGCTGATAACCATTCTTGATCAAGCTGAATTACAAAATATCTCGATTCATAATGATTATCAGCTATTGGGTTATGGTGAGTATTTGCTTGCTCATGCCGTCAATCATCTTGCTTATAGCGTTAATAAAGTCTATCTAGAGGTAAGGGTCACCAATTTCTCGGCAATTCGTTTGTATAATAAGGCCGGGTTCACAGAAATTGGTCACCGAAGAGGGTATTATCCGACTGAGTTAGGTCGAGAAGATGCGCTAATCATGTGCTTAAACATTGAATGAGTTACCTCAGCGAGTTATTTTGTGCCATCGGTGCGGGACCAAAGGTGATAGAGTGATCATTGTCATTAGTTAAGCCCGTATTGAGTCGTTGTAAATACACCACTGTTGGTTAATTTTACATAAGGAGTTTAAATGGATATTCAACTGTTGTATTGGCATTGGTTAGTCATTGGTATGCTATTGGTTGTCGCTGAAATATTTATACCCAGCTTTACTGTCCTATGGTTCGGTCTAGGCGCACTGGTAGTTGGCCTCGTTGAAATGGTTGCTCCCATGTCGATGACCACTCAAATACTAGTGTGGACTGTGTCCTCAGTGTTGTTTGCCGTAGGCTGGTTTAAAGCCATCAAACCGAAAATGGCTGCAGCTAATCAAAATAAGCAATCACGTCAATCGGCTATCGGCGAATCTGGATTGGTAATAAAGTTACCCTCAGAGAGCACCCTAGGAACGATGCGGTTCAGTACCCCCGTTCTTGACCGTGACGAGTGGCAGTTTAGCTGTGACGTCGCGGTTGAACTTGGAGATAGGTTACACATACAGGAAATTTCTGACCAAACCCTCGTGGTGGTTAGGCTCGATTAATTAATTAAGGAGATGTTGAAAAATGGGTAATCTTATTGCTATAGGTACAGTTTTTTTAGTGGTGTTAATCACCTTATTTAAGGCTGTTAGGTTGGTGCCTCAGGGCTCAAAGTGGGTTGTACAAAGATTAGGGAAGTTCCATAAGTCGCTAAGCCCTGGATTAAACTTCTTGGTTCCTTATATTGATGTGGTCGCCTTTAAAGCGACGACTAAAGATATTGTCTTAGAAATTCCTTCTCAGGAAGTTATTACTCGTGACAATGTCGTGATTATAGCCAATGCAGTGGCGTATATTAATATTCTGTCGCCAGAAAAGGCGGTCTATGGTGTAGAGGACTATGAGCTAGCAATTCGCACATTGGTTCAGACATCCTTACGTTCTATTGTGGGTGAGATGACGCTCGATGATGCTCTTTCTTCACGTGATCAAATTAAAGCAAAACTTAAAACATCCATCTCTGATGATATTGCCGACTGGGGTATTACACTAAAAACTGTAGAAATCCAGGATATCCAGCCGTCAGGAACAATGCAGTCAGCGATGGAAGAGCAGGCTGCTGCTGAGCGTCAGAGACGTGCAACGGTCACTCGAGCTGATGGTGAGAAAACGGCTGCAATTCTTGAAGCTGACGGTCGTCTTGAGGCCTCTCGACGTGATGCTGAAGCAAAAGTGGTTTTAGCTGAAGCAACGAAGTCTGCGCTTTCAAAGATTAACGAAGCGATTCAAGATAAAGAACTGCCTGCTATGTACATGCTGGGTGAAAAATATATTGAAGCAATGCATTCCATGGCCAAGTCTGACAATTCAAAATTGATAGTGTTGCCAGCTGATATTCCTGCGGCAGTACGCGGAATTATGAACAATACCAAATAGTGCGCAGCGTTAAAGTGGTTTAATTCAATCCAATCCAATCCAATAAAAGGCCAGCATCGCTGGCCTTTTACAATGAGCTTCCTTTAGCGTCTCATTGACTAGTTTAGAGTGTTGTCCTCAGATTTGCTGCGCTTAGATCATACCGCTTGACGATGATTGGGTATTGGGCTGGTAGCCTAAAACGGGTACTATGGGCGCCCTGGTAAATGTCAGTTAAAATTGGAACAGTCCTATGCAACCTCTGTCGGATAACCTTCAAGAAAATTTTGATCGCCTAATTGTTGAATGTCTCGAACAGGGCTGTATTTGGGGGCTTCAAGATGCCGCTGAAAATTGGGCGCTAGTGGGTTCTACTGACCATGATGATATTGATGTGATTCCATTTTGGTCATCCAAATCGCTAGCTGAAGCACTGTGTGTTGGCGATTGGGATGTATACAAGCCCCTAGCTATCGAGATGGAAGAGTTTTTAGATGATTGGCTGCCAGGTATGCACAGTGATGTGCTGCTGGTCGGTGTAAATTGGAATATGGATCTTGAAGGTGCAGAAATTGAGCCTCTTGATCTGCTCGAAGAATTTGAAGCAGAATTGGATTAACGCATGTTTATTGACCAATTCGCCAGCCAAAGCGGTGCCCAGTTGTCTATTAATGTGCACCAGGCCAGTCAGTTCGCTAAATCTGTTAGTGGTGACTTTAATCCTATCCATGATCCCGGTAATCGACGCTTTTGTGTCCCGGGTGATTTGCTATTTGCCTTAGCTGTTGAGCGATATGGTCTTGCGAATTCAATGGCGTTTCATTTTTCGGGTTTAGTCTCTGCGGATACCCCTCTGATTTTTCCTTTTGAGCAAAGCGATCAGTTTCAGATTTTAGATGGCAGAGGAAAGGAGTATCTAAGAGTTTCGCGGGATGGAGAACGGATTTCCGCTAATGCTGGAGTGGAAGAGCTTATCCGAGCCTATGTACGCTTTTCAGGACAAAATTTCCCACATATTTTAGTACCATTGATGACTGAGCAGAACGTAATGATTAATGCGCAACGTCCATTGGTAATCTACCAGTCTATGTCCCTGCAATTGGATAAACTTAATCTAACTAAGCCGACCTTAAAACTATCGAAAACTACTTTGAAGATTAACGGCAAGCGTGGGGATGCTCATCTGTGTTTCGACGTACTGGATGGTCCAACGCTTATAGGTAGGGGCGTTAAGCACCTCATTCTCAGCGGGTTAAGGCCTTTTGATCAAGGGGCGGTGGACATCATGGTCTCAGACTATCTCGGTTGGCAGTCTGAGCATAGTTACCTATAACTTAGACCGCTAGAGCGGTTTTTAGGAAATGTCCGGTGTGGGACCCAGCTGTTTCTGCAACCTGTTCCGGCGTACCTTCGGCAATGATTAGACCGCCTCCAGAACCACCTTCTGGGCCCAGATCGACCACCCAGTCCGCGGTTTTGATGACATCTAGAGTATGCTCAATAACTACCACAGTGTTGCCGTGATCACGCAGTCTGTGAAGTACCGCGAGTAATTGCTCAATGTCATGAAAGTGTAACCCGGTCGTGGGTTCGTCGAGGATATACAGGGTCTTGCCAGTATCTCGTTTAGACAGCTCCTTAGACAATTTAACGCGCTGAGCCTCACCGCCTGAGAGTGTGGTCGCGGCTTGCCCTAACTTAATATATGAGAGCCCTACATCAATTAAGGTTTGTAGTTTTCTGGAGATTGCTGGGATAGCATCGAAAAATTCCCGAGCATCTTCAATGGTCATATCTAGGACTTGATGGATATTCTTGCCTTTAAAATGAATATCCAGAGTTTCCCGGTTATAGCGTTTGCCAATGCATACATCGCACGGCACATAGATGTCCGGAAGAAAATGCATCTCTACTTTGGTAACACCGTCACCCTGGCATGCCTCACAGCGACCTCCCTTCACATTAAAGCTAAATCGGCCAGGCGCATAGCCGCGCGAACGCGCTTCCTGAGTACCGGCAAATATCTCTCTAACAGGTGTGAAGATTCCTGTGTAGGTAGCCGGATTTGAACGCGGGGTGCGACCGATGGGACTTTGGTTAATATCGATACACTTATCTAGAAGATTCAGCCCAGTAATTTTGTTATGAGCAGCAGGCTTCAATGTGGTGGCTTTATTCAACGCAACAGCGGCAGCTGGATATAACGTTTCGTTGATCAACGTCGATTTTCCAGAACCCGAAACCCCAGTAATACACGTAAATACGCCGATGGGGATATTCAGATTGACGGATTGTAAATTGTTTCCCGTAGCGGCTTCCACCGATAGCATCTTGCCCTTACCCGCATGCCTTTTCTTTGGGATTTCAATGGATCGAACACCCGATAGAAATTGACCTGTTACCGAGTTTTTATTATTTCGAATATCATCGACTGAGCCCTCTGCGACAATTTCACCGCCATGAATGCCGGCGCCGGGACCAATGTCGACAACGTAGTCAGCCGCGGCAATCGCTTCCTCGTCATGCTCTACAACGATCACTGTATTGCCAAGATCGCGCAGTCGGATCAGCGTTTTTAGAAGCCTTTCATTATCGCGTTGATGCAGACCGATGGACGGCTCGTCTAGAATGTACATTACACCCACCAGACCTGCGCCAATTTGACTAGCAAGCCGAATACGCTGTGCCTCGCCACCCGATAGTGTGTCGGCACTGCGGTTTAACGACAAATAATTGAGACCAACATCCACTAGGAAGGTAAATCTCTGGCGGATTTCTTTGACAATCTTTTCGGCAATTTCACCCTGACGCCCGACTAGACTGAGTTGTTCAAAGTAATCGGCACAATCACCCACTGGCATGCACACAATATCTTCAATGCGTTTGTTGTCGATAAAAACGTTACGTGCTGATTTCCGTAAACGAGTACCTGAGCATTCCGGGCAATCTGATGTTGCCATAAACTTAGTCAGTTCTTCCCGAACAGACTGAGACTCGGTCTCACGATAGCGGCGTTCCATGTTGTGGATAACGCCTTCAAACTTGTGTTCGCGACGAAAAACAGTGCCACGATCGTTAACATAATTAAATGTAATCTCTTCGTCATCACTACCAAACAGAATTTTTTGTTGGTGTATGGGAGACAATTTTTCCCAAGACGTATCTATGTCGAACGCATAGTGCTCTGCTAACGACGTCAGCATGTTGTAGTAAAATAATGTGCGCCTATCCCAACCACGAATAGCACCTTCGGCGATAGAGGCTTCAGGATGCTGTATGACTCTATCAATATCGAAAAACTGATGAACGCCCAGGCCATCGCAGGTAGGACAAGCTCCAGCCGGATTGTTAAATGAGAATAATCGTGGTTCAAGTTCGTTTAAGCTGTAATTACAGACTGGGCATGCAAATTTAGCAGAGAAGAGCTGATCAGGTTGTTCTTCCTCCATGTAGCTAATCACGACTAAGCCTTCAGCCAGGGTTAGTGCAGTTTCAAACGATTCAGCTAACCGCAGGGCGATGTCACCTTTTACCTTAAACCGGTCTACGACAACTTCCACGGTATGCTTCTGTTTCTTGTTGAGCGTTGGAGCTTCATCAAGATCGCAAACTATCCCGTCGATTCTTGCACGAATAAATCCCTGACGACGCAATGTTTCAAACAGATGTAAGTGTTCCCCTTTACGGTCTTTGACGACCGGAGCCAAGAGCATGAGTTTAGTGCCCTCTGGCATCTCCATGACTTGGTCTACCATCTGGCTGACAGTTTGCGCTTTTAACGGATTGTTGTGATCTGGGCAGCGAGGCTCTCCTGCACGAGCAAACAATAAGCGCAGATAGTCATAAATTTCGGTAATAGTGCCGACCGTAGATCGGGGATTATGAGAGGTAGATTTCTGCTCAATAGAGATCGCGGGCGAAAGTCCTTCGATATGGTCGACATCGGGCTTTTCCATCATGGATAGAAATTGGCGCGCATAGGTCGATAGAGACTCGACATAGCGCCTCTGACCTTCCGCATAGAGAGTATCGAATGCGAGGGAGGACTTACCTGACCCCGATAATCCCGTGATAACAATAAACTTATCACGCGGGAGGTCTAAATCAATATTTTTAAGATTGTGGGTGCGAGCACCGCGAACCTGAATGGTATCCATTAAAGCGTCTTTTTGTCAGATTTAACCTCCGATTATAGAGGTCGGAACACCCGCTGGGCAAAGGAAATATATTATCTTTACACTACGGCCATTGCCCCTAGCTAGACTTCAAATAGAGTGTTAATTTTTTATTAACATAGGATGAAAAAATAAGGGATAAATATGTCGCCTTTTATAATGCGCTGTTATTATGTAGCTTATTATTTCCCCTTAATTACAATCTGAATCCACCTTGACTGATAATTTTCACTTTTCGTCTACTGAAAGGCGCGCAACCTTCTCTATAGCTAGCTTGTTTGGCTTTAGAATGCTGGGTCTGTTCATGGTTTTACCGGTACTCGCTTTAGCCACCGCGGACTATCCGGATTTTACCCCCTTAATGTTAGGAATGACTCTTGGTGCCTATGGACTGACTCAAGCGATACTGCAAATTCCCCTGGGTCTCCTTTCTGATCGGGTAGGTCGCCACCCGGTAATTATTGGTGGCTTGTTAATGTTTATTGCTGGAAGTGTTGTCGCCGCGTTAGCCGACACTATGGCCGGATTGGTGTTCGGACGTGCCTTGCAAGGAACAGGAGCAATAGCCAGTACATTAATGGCTTTGGTCGCTGATTTAACAGTAGAGCAGAATCGTTCCAAGGCCATGGCTGCTATCGGCGGAAGCATTGGCTTTTCCTTTATGCTGGCAATGATGCTTGGACCAGTCTTGGCCGCAAATTTTGGGCTTTCAGGTGTTTTTTGGGCAACTGCGTTACTTGGTGTGATCGGCGTCTTCGTGGCTTTTTTCTTGATACCCAAGGCGGCTTCCATGAGACGCAATCGTGAATCAATGGCAGATACTCGACAGATGAAGGGATTGTTAAGAGAGCCAAATTTAATGCGTCTCAATTTTGGCATCTTTGCTCTGCACTTTGCGCTGATGGCTGCCTTTGTCGCTATTCCCACTATGCTGTCTAATGAGCTCGGTATTAACGAGAGTAACCTCCCTTGGGTTTACTTGGGGTTACTCGGAGGCGGTTTTTTCGTCATGTTACCGCTCATGATTCTGGCCGAAAAGTTCGGTTATCAAAAGTTGATTTTTATCGTCTCTGTTGCAATTATGGCAATGGCAACTGCTGTTTTAAGCGGCCAGCGCGGGCCCTTACTAACACCGCTGATGTTGCTGATTTTTTTTGCAGGGTTTAATCTTTTAGAAGCGACTTTACCGTCTTGGTTGAGCAAAATGTGTCCGGTTGGGAATCGAGGAACTGCTATGGGAATTTATTCCACTAGCCAATTCTTTGGAGCGTTCGCAGGCGGATTAGCAGGTGGTTGGAGTTTGCATGAATTTGGTGTAGATGGTCTGTTTGTGACCATTACTCTAATTTTGTTAAGTTGGGCTTTTGTTTCGGTAGGGTTGAAGTCTCCCCGGCCGTTGCAGACAGTGGTGTTGTCGGTGGGAAGCATGGAACAGCAAGATTTCTTAAAAATAGTTTCAAATGTGACCGGCGTTGAAGATATACTTCTGGTCAAAGGTGAGCATTTGGCCTATGTTCAAGTAGATCGATTGCAGGTTGATATGCCGAGTCTGCAACCATACATAAATCGTTAATAAACTAGGGGAATAAAATGGCACGCGGAGTAAACAAAGTTATCATCGTGGGTAACTGCGGTCAGGATCCAGAAACTCGGTTCATGCCTTCAGGAGGTGCTGTCACCAACCTGAGTGTTGCAACGTCAGAGTCGTGGAAAGATAAAACCAGCGGTCAACCTCAAGAGAGAACTGAGTGGCATCGGGTGGTGTTCTTTAATCGACTTGCTGAAATTGCTGGTGAGTATGTGAAAAAAGGGTCGAAGTTATATGTAGAAGGGTCCCTGCGTACACGTAAATGGCAAAACAAAGAAGGTCAGGATCAATATACCACTGAAATTGTCGCCAGTGAGATGCAAATGCTTGATAGCCGCGGTGGTCAAGATGGTGGTCAAGGCGGTGGTTATCAGGCTCCTCAGCAGGGCGGATATCAGCAGCCAGCAGCTCAGAGTAAACCGCAGGGAGGCCAACAGCCGGCTCCTCAGCAGCAAGCTCCACAGGGTATGGACAGTTTTGACGATGACATACCGTTCTAAAGTCTAGTTTTCTGTTTATTTAGATAACGAATTTCACAATACCGGTGTCATTGAAGCCACCGGTTTATTTAATCATGTTTATTAGAGGTAGTTATGACAATTAAGGTAGGCGATAAAATTCCAGCAGGAATGTTCACAATGATGGGAGCAGAAGGACCCACAGGGATTAGTACTTCAGAAATTTTTGATGGTAAAAAGGTTGTGTTGTTTGCTGTGCCTGGCGCATTTACGCCGACCTGTTCGGTTTCACATCTGCCGGGGTTCGTTGTGCATGTTGATGATATCAAGGCTAAGGGTGTCGATACCGTGGCTTGTATGTCAGTGAATGATGTTTTCGTTGTTGATGCATGGGGTAAGGCGTCTAATGCAGAGCATTTGTTGATGTTAGCAGATGGTAATGCAGACTTTACAACCGCTATTGGCCTTACGTTTGATGGTACTGGTTTTGGCATGGGGACACGCAGTCAACGCTTTGCTATGGTCGTGGATAATGGTGTTGTGAGTTTACTTAATGTTGATCAAGCAGCCTTAGAAGGGTCAAGTGCAGAAGCAATTTTGGCGGCCCTATAAGTAAGATTGTATTGAGGGGTTTAACAATCCGTCAAAGACATATATTTACAGCTTAGTAAAGGGTGTAGGTGACGGTAATCTCCTCGCCCTCTGCTACAGGTCTTTTAGTGGTTAGACCTCTCAAGTTATTGCCGATTAATTCAATACTCGCATTACTAGCGTCGCTATGATTAATAAATCCGCCCAACGGCGTCCTCAACCAGTCCTCGACAGAATCAATTTTAAAGTGAGTCTCACCAAGATACACTTGCCCTTGAATATCCTGAGTAGCAAATAAACCTAGTCCATCAATTTTACTGCCCCTAATAGTTAAGCATTTAGGCAGGGGTCTATAACTATTTTTATCGAAGGTTTTAGTTGATGCGGACAGGTCCTCTAGCATTATCTTTTATTCCTTGCCTAATCGGATCGACAGTTTAAGTGAGGGTATGGGTTTTAGAGTAGCTCGCGTTTATAACCATTCCTTCTAAATTATAACTTAAGCTTCTCTATCACTAAGCTGGCATTAGTGCCGCCAAAGCCGAAACTGTTACACATCACTCGATTGAGCACAGCGTCTTTAGTTTTAAGCAGGATCGGCAAACCATTAGCGTGTTCATCCAACGTATCTATGTGTGCAGAACCGGCCACAAAATTATTTTCCATCATCAGCATACAATAAATTGTTTCATGGACGCCTGCGGCACCTAAACTATGCCCTGATAGTGACTTGGTTGAGCTTATATCCGGGCAGCTGTCTCCAAAGGTATTACGAATAGCGCCAAGCTCAGCAACGTCGCCAACGGGCGTGCTAGTTCCATGGGTATTAATATAATCGATTGGTCCTGACGCAGTCTCCATGGCCATCTTCATGCACCGTTCAGCGCCTTCTCCAGAGGGGGAGACCATATCTGCGCCATCAGAGGTTGCACCATACCCGGTAACTTCACAGATAATGTTCGCTCCGCGAGCTAAGGCATGCTCAAGCTCTTCCACGACGACACACCCACCACCCAGAGAGGGCGCAAAACCATCTCTATTTGCGTCATACGCACGAGAAGCAATTGCTGGAGTGTCATTATATTTACTAGTAAGTGCGCCCATCGCATCAAACATAGCGGCCATAGACCAGTGCATTTCTTCCGCACCGCCAGCGAGGAGAACATCCTGCTTACCCAGTTGGATTAGTTCTACAGCATGTCCGATGCAGTGCGCACTAGTTGCACAGGCAGATGAAAGCGAATAATTAACTCCTTTAATCTTGAGTGGAGTAGCAACACAAGCGGAAACAGTGCTGGCCATAATTTGAGTGACGCGATACGGTCCTGCACGCTTGATGCCCCGTGCCCGCATTACATCGACAGCCTCTACAAACATCTCACCGGATAATCCGCCAGAGCCCATAATTAGGCCAGTTCTGTGGTTCGAGACCATCTCTTCAGAGAGACCGGCATCGGCAATAGCTCGGTCTGCAGCAATATAGCCATAAGCGGCGGAATCGCCCATAAATCTCAATACTTTGCGATCAATATGATCTTTAGGATCTAGGTCAATTAGCCCTCCGACATTACATCGTAGACCCATTTCAGCAAAATCTTCTCGACGCTGAATACCGGAGATACCGTTTCTTAAGGAATTTGTAACAGTGGCTTTATCGTTTCCTAAACATGAGACTATTCCCATGCCGGTAATAACTGCTCGTCTCATCTAAATTCCTCGTTGAATGCTATTCGGTGAAAGTGCATATTTAAAAATTGTCTGTGCTCGCAAATAGTCCTACTTTGAGATCTTTAGCAGTATAGATTTCCCGTCCATCAACCTCGACGGAACCATCGGCGATACCCATTACCAACTTGCGCTGAATTAACCGCGTTAGATCAAGTTTGTAAGTGACCTTTTTTGCCGTTGGTAATATCTGTCCGAAAAATTTAACACCACCAGCGCCAAGAGCTCGCCCTTTTCCAGTGTTACCATTCCATACTAAAAAGAAGCCAACTAACTGCCACAGCGCGTCCAGACCCAAACAACCTGGCATGACTGGATCACCTTCGAAATGGCAATCAAAGAACCAAAGGTCAGACCTAATGTCGATTTCAGCAATAATTTGGCCTAGTCCGCTCTTGCCTCCAGTATTGTTGATTTCTACAATACGATCAATCATCAGCATATTAGGAGCGGGTAATTTCGCATTATCTGGACCAAATAACTCGCCGCGGGAGGCGCCCAAGATTTCTTCTTTAGAATAGGATGACTTTGGGGAGAAACTCATAAATCGATGACCGTTATTAAAGCTTGTATCCTAACCATTTCTTTTGCCAGCGGCAACTGTAAAGGTTGAGCCAAAAGGCAATTCTGTCGCTATTGCTGTGTATTGACCCCGAATCCTTACCTTACTAGTTGACACGTGAGGCTACTCTGGCTAGTGTGCTGTCTCGTTAATAAAACAGAAACTATGCGGTCTTAATGCAACCTTTCCACAAAGCGGTGGAACACGAGTTTACCGCGGTCAATACACTAATCGTTAACCAGCTGCAGTCTGATGTGGGCTTGGTAGAGAACATTGGTCAGTATATCGTTGAAGCGGGTGGTAAGCGTTTGCGTCTAGTGGTCGTGTTACTTAGTGCTTTGGCCAATGGATATAAAGGAAAGGAACACCTGAAAATGGCTGCGGTGATTGAATTTATTCACACGGCTACTCTTCTCCATGACGATGTTGTTGATGTGTCTAGTCTTAGACGTGGCCGCCAAACTGCTAATGCTCAGTGGGGCAACGCACCCAGTGTCCTGGTGGGAGATTTTCTTTACTCAAGAGCATTTCAAATGCTGGTTGAAATAGCACATATGCCAATTATGGGTGTGATGGCGAATGCGACCAATGTCATTTCTGAGGGAGAAGTCCAGCAGATGGCAAATGCCGGAAATCCAGAAATTACTGAAGATATTTATCGTCAAGTAATCTATCGGAAGACTGCGAAGCTTTTTGAGGCTGCGGCTCAGGTGGGTGCCTGTTTAGCCGGTACAGATCAAAACGCGATGATTCTTTATGGAAAGCACCTAGGTATGGCCTTTCAGATTGCTGATGACGTCCTAGATTATCAAGGTGATATCGACATTACTGGTAAAAACATTGGTAGCGACTTATCCGAAGGTAAGATGACTCTGCCGCTTATTTTCGCCCGCGACAACGCGCCAATTAAGGACGCGATGCTAATACGCAGAGCGATCGCTGATAAGACCGCGGGTGATTTTGGGGCGATTCTAGAGATCGTTAAAAATCATGGTGGCCTGTCGTACAGCCTCAAACAAGCCGTTAAAGAAGTAGAGCTTGCGAAGCGTTCTTTAGAATCAATGCCTGCAAGTGAGTATAAAAATGTACTGCTTGAACTTGCCGACTTTTCGATCTCTCGAGTCAGTTAAATAGTCTTTGAGACCCAATGTAAAACGCTCAAGTAGATTGTCAGAATTAATATCGTTCTCTTTGATATTGGTTATTCAAACGACAAAGTTTATCGCTCGGACTATTTCTGATAACCTCATATCAAACATGAATAGTAGCGCTAGTTTTAATCGAGTCGTAATAATGATCACATTAGAGTTTTAAAATAAAAAATAACACCTATAAAAGGAGAGTTGAGTGATAATCGGGATTCCTTCGGAAATCAAAACCGGTGAGAAACGTGTCGCCTTGGCGCCAGCTAATGTGCAGTCACTGTGCAAAAAAGGTGTAGATATACTGGTTCAATCCGGGGCAGGCGTGTCGGCAGGCTATCCTGATGCTGAGTATATTAACGCCGGTGCAACGCTTGTGGACAGTCGAGAAAAGATATTTTCTGACGCTGAAATAGTCCTACAAGTTCAGAGTTTCGGTGCAAATAACGAAAATAGTGATTCAGATTTAAAATTGCTCCGACAGGGACAACTTGTCATTGGCATGATGGATCCTCTTGCTGCGCCGCAGGCAGCACAAACAGTTGCTTCTACCGGAGCGACGGCCATAGCCTTGGAATTAGTGCCGCGCATTAGTCGGGCTCAAAGTATGGATGTTCTTTCATCTATGGCTACCTTGGCAGGTTATAAATCGGTACTAATGGGTGCATCTGCTTCTCCGCGAATATTTCCGATGCTAATGACCGCGGCTGGGACATTACAGCCGGCTCGGGTGTTGATTATGGGTGTTGGTGTCGCAGGGCTGCAAGCCTGTGCAACGGCAAAGAGACTGGGTGCTGTGGTTGAGGCCTATGATGTTCGACCTGCAGCACGTGAACAAATTATTTCAGTAGGCGCTAAGCCCGTTGAGTTGGATCTCGATACAGGTGAGTCGGAGGGAGAGGGTGGTTACGCCAAAGAGCAGGGCGATGACTTTTTGCGAAGACAGCGTGAGCAGATGACAGCGGTGGTAGCGGTGCAAGATATAATTATAACTACAGCAGCTATACCTGGGGCAAAATCGCCGATACTGGTCACCGAGGATATGGTCAAAGCAATGAAGCCGGGTGCTGTGATTGTTGACTTAGCAGCAGAGCGCGGAGGCAACTGTGATTTGACTCAACAGGGTAAAACGATCATGGCACATGGCGTCACCATCATTGGCCCAGAGAACGTTCCCTCCGAACTGGCATACCATGCGAGCCAGATGTATGGGAAAAACATGCAAACGCTGTTGGAACTGATTCTTGATGACAACGGTAATCTACACCTTAATTTCGATGACGAAATCGTAGCCGGAACAGTCGTGGCTCACCAAAACGATGTGCCACACGCACACATGAGAAAACTACTCGGCTTAAGCGAAATCAGTGTAGCGGGAACTCCAGAGCAAGAAAAGGCTGAAGACACTCCAACGACCGACCAAAAATAAGGGAAATCATCTATGGAAATCTTAATTTTACTGTTAGCGCTATTTGTCCTCGCCCTTTTTCTTGGTGTCGAACTGATTACGAAAGTTCCACCCACATTGCATACTCCTTTAATGTCGGGAACCAACGCGGTATCTGGTATTACCCTGGTAGGCGCTTTGCTGGCTGCAGGTACTGATAGCTCCCCCGCACTGGTTAACTGGCTCGGTTTTACGGCTGTCACACTTGCCACGATTAATGTTGTTGGTGGGTACTTGGTGACTAATCGTATGCTTGCTATGTTTAAAAGGAAATAGACGATGAATCCAAATTTAATCAACTTTATTTATTTAGTGGCGGCAATTCTGTTCATTCTTGGCATTAAAGGTCTCACAAAACCAAAAACAGCAGTTCGAGGAAATATGCTGTCTGCATTGGGCATGTTGGTCGCAGTGGTCGTTACTCTAATAAATATAAATGATGTCGACTTTACCTACGTTATTGCCGGAGTCATTGTTGGCGGTATTATTGGAGGTGTGATGGCATTAAAAGTACAGATGACTTCAATGCCACAAATGGTTGCGTTACTTAATGGTTTTGGTGGTGGGGCCTCTCTAACAATTGCACTGGCAGAATATGCAACTCGAGTTGGAATGGCACCGTCGTCTCTGGCTAACTTTTTCGATCCAGTTGTCGTTTCCAGCAATGCCTTCGGCGACGGATTGGTCGGTACTATTGCGATTTTATCGATCGGGCTTACGGTACTCATTGGGGCGGTAACCTTAACCGGTAGCTTAGTTGCCTTTGGAAAACTTCAAGAATTAATCAAGAAAAGTCGTGGTCTCCCTGGTGGCCCTATTGGCAATGGCCTCATGTTGGCCGGTGCGCTATTTTCGGTCTATCTCTTAGTTAATAATCCTGGTGATGTTGCCGCTATGGGTGCTATTTTATCGCTAGCTCTCTTATTAGGGCTATTCTTGGTGATGCCTATTGGCGGCGCAGATATGCCAGTGGTTATTGCGTTATTAAACTCTTACTCAGGCATTGCAGCGGCCCTAGCCGGCTTTATTCTGGGCAATACAGTACTTATTGTTGCCGGCTCTTTGGTGGGTACTTCTGGCCTTATTTTGACACAAATAATGTGTATTGCTATGAATCGGTCACTGGCTAATGTGTTGTTTGGCAAGATGGCTGCCGGTGGTGAAGAGATAGATGCCGATGAAATTTATGCTGGGAAAGTGAAGAGTGCGCAACCAGATGAAGTAGCAATGATGCTCGAAACGGCTCAGCGGGTTGTTATTGTGCCTGGCTTCGGAATGGCAATGGCACAGGCTCAGCATGCTGTGCGTGAGTTGGCAAATGCTCTTGAGAAAAATGGTACTGAGGTTGAGTACGGTATTCATCCGGTTGCAGGTCGTATGCCTGGCCATATGAATGTATTGCTTGCGGAAGCAGAGGTTCCCTATGATAAGTTGGTCGAGATGGATCGAATCAACCCAACCTTTGAGGACACCGATGTAGTTATTGTCATTGGTGCAAATGATGTAACTAATCCCATGGCGAGAGATTCTGAAGGTAGCCCAATTTATGGCATGCCTATTTTGAATGTTGATAAGGCTAAAAATGTCGTGGTTATCAAACGCTCTCTGAGTCCAGGGTTTGCAGGTTTGCCTAATCCGCTTTTTGCGATGGACCACACTATTATGGTTTACGGTGATGGCAAGAAAGCAGTTGTGGAAATGACAACAGCACTCAATCAAGCCTAAGTTGTTATGGAAAATTAGCCAGCTCTGTTCTATGCAGAGCTGGCTAACATAAATTCTAATTTATCAGTAATTCATTAAACTTTAGTAATCTACCTCGGTAAAACCTCAACCTAATTCAAGATTATAGGTTTCTGATAGATCGCCAAAAAACACTATGCCTCCTACTAAAGTCTAGCCGAGAAATTTATTAATTGTCTCTAAGACTTACCTTTGATGTGCTCATTTTTAAAAGGACATTGAAATTTGAACATATCACCCCCAACTCTTTTAATAGAAGGCGGACTAAATTAAAAAGGCAGTGTTATGCGAGCGGAAAAATTAACCAACCTATTGCAACAAGCTTTTGCTGAGGCGCAGTCGATCGCAATTGGGAATGACCAGTCAGCGATTGAAGTTGTGCATGTATTGATTGCGCTACTCAACCAGCAGGGGGGAAGTGTAAGACCGATTCTAAATCGAGCTGGGTTTGATGTGAATGGGCTTCAGCAGCAACTAAATAAGCACATGGACAATTTTCCTAAAGTCAGTTCACCGACGGGCGAAGTCAATATCAGCCAAGAACTTGGTCGTTTAATGAACTTGGCGGATCGCGCCGCACAAAAAAATAATGATCAATACATGTCCAGTGAAATTTTACTGCAAACATTGTTACAAGACACGGGGCAGATAGGAAAAATGCTCAATAAGTTTGGTGACTCTAAAGCGGCGATCGCCGGAATAGTTAGCATACGTGGGGGGGATACAGTGAATGATCCAGACGCAGAAGGTCAGCGCGAAGCACTGGATAAATACACCATCGATCTGACTGAAAGTGCTGAGCAGGGGAAGCTCGACCCTGTTATCGGTCGAGATGATGAGATTCGTCGAACGATTCAGGTTTTACAGCGGCGTACAAAAAATAATCCCGTATTGATTGGTGAGCCTGGTGTTGGTAAAACGGCGATTGTTGAGGGTCTTGCTCAGCGTATTATCAACGGGGAAGTGCCGGAGGGCTTAAAAAATAAACGAGTGTTGACGTTAGATTTGGGTGCACTGCTAGCTGGCGCTAAATTTCGTGGTGACTTCGAAGAGCGATTGAAAGCAGTACTTAAAGATCTTTTTAAGCAAGAGGGTCAAGTTATTTTATTTATCGATGAGCTTCATACTATGGTAGGTGCAGGTAAAGCTGAAGGCTCTCTTGATGCGGGCAATATGCTAAAACCCGCTCTGGCGCGTGGCGAACTGCATTGTGTTGGTGCAACTACTTTGGATGAATACCGTAACTTTATTGAGAAAGATGCCGCTCTTGAACGGCGATTTCAGAAGGTCCTCGTCGAGGAGCCTAATGAAGAGGACACTATTGCTATATTGAGGGGTTTAAAGGAACGCTATGAGGTGCATCATGGTGTTGAGATTACAGACAGTGCAATTTTAGCAGCGGCACGACTGTCTGCGCGCTACATTACCGATCGTCAGTTACCGGACAAAGCCATAGATTTAGTCGATGAGGCCGGTAGTCGTATTCGTATGGAAATAGACTCAAAGCCTGAGGTGATGGACAGGTTAGAGCGACGTTTGATTCAATTAAAAATCGAACGTGAAGCGATGAGAAAAGAGACCGATACAGCAGTCAAGAAGCGACAAAAAAAGCTTCAAGAGGACATTGGTAATTTAGAAAAAGAGTATGCCGATCTTGAGCAAATTTGGATGGCTGAAAAAGCGTCTATGCAGGGAGCGACTCACATCAAGAGTGAGATCGAACAGGCTAAATCTGATTTGGAGATTGCCCATCGAGTGGGTAACTTAGAGAAAATGGCGGAAATTCAATACAGTATTATTCCCCAGTTAGAGAAACAATTGGCTGATGCCAGTAGCCATGATGTAGTGGAGAAACAACTGCTGCGTAATAAAGTCACTGAGGATGAGATTGCCGAGGTCGTCGCTAAGTGGACCGGTATTCCGGTTACAAAAATGCTTGAAGGTGAGCGAGATAAGCTAATGCGCATGGAGGACGCACTGCATCAGCGAGTGATGGGGCAAAACGAAGCGGTGAAAGCAGTCTCTAATGCGGTACGGCGAGCTCGTGCTGGCTTAGCGGATCCTAATCGACCTAACGGATCGTTTTTGTTTCTCGGGCCTACTGGCGTCGGTAAAACAGAGCTCTGCAAGTCATTAGCTGAATTTCTGTTCGATAGTGAAGATGCAATTATTCGGATCGATATGTCAGAGTTTATGGAAAAACATTCGGTAGCAAGACTGATAGGAGCTCCTCCGGGCTATGTAGGTTATGAGGAGGGTGGATACCTGACAGAGGCAGTCCGTCGCAAGCCTTACTCTGTTATTCTCCTAGATGAGGTCGAAAAGGCTCACAGTGATGTTTTTAACGTGCTTTTGCAGGTACTTGATGATGGACGACTGACAGATGGCCAGGGTCGTACTGTGGACTTTAAAAATACAGTGATCGTTATGACGTCTAACCTTGGATCAGATGTTATTCAGCTACTTTCTGGTGAAGACAATTATGAGGTGATGAAGTCGGCAGTGATGGATGTAGTAACCATGAACTTTAGACCTGAATTTATCAATCGAATTGATGAGTCGGTAGTTTTTCATCCGCTGGATAAAACTGAATTGCGCGGTATCGCTAGCGTTCAATTGGCGTTGTTGCAAAGACGTTTGGCAGA
This sequence comes from gamma proteobacterium HTCC2207, assembly GCA_905181925.1. Classification (GTDB taxonomy): domain Bacteria; phylum Pseudomonadota; class Gammaproteobacteria; order Pseudomonadales; family Porticoccaceae; genus HTCC2207. The sequence goes on from CAJIZU010000080.1 coordinate 20,902, forward strand.
CCATGATTTAAGCTTGAGTATTGATGATGAGCTACTTAATCAAATAATGGAGATCGGGTTTGACCCCGTCTATGGCGCTAGACCCCTGAAGCGGGCACTTCAGCAGCTGGTTGAAAATCCATTAGCGGAGGCTATTTTGTCAGGAGCATTCTCCCCCGGAAGTTGTATTATCGGAAGTTTGCAGGACGGAGTTACTGTATTTCTAGAGGATCAGAGATAACCTACCAGAGGGTCTCCTCCCTCATAGTTGGTTAGACTGGCCAAAGAATCAATGAACAGATAAAACAGCTCCGCCTGCGAAGACACATCTAGCTTGGCGTAACTATTTTTACGATGCAATTTGACGGTCTCTGGTGAGATACCCAGGCGCTCGGCAATCGATTTGGTTGAGTGTCCGTGCAAAAAAAGCTGTACAACTTGAGTCTCACGGTCGGTGAGATAGGCGGTGCCAAAACACTTTAGCGCACTGTCTAATTGGCCAGGAAGCTGACTGACCTGATTGGAAGAGCTTTTTTCTTTACTAGACCATTGTAAATTACAAATACTTTCAATGATGGGTGTAATATCTTCAAGTATGGCAAGTTGACTACGGTTAAACCGTTGCACCAGGCCTAGCCGCCCCAGAGATATATTTATAAACTGTTTATTGTCCAGATGAACAATGTAGCCAATCTCATCTTTAATTTTTGTGAACTTAAAGTAGCTGCGGTAATACTCTGTTTTCTTGAATCCTTCAGGCGCCAGATTACTAAGCCTATAAAGTCCGCCAATACCTGTATCGATGGCAGCGCGATAGAACGGATCTAGCAAGAATGCGCCGTTCACAAAACCTTCAATTTGACTTTCTCGTTGCAATGGTGGCATGTCGTTATAGTGTACCTGAGGCTTTTCTCCCCCCTGATAATGAACAATCACTGCATTATCAAACGGTACAAGCGTTTTTAGCATACTCACTAGGAGCGACGGCATGCGCTCTCCACCTAGCTCCGGCAGTATAGCGGCAAAATGAAGACTAAAAGTGGCGAGATGAGATGTCATATTGGCATAGTAAAGTTCTAACCGAATGTTCGCAAATAATACTTAACAACACGGACTCATAACATAGTATTTCGTGGTACAGACAGTTCTCCCCCCCCCCCTAAGTTAGGCTCCTCGATAAGCTTTCAGCAGAATTTTTCCTGTGTGCTAGACTCAAAGAAGAGTTTAAAAATAATTATATATTGGCGACTAAGGTCTCAATTCACAGAGTGCTCCAAAAAGGCTCTGAATATTTAGTGTGGACTAGTAGCTCGTCTTTTTGGCAAAGTGCCAATATAAGGCACCTGCCCTTTGTAACAGGGGTCCAATCAATATGACTTTTGCAGTTATTTTGGTCGCTATTGTTATTGCTTCAGTATTATTCCATTTCTTAAGTCCATGGCAAGCAACGCCACTGGCATCGAATTGGGGTTCGATCGATACAACCATCACTATTACCTTGGTTATTACCGGTATTTTCTTTGTCGCTATTGTTATTTTCATGGCGTACTGCGTGTACAAATATCAAGAGGATCCGAACCGTAAGTCGGAGTACAAGCCTGAAAATAAAAAACTTGAATGGTGGTTAATTGGTATCACCACTGTGGCCATCTGTGGGCTACTTGCCCCAGGGCTAGTGGTTTACAATGACTTTGTTCACGTCCCGTCAAATGCCGTAGAGTTTGAAGCGGTCGGTGAGCAGTGGCGATGGAGCTATAGGTTGCCAGGAACTGATGAAAAGTTTGGTCGCAGTAGTGTTAGTCGAATGGATGAAATCAATACTTTTGGTCTTGATCCTGATGACGCCGACGGGCAAGACGATATTTTAGTGGCGGGTAATCAAATGCACCTTTTGGTTAATCAACCGACCAAAGTTCTTCTCCGGTCTAAAGATGTTTTGCACGATTTTTATGTCCCTCAATTTAGGGCCAAGATGGATCTTATCCCGGGCCAGATTACTTATTTTTGGTTTACACCCACGGTGCCAGGAACCTTTGAGATTCTTTGTGCTGAATACTGCGGTATTGGCCATTACAACATGCGCGGCGAAATTATTGTCGATACTGCCTCTGACTACCAGGAATGGCTATCAGAGCAGATAACCTTTGCACAGGTACTCACTGGAGGCACGGTTGAAGGGCTAGTAGAGCAGGGGCAGCTTTTAGCCTCGAGCCGTGGCTGTCTTGCCTGTCATAGTGTCAATGGCGGCCCGAGTTTAGGCCCGGGATGGCTAGACTTATTTGGTAGCCAAGAGAGTCTTATTGATGGCAGTCAGGTCTTGGTCGATGCCGATTACCTTATTGAATCTATTATCGATCCGGCGGTGAAAATTGTCGCGGGATATCCACCGGTAATGGTTGCCTACCAGTTTAGCGATGAGCAATTGGACAGCCTAGTTGCTTATATTGAGTCGCTGTCTACAGAGAGCGCTGACTCACCCCCTAAACCGATAGCTGAGGATTAACACATGGCCTATGTCGAGGATGTAGAACACCAAGAACTCCACGAGCCAACTAGCTTTTATGCTAAGTATGTTTGGAGTCAAGATCATAAAGTCATCGCTATACAGTACTCGCTTACGGCTATTGCTGTGGGTCTAGTGGCGTTGGTTCTCTCTGGCATGATGCGTATGCAGATTGGGTTTCCAGGTAGTATTGATATGGACTCTACTGGCTATTATCAGGCCATGACTATGCATGGCATGATTATGGTTATCTACTTGCTCACGGCGCTATTTTTAGGGGGATTTGGTAATTATTTAATTCCGCTAATGGTGGGGGCTCGGGACATGGTTTTCCCGTTCGTTAATATGCTCAGTTACTGGTTTTATTTAGTGTCGGTTCTTGTCCTAATTGCGAGCTTCTTTGTCCCAGGAGGGCCCACAGGTGCGGGTTGGACCCTGTATCCACCGCAAGCTATAACCGCGGGAACCCCCGGTTCTGAGTGGGGGATTATCTTAATGTTGGTGTCACTCATTATCTTTATCATCGCTGCCACCATGGGAGGGCTTAACTACGTAACCACGGTATTACAAGCTCGTACTCATGGAATGACTATGTTCAGGTTGCCGCTGACTGTATGGGGTATTTTCGTCGCGACGATATTAGCGTTATTGGCATTTCCAGCATTGTTTGTCAGTGGGATCATGATGCTTTTAGATAAAACGATTGGCACTAGTTTCTTTATGCCTGAGATGATGCAGTTTGGTACCCAGTTGGATCATACCGGAGGCAGCCCGATATTATTCCAACATCTGTTCTGGTTTTTCGGTCATCCAGAGGTCTACATTGTTGCGTTACCGGCATTTGGTTTGGTATCAGATTTAATAAGTGTCCATGCCAGACGAAGTATATTTGGCTACAGAATGATGGTTTGGGCAATCGTAGCGATCGGTGTACTTAGTTTTGTGGTGTGGGCTCACCACATGTATGTCAGTGGTATGAATCCGTACTTTGGTTTTTTCTTTGCAACTACGACGCTTGTGATCGCAGTGCCTACTGCTCTTAAAGTGTATAACTGGTTGCTAACGCTTTGGCGCGGAAATATTCATCTCACCGTGCCTATGCTTTTTTCCTTAGCGTTTATTGTGACCTTTTTGGTGGGTGGCTTGACGGGGCTATTTTTAGGCAATGTCGTGGTAGATATTCCTTTATCTGATACTTACTTTGTCGTCGCACATTTTCACATGGTGATGGGTGTTGCTCCTATTTTGGTCGTATTTGGAGCGATCTACCACTGGTATCCCAAAATTACCGGACGGATGCTTCATGATGGGATTGGTAAGTTACATTTTTGGATAACTTTTCTTGGCACTTATCTTATTTATTTCCCTATGCATTACCTAGGTTTTCTCGGTATGCCCCGGCGTTATTATGCCTATGAAGACTACCAGTTTATTCCTGATTCGGCTCAGAGTCTAAATGCCTTTATTACAGTGGTCGCCATTGTGGTCGCTATCAGCCAGTTATTATTCATATTTAACCTTATCTATAGCTTATTTAGAGGTAAGCCCTCAGGTGGAAACCCATGGCGTGCTAACTCACTGGAATGGTTGACGCCAGATACCCCGCCTAAGCATGGGAATTGGGGCGAATCTATGCCCGTTGTGCATCGTTGGGCCTACGATTATGGGGTGCCCGAGGCAGAACTTGATTTTGTGCCTCAAACAACATCGGGTGATGTGGTACCGGTTCATGAGAGTGATTTAGATGAATAGTAAGACCAACGTATTTAAGCGGAGATGATTATGCTAGCCCAAACTACCTCGATCCCAATTACCGCACCGCGTAGCTATTTCCAGCGTCGTAGCGCGAGTGCTAAAACAGGCCTACATTTACTGATGGCAGCCATCAGCTCCATGTATTTGTTGTTTTTACTATCTTATATTCTGCGGTCACAAGTGTCGGATTGGGAGGCATTGTCAGAGCCATGGCAACCACTGGCCCAGACTGGTCAGCTTTGGATAAATACGGCGTTGCTTTTGGTGGCGAGCATTGCCTTTGAAATGGCTCGAAGAAATATAGATCGATTTGAACAAGGAAATACCCGGGAGTTACTATGGCTAGCAGGGCTATCCTCATTTGGTTTTTTAATTGGTCAGTTAGTATTTTGGCAATACCTCACTGATCATGGCTATCTGGCTAGTAGTAATCCAGCCAATGCTTTTTTCTTTTTACTGACGGGGTTGCATGGGTTACATCTTGTTGGAGGTATGTTCGCATGGATGGTTGCCACATATAGACTGAGAGTTGTCGGTCAAAATGGAGACAACAGATCTGTTTCTTTAGCCAAGCTAAGTATTGAGTTATGCACTACCTACTGGCACTTCTTACTGGTTATCTGGATGTTACTCTTTGCTCTTTTATCAAGTTCTCCTGGTACTTATGCGGCGATCGCTAAATTCTGTGGGATAGGGTAGTAAATACTATGAAAAATTCCGTATCCTCAAGTACTTCAGGTGTTAATGGATTAGTTCAGGACTGGGCCTCAGATAAAGATGCATTTAAAAATGTTTCCTGGGGAAAAACCATGATGTGGATTTTTCTACTTAGCGATACATTTATTTTTAGTTGTTTTTTAGTGGCCTATATGTCGGTAAGAATGACGACTGCGGTGCCTTGGCCTAATTCAAGCGAGGTGTTCGCACTGACTATTGCAGGCGAACATATTCCCTTGATCCTCATTGCGATTATGACTTTTGTGTTGATTACAAGTAGTGGCACTATGGCAATGGCCGTTAATTGTGGTTATAGAGGTCAGCGTAAAAAAGCTGCCATGTTAATGTTGTTGACGGCTTTGTTTGGTGTATTTTTTGTGGGTATGCAGGCCTTTGAGTGGACCAAATTAATTGTTGAGGAAGGCGTGCGGCCTTGGGGTAACCCCTTGGGTGCTGCGCAGTTCGGTGCCGCTTTTTTCATGATCACAGGTTTCCATGGTTTCCATGTTTCTATTGGGGTGGTTTATCTCACTGTCGTAGCTCTAAAAGTGTTGCGTGGCGACTACGAAGAGAGAGGTTATGAAATTGTTGAGATTACTGGGCTCTATTGGCACTTTGTCGACCTTGTTTGGGTCTTTATATTTGCTTTCTTTTATCTTTGGTAGGAGGAGTTAACAATGCAGCATACTAGTGAAGCGCAGGTTCAAGAACATCCTATAAGTCTTTATTTTAAGGTTTGGGGGTTATTGTTCGTTCTCAGCAGTTTTTCCTACCTAGTTGATTACATGCAAATTCAAGGTGGGCTGCGCTGGACACTGATTTTAGTATTTATGTTCCTTAAGGCAGGGTTAATCATTGCTGTATTTATGCACATGATATGGGAACGCGTTGCTTTTGTACTGGCGATCTTGATGCCGCCCCTATGTATTCTGGTACTGATTGTATTAATGGCTAGTGAGGCTAGCTATACGTACTTTAACCGCCTACTGTTTTTTCAGTGATAAGCTATGGCATAGCTTTTACAAAGCGCTTGAAACGATCCTGCAGGCGTATGAACCAGTGGGGTACCGACGGGCCCTCTCCAGCAAGAACTAACTGCGGGTGAGCGCGTATTACATCTCCTAAAATAGTCTCTTTTTCTGCTTCAATATCTACAAAAAACAAATGCTTACCCGCTTTTAGCTCAGACTCAAAGTGGGAGAAGCGTTTGTTCTTTATTTGGATACCAAAGAATCCACCTTCCCAGGTACAAAATCCCAGCACAACGATAGATAAAAACACAAAAGGGATCCATGTGGGACCCTGTGCCCAGCCGGATAGATGGGCTATGAGTAGGATGCTGATAGCCATGAAAAATCCAATTAATGCCCCAACTTCAGTGCCATGAACCACGTCAGTCCGCAGCACTGCTTCAACCTCATGAAGATGACTGTGTTGTGCGACAGCAGCGTCATCGAGACTTAATACATGAATATGTGGTGTCGAGATACCTTGACCCTCCAGCTCTCTCTCCACATCCTCTAGTTCATCAAGACTACTACTGATATAAAAATGGCGTCTCATAGTCCAACCCCTTAAATTTTATTATTAGATTAGGCGAATGAGGTTTTTGGGTGCACTAAAAAATAGTTAATGCGCCGAATAATCATGCGCCTTCTATTTCAGTATAGGACAGGTATTGAGGTGTGTCGAAAGACACACCTCATTTAGAGCAATGAGAGATCTTTAAAGGTAATTCAGACCTAAGCCTGGAATTGTTCTGGATTCATGAACATCAGCTTCACAACCAAGGTATCATCTACAGGCTCCACTGCCATCATAAGAACATTAATGTCCTCACCAATCTTGACGCCAGTAGGTACGTTGAACAGTAATCCGCCGGTGGCTTCATTAGTTAACGTGTGTAAGTCTTTTAAATCTTTGTCTTTGCGTACTTCAGTTTCAAATTTCTGCAGCATAGTTTTGACTGAAATTTCAAAATTTGGGTAGTTAAATTGACCGCGATATTCGCTCCGATCTAGTTGCAGCTTGATCGGGATTACCATTCCGTTTTGTTCAGATGTAAGCTGCCCTGACTGCACTGTATCGCCTTGCTTAAGTTCTTTAAAAAGCTTTTTGGCATCCTCTGGCTTCTGTCGGATAAAGCCCGCCACTAACAAATTCACACCAAGGTTAAAAAGCTTTCTTGAGTCTATATTAATATTCTTTTCTTCAGTCATTGTTATCGCCTGGTGTGTGTTAATTCTTTAATAGCCGTAATGTTGGACATGCTAACCTTGGTCAACGAGTCCATAGTCTTCATTCAATATCGCAATTATCTCCGCCTTTGGGTTGTCGGAAATTATCAGTGGCTGACCCGTTATTTTCTCTGCAAGACTAACATAGGTATCGGACACCTGCATCATTACGCTTTCGGGTAGTTCATTGTTTTTTGCTAATGCGTTACGCTCATCCATGCGGTTCTTATCCAGCAGAATGTCAGGTTCAGGGAAATGTGCTAAGAGCAATTGGCGGAACCCTTCTTTAGAATTCTCGACCACTTTTCCATCTCTATAGTTGGACCCATCCCATATTCTGGAGGAGTCTGGCGTGCCTACTTCATCCATGTAAATTAGCTTTTCGTTGCCTTGTTTGTCGGTGACATAACCAAATTCAAATTTAGTATCGACAAAAACTTGATCGAGATTTGCAAGCTGTGAACTTATAACACCGAAACCTTCTCTGAGTAACTTTTCATACTCATTGATATCGTCTTTGTTATTAAATTTAAAGGCAGCGGCATTATTTTCTATGTCAGCTCTGGAGATATTCACATCATCCACCTCAGGTACGCCAGGAATACCAGTGAGAACACCTTTGGTAGATGGGGTAATGAGTAACTCAGCTAATTTCTGATCGCGTTCTAAGCCATCTTCCAGTTGGATGCCGCAGAAGTCTCTCTCGCCTTTTGCATAGGATCGCCACATAGAGCCAGTGATATACTGACGGCATATGGCTTCAATCATTACTGGTTTAGCCCTTTGGACAATCCACACCAGAGGGTGAGGAACATCAAGGATATGGCTATCAGCAAGACCTTGTTCACGAAATAATTTGAACCAATGGTTAGAGATTGCATTGAGCGCAGCTCCTTTTCCAGGAACACCGCGCATGTCGCCTTCACCGCGCCAAATGCACTCAAACGCCGAAATACGATCACTAATAACCATTATGGCTAAAGGTGCATCCGGAGCCACATCGTAATTTTTTTCAGCAATTAGTCGTCTGCTATCACTCTCTGTTAGCCAATAAACAGATCTTACTTTACCGCTGTGTACCGGTTGATCTGAGCGAATGGGGAGATCATTGTTGGATGCTAATACTTTGTTCGCAAGACTCATTATTGTTGCCTAGGTTATTATTTCAAAAAGTATGTGATTTAAAAGTCCGAAGCAGGATTCTAGCAACTCAGAATCACTTGGGTAAAGTAAAGAATGCCTCTAAACTGCGTTATTATAAAAACTAGCTCAGTATGACCATCAAACTAAGGAATATTTAAATGCCAACAATTCTAATGACTGGCGGTAGTGGCTTTATTGGTAGGCATTTCTGCCGTGAGGCCGATAAGTTGGGCTGGTCCATGATCGTGCTGAGTCGGAATGTTAATTCCGCGAAGGACCTGTTACCCAATTCAACGGAGTTAATCTCTTCTCTTGATGAAATATCCAGTGATCGAAAAATTGATACGGTCATTAATTTAGCGGGGGAACCGCTAGCCGAAAAGCGTTGGACTGAGTCACGTAAAAAACACTTTTATTCAAGTCGCAGTGGTCTTACTGACGGGCTCTATAAGTTTTTTAGTCACCGAAAATCAGCACCGGATTCTTTAATTAGTGGCTCTGCTATTGGTTATTATGGGCCAGGCAGCGAGCCTATGGATGAATCAAGCAGCGGTAAATCCGGATTTTCTCACAGTCTTTGCGCTAACTGGGAGTCCAGCGCATTGCAATTTGAAAAGCTAGGCACACGGGTTTGTTTAGTGCGCACGGGTATCGTGTTGGGTGAAAATGGCGCACTTGCTAAAATGCTACCTCCTTTTAAGTGGGGTCTCGGAGGGCCTATTGGCGATGGTCTGCAGTTTATGTCTTGGATACACATTCACGATATGGTCGAGTTATTAAAGTACTGTGTTTCAAATACTGACCTAAAGGGAGCGGTTAATGCCACGGCGCCGAGTCCTGTGACCAATCGAGAATTTACACAAATACTAGCAACGGTTATACGCAGGCCTGCGTTTTTGCCAATGCCAGCTTTTATGGTCAAGTTACTGTTTGGTGAAATGGGCCTCGAATTATTGCTGCAAGGTCAGCAGGTAATACCCAAAAAAGTCATTGATCAAGGTTTTGAATTCAAGTTTCCACAACTTCAGCCAGCACTGAGCGATTTAATCCATAAATCCTCCGAGAATCCTAAAAAGAGCTAGAGACAGATACGAGAAAATGTATACTTACCGCGTGTTGAAAAAGAACCATTAACGAGATAGAGAACCCTATGGGCCATTTGTTTGAAGGAAAAACCATCATTATTACAGGGGCATCTGCGGGCGTCGGAGCCGCTTGTGCACGCGCATTTGCAAGACATAAAGCAAACTTAGTGCTCTGTGCTCGCGGTCAAGCTGGCTTGGACAAAATTTCCGAAGAGTTATCATCGCAATGTTCAGTACTCACGGTCGCTATGGACGTCTCAGATACCGACCAATGTCTGGCGCTTTTAACTAAGGCAGAAGACGAATTCGGCAGAGTTGACGTACTTATCAACAATGCAGGTATGCATCATCGTGGCGATCTTGAAAAAGTGAAGCCAATTGATGTGGGGTCAATGGTAGATATTAATCTGCGTGCGCCATTAATTCTGTCTTGTGCGGCTATACCCTTTATCAAAAAATCGGATGGCGGTGCAATCGTCATGGTGGGTTCACTTGCCGGCATGGCTCCATTGCAAGGTGCGGCAACGTACTCTGCCACTAAAGCGGGTCTGCGAGCCTTTGCATATGCGCTTGCTGATGAGCTTAAAGACTCCGAGATTAACGTCGGTGTAGTCTCTCCAGGGCCTATTGATACTGGTTTTATTATGAGTGAAATTGATGTTGTTGAAGATATTGTGTTCTCGCAACCGATGAGTAGTGCAGATGGCGTTGCAGATGCAGTGCTGAGTATCGCTAGAGGCGATAAAGTTGAAATAGCAATGCCTGCGGCCAGTGGCCGGCTGGTTATGTTAAGTTACCTTTTCCCTGCGTTGCGGCGCTTCATGCGTCCAAGTCTTTATGCCAAGGGCCGTAAAAACAAAGATAAATATCGTAATCGCAGTGTGGTTGATTAGGGAGCCAAAAAGAGTATGCAACTAAATTTCAGTGAGCAGGGGGATGGGCATGCGGTGATACTTATGCATGGTATGTTTGGCTCTCTTTCAAATTTGGGTAACTTGGCAAGACATTTGGCTACCCATTGCAGAGTTATTAGTGTTGACCTGCGCAACCATGGGGACTCACCGCATGAGTCAATAATGGATATTCCGTCAATGGCCAATGATGTTGTTGAACTAATGGATGACTTGGCATTGTCAGAGGCAAGCCTAGTCGGTCATTCATTAGGCGGTAAAGTCGCTATGCAAGTCGCGCTTAATTATCCTGAACGCGTTACAAAGTTAGTGGTGGCTGATATATCCCCGATTGCTTATAGTCCTCGTCAAGATGCTGCCTTAGATGCGCTAACACAGCTTTCATTAGCCAATGTTCTAAATCGAGCTGAAGCTGATGCCTTGGTTGCTATGCATGTACCTCACGCCCAAACACGTGCTTTCTTGCTGAAAAACTTGGTTCGTAATACCCAGGGAAGCTATCAGTTGAAACTCAATATGAGTGCAGTTGAAGCGAATTATGGTACCACTCTAGTGGCCGCTCCAGACGGTTTGCCATATCAGGGCCCTAGTTTGTTTTTAAAGGGTGAAAACTCTGCGTATATTCAAACCAAGCATCAGCCGATTATTAGTCAGCTTTTTCCGAACAGTGAAATTCGGATTATAGGGGGAGTGGGGCATTGGCTACATGCTGAAAAGCCTGATGAATTTAATACTAATGTTAGCGAATTTATTAATAGCCTCTGAACAAATTACTTTAATCGTAGTAGAATCTTTCTATTGAAAATCCATTATCAGGACACCACGTATGTTTGAAAATTTAAAGCCCGTTGCCATTGATCCTATCCTTGGTCTTATGGCCGCCTTTAAGGCCGATACTCGCACGCAAAAAATTGACCTTGGCGTGGGCGTTTATCAAGACGATCACGGAAGAACACCCGTTATGGCGGCAGTTAAAGAAGCAGAGTCACGCCTTATGGAGTTAGAGACTACTAAATCCTACCAAGGCATGGCTGGGGATCCGGAATATAATCAACGCATGATGGGACTTTTATTTGGTGAAGATCACAGCATACTAGCTTCGGGCAGAGTGAAGAGTATTCAAGCGCCAGGTGGTTCTGGTGCTTTGCGAGTGGGTGCTGAGGTGATACGCAAGGCGCGGCCGGAATCTAAATTATGGATAGGTGTTCCGACTTGGCCCAATCATATTCCTCTGTTAGGCAGTGCCGGATTTGAGATAAACCAGTATCCTTACTATGACATGGCTAGCTGTCAGATAAATGTCCAGGCCATGATGGAGACACTTCGCTCTGTACCCGCGGGAGATATGGTTTTATTACACGGCTGTTGTCACAACCCTACGGGCGCAGATCTAACACATGAGCAATGGGATGAAGTTGCTGATATTGCACTTGAGAGAGGATTTATTCCCTTTATTGATACGGCATATCAGGGGTTGGGTGATGGTCTCAATGAAGACGCTTATGGAATGCGTATGATGGCTGAGCGATTACCTGAGCTAGTCATTGCTTCTTCTTGTTCAAAAAACTTTGGTCTGTATCGAGAACGAACAGGTTCTATCACGTTTATTGCTGAAAGTGCAGAGCGCGCAGATGTTGTTGTCAGTCAAGCAATGTCTACTGCACGCTCTATTTACTCGATGCCACCCGCGCACGGAGCTCTGTTGGTTTCAATGGTGTTGGGCGACCAAGATCTTCGCAGTCAGTGGCAGATCGAGCTTGAGGAAGTTCGGCTCAGAGTTAAGGCGATGCGAGGCTTGCTTTGCGATAGTCTTCAAGATAACGATGCCGGAATGGATTTCAGTCACATTAATAGGCAAAAAGGTATGTTCTCTTTTTTGGGAATTACTACACCGCAATTAGAGCGTTTGCGGACTGAATTTGGCGTTTATATTGTGTCTTCCACGCGGATTAATTTAGCCGGTGTTAATTCTAACAATATAGGGTACTTGAAGCAGTCATTGTTAACAGTATTGAAATAATCCAGAGTGTTGAATCGGGTATCTTTTAACAGCTGAGATGTTCAGTTGAAATAGTGACTAGTTCGGCGAGTAACTGTTCAATGGATTTGTTGCCGCAATCTACATTAATGTCGGCATAGCGTACATAGAGAACGCGGCGCTCATCAAACAGGCTAGAGAGACTCTGATTCGGCCGTCTAGCGATGCCCCGAGTGGTAAAGTTGGTCATTCTGAGTTCTAGCTGTTGCTTGGGTAAATCCAAAAAGATCACTGTGGCTTGGGACTTTAAATGGTCCATTCCTGCCTCTGAATAGACCGCGCTTCCACCGGTGGCCGTGACTTTTCCATGCGCGATCTCGGTGAGGAGCACCTTTTCCTCCACAGCTCTTAGCGCTTTGTAGCCATTCGTATTGACAAAGGTTTGTAAATCGCCTCCAACAAAAAGCTCGATACTGTGATCAGTATCTACGAATCCCATATCTAAGGCCTCGGCCAAAAGCACTCCTAGTGTGCTTTTACCCGCACAAGGCATACCTATGAGAACGATACCTTTAGACATTGTTTCCCTCATATGATGATCCCTGTAACCTGAATAGCTTGCAAAACTGCATTATGCATCAAATCATGCTTTTCAATAATAAAAATTATTGAAAATTGGTGTGAAATGGTTACACGATATTGATGCGTGGTTTTGTAAGAAAGTAATAGCATTGTTGGTTGAGGCTGTATAATGGTTGAAAACATTACAAGAGCTATGGTGTATGGCCCATTTTCAGCGAGTCGGTTTACTTGGGAACCTTGATTTACCTGAAGTTAAGGAGTCTCTTCATAGGCTGGAGACCTTTCTTGTCAG
>CAJIZU010000081.1 GCA_905181925.1 gamma proteobacterium HTCC2207
ACAAAAGGGCTGTTTAAATGAATAAACCTTTCTCGCAGGCTTGTGAGAATAATCACTCTCCAATAGGCGCTGTTTTGACGCGCCTATTATCAACAAGTGCATCCGTTCTTGAGCTGGGTAGTGGAACCGGTCAACATGCGGTTTGGTTTGCCCAGCAACTGCCTCATTTACATTGGCAAACCAGTGACAGAATGGAAAACCATTCTGGTATTAACCAGTGGTTAGATGAAAGTGAATTAGATAACATCGGTGCTCCTATTGCTCTAGATGTTAGTCGCGATGCCTGGCCGACAGAACCCTTTGATGCGGTCTTCTCATCTAATACTGCCCATATCATGGCGTGGCCTGAAGTTGAGATAATGTTTAGTCGGGTTGCTGGCACGTTGTCTGCTGGTGGCCTGTTTTGTCTGTACGGGCCGATGAAATATTCTGGCGTTATCACTGAGGAAAGTAATCGTGCTTTTGACCATCGCTTAAAAGCACATAACCCGCGACAGGGTATTCGGGAATTTAATGATCTTGATCAACTAGCCTTGACTGCGGGTATGAGCCTTTTAGAAGACAACGCTATGCCTGCCAACAATCGTTTATTAGTGTGGCAGAAGCTTTAGAAATAGCTCACTAAAGGTAATCCTTCAGAAACATAGTCCAGCGCAATGCCAATAAAAATGACCATACCCACGCGATGATTACTGAGAAACGCAGCAAAGCATGCCTGTCTTTCTCTATGCCGAGCATAACGAAATTGATTAGCAAAAAATGCTGCTGCAACAAGTAGGCCGAAAAAATAAATCCAGCCGCGCTGAAACTCTAAGCCTACCAAAAACATGAGAACCAAGGTTGCAGTCTGGAGTAAAACAATCATCGCTAGATCATAGCGACCAAATAATACGGCCGTGGACTTTACGCCTATCTTTAAATCATCAGCCCGATCCACCATAGCGTAATAGGTATCAAACGCGACAGTCCATACTACAATCGCAGCAAATATTAGCCATAACTCCCAGGGCAACTCTTCTCTGTGAGCAGCAAAAGCCATAGGGACAACCCATGCCCAGGCAACGCCAAGTCCGATTTGCGGTAAATGCGTGAAGCGCTTCATAAACGGATAAATCGCTGTGACAGCAAGACCGCCAAAGGAGAGCGCTATAGTCAGCGGATTTGTCATCAACACCAAAATTAACGCTGTGAATAGAAGACCTCCGCATAGCCAAAGAGCTTGATTCGGCGTGATTTCCCCCGCTGGTAACGGGCGGGTTTTAGTCCTCTCTACTAGCCCGTCAATGTCTCGGTCAGCATAATCGTTGATAACACACCCTGCTGCACGCATCACTATTAAGCCAACTAAAAAAATACTCAAATTCTTCAGGCTGGGAATACCCTCAGCTGCAAACCACAACGCCCAAAGTGTTGGCCACATTAGTAAATACACACCAATAGGACGATCTAACCTCATTAATCTGAGCCAAGGGTTAGATACAAAAGCTGCTCTGGGTTCGCCGGACGTTGTCATGCTTGTTCTTCTCGTGCATGTTTGTAGTTTTTATCATAGGCGCCAAAGTCTGGAAGGAACATCTCACTGACTAGAAGTGGTTTTTGGTCTAGGCAAAATACAGATCTGCGCCCCCATAAAAACACATCTCCATCACATACAGTATCGGGTACCGCTAGTGTTGCCGCATATGAGTAACTGGCCTCCACCGGAGCTCGAGTCATACTGGGATCATTGAACAGTAGCGCCCCTAACGGCTGACTATCAAGCTCGCGAAGCGCCGTCAGCCTGCCTGTCAAAGTGGACAGTGGCAAGACGCTCCTTGCAAACACCCAAGGTTTACCTTTGCCACACAAAATAACCTGTCTAATAAAGACTGGCGTGTTTGTTGCTATTTTTAACGCGGCCGCTTCAGACGCACTAGGAACTGACTCATATTGCCTAACTACTTCTACTGAAAATTCGTTTTCACTAGCATCAATTAGCCGTGCTGTGAGTGACCCACGATCAGATAACCAGTCATACCAAGCATTAGGTACTTGGTTTTGATCAAGATCAGAGAGGGCTTTCCAAAGAATAGCTTTACTGGTTTGAGAAGGTGATGAAATTGGCAAAACGGCTCCTACGTTGGGTTCCATGATTCTTGCTTGAGTCTTAGTCATACGCAGGTGACTCTCCTGTTGGGCGATCACGAAACCGCTTGTATTCCCATTGATACTGTTCAGGCGCTAAGGCAATAATTGACTCAACACCCTTGTTGAGCGCAGACAGACTAATCTCAATGTTTTCACTATACAATGCTTCGTCGGCCGGTAAGAAGTGTAATTCCCAGCCTCCTGGGATGCGAATAGCAGAGCACATTAACGCTTGAGCTCCTGAGCGTTGCAAGAGCTTATTGATCAGAGTCATCGTACGCGTCTGAACGCCGAGTAAGGGTGCAAACTCACCACTTTCAGGAGGCGGCTGTTGGTCGGGTAAAATACCGGTAATTTCTCCTCTCTTTAACGCCTTAATAATAGCAGCTACACCGCGGACGTTAGTGGGTACCAATGTCGATCCCGATCGCTCGCGTGACGTTTTAATCCATTCTTGCAGAAGCTCTATTCTCGGCGGGTCATATAGAGATGTCATGGCTTGATGTTGGCTAGCCCAGAGACCTAGTACCTCCCAGTTACCCTGATGGGGAATAATAAGAATGGTGCCGCGCTCATCAGCAATTGCTGCCTCAAATAATTCTAGTCCTCTAATCGAAACAACCTTACTGGTAACCCAGGGGTTTCCTTTACGCCAGACTAAGGGTGTTTCAAAAACCGCTTGAGCAAGATGTTTCATGCGTCGCGCACAAAGCGTATTAATCGCTTTGGCATTCATTTCAGGATAACAAAGCGCCAAATTGATTTTTGTTATCCGCGCAGGCTGTGCATTGAACTTATATAACAGCCAACCAAAGAAACGCCCTTTAATGCGACCGATACTGAGCGGTAGCCACGAAATAAGCTTCAGGACTCTTAGGACCAATGTGTCTCTCATCGCCAGTGCTCCTGCCGGATGTTATGGATTGACACACAATGCATTATCCTTGTCTTAGTTGGGATCAGTTCGGCATTGCTCTGGTATTATATCGAAAGCTGAATCGGCACGGTTATCTAATTCGTCGTTTTGACATGCTTAGACCCTATCTTTATCGCGGTGCAGCTTTATAATTGCAGTCTTGAGCTGTACCCTTTCTTAAAGTGAGTAAATTTTCGTGAGCGACCTTCTTGCACCACCCGATAGTTTTCAAGAACTGATCTCCAGATTACAACAGTACTGGGCGGATTGTGGGTGCGTAATCATGCAGCCCCTAGATATGGAGGTGGGAGCAGGTACCTTTCACCCAGCGACATTCTTGCGCTCCATCGGTCCGGAAAACTGGAACGCAGCCTACGTGCAACCGTCACGCCGTCCAACCGATGGTCGTTATGGGGAAAACCCTAACCGATTGCAGCACTACTATCAGTTCCAAGTAGTAATGAAACCCTCCCCTAAAGATTTTCAGGAGCTTTATTTGGGCTCTCTTCGATCTTTAGGTGTTGATACCTTAGTCCATGATATAAGGTTTGTTGAAGATAACTGGGAGTCCCCTACGCTAGGCGCCTGGGGACTTGGTTGGGAGGTTTGGCTGAATGGCATGGAAGTGTCGCAGTTCACTTATTTCCAGCAAGTCGGGGGCCTCGAATGCTATCCGGTAACCGGTGAAATAACCTATGGGCTAGAGCGCATTGCCATGTATTTGCAGGGTGTTGATAGTATCTATGATCTTGTTTGGGCTCATGGGCCTCAAGGTGATGTGAGTTATGGGGATGTGTTCTTGCAAAATGAAATTGAAATGTCCACGTACAATTTCCAACATGCCGATGTAGACTTCTTATTTAGCGCATTTGACCAATATGAAAAAGACTGCGTCAATTTGATTGATAATAACCTCCCTCTTCCAGCCTATGAAATGGTCATGAAAGCGTCACATGCTTTCAATTTGTTGGACGCTCGCAAAGCAATCTCAGTGACTGAACGTCAGCGCTATATTCTTAGGGTTCGCACCCTTGCACGCGGAGTGGCTCAAGGTTACTTCGACTCTCGGATGGCAGCCGGGTTTCCCTTAGCGTCACCAGAAATCGCGCAAGAAGTGTTAGCTCAACGTGCTGGAGAGTCCAAATGAAAGCTGATTTGTTGTTTGAATTAGGGACAGAGGAGTTGCCGCCGAAGGCCTTGATGAGTCTTTCTAATGCGCTTATTAAAGGTATACAAAAGGGCCTGGGCGAAAATAAGTTGAATTTTAATGAGGTGCAATCGTTTGCTGCACCGCGGCGTCTGGCCGTCATTATCAAGGATCTGGATGTTCGGACTCCCGATACCGAGATTGTTGCCTGGGGCCCTCCCGTGAAGGTCGCATTTGACTCTGAGGGCAATGCAACTAAGGCGGCGCAAGCTTTTGCGAATAAAAATGGTTTAAATCTTAAAGAACTACCAAGCAAAGTAGAGAGTGACGGTAAGCAAGATAAACTTTGTGTTCGGAGAGTTGAGGCGGGAAGAGACACCGCGTCGCTGCTAGGGATGATAATTAACCAGTCTCTGTCGTTCCTACCTATTCCCAAGCGTATGAGATGGGGTAATAGCAAAGAAGAGTTTGTACGGCCCGTTCAGTGGGGTGTTTTGTTGTTCAATGACGAAACTTGTTATGAGCCAGTTTTGGGCGTCACCACCGGCAATGTTAGCCAAGGACATCGTTTTCATGGGACTGGAGACATTACCATTTGTTCGCCAGATAGTTACGAACAACAGTTACACGATAATTTTGTTATAGCCAGTTTTGCCAAGCGTCGGGAACTCATTGAAGACGGCGTTAAATTACTGGCGTCTGAGGGCGGTGGCATTGCTGTCATTGACCCTTCACTCCTTGATGAAGTCACTGCATTGAATGAATGGCCGGTTCCTCTGATGGGATGTTTTGATGAAGCCTTTTTAGCGGTGCCTTCTGAGGCATTAGTGTCTTCTATGAAAGAGCATCAAAAATACTTTCATCTGATAGATAAGCAAGATAACTTAATGGCAGCGTTTATTACCGTTGCCAACATTATTAGCAAGAAGCCTCAAGAAGTGGTTCAAGGCAATGAGCGAGTTATTAGGCCTCGTTTAGCGGATGCCGCATTCTTTTATAAAAATGATGCCCGCGTGAGTCTTTTTGATCGTCGGGAGCAATTGAAAACCGTCGTATTTCAAGAGAAATTGGGCTCGGTGTACGCTAAAACCGAACGAGTAGCCTTGCTAGCTAAAACATTGGCTGTTAGCACTGGGGCAGATCCTGAGACGGCCTTCAGGGCAGGACAACTCTGTAAATCAGACTTAGTGACCGATATGGTGGGTGAATTTGCTGATCTACAAGGTGTTATGGGGCGTTATTATGCTCTTAATGATGGTGAGGATGCTCAAGTTGCGGAGGCTCTCCTTGAGCAGTATCTACCGAGATTCTCAGGTGATCTGGTACCCTCCACGAACGTTGGGGCCGCTCTAGCATTAGCTGACAAATTGGACACTTTGGTTGGTATTTTTAGCATTGGCCAGCAACCTTCAGGCTCGCGAGACCCTTTTGCGTTGCGAAGAGCCAGTTTAGGAATTTTACGAATCATTATTGATAGACATCTTGATATAGATTTACGTTCCGCAATAGAAGTGTCAGCGATCCAATTTGAGCTGGAGGGCGAGGCTCTTAAAAACATATGTAAGCAAGTACTTGCTTACATATTGGATAGATTTAAATCTTGGTACAAAGAAGAAGGTTATGCAGCAGAAATTTACCTCTCTGTAGCGCCCCTCAATCTTGGCAAACCACTGGATATTGATGCTCGCGTAAATGCCGTCGCGTCCTTTTCACTGCTGCCAGAAGCTGGCGATCTAGCCGCAGCAAATAAACGGGTGTCAAATATTATCAGCAAACAGCTTGGGAAAAGTGAACCAGTGACCCTTGACAGTAACTTGCTCGTAGAGCCTGCAGAAAAGACGCTAGCCGAATCAATAACTAGGATGTCATTGCTATCTGAACCACTTTTAGCAAGCCGAGATTACACTAATGTGCTGAAAAATTTAGCCACGCTGCGTGACCCAATCGATAGCTTCTTTAACGATGTCATGGTGATGGCCGATGATCAGGCACTACGTAATAATCGCCTAAGCCTGCTGAGTAACCTACGCGCTTTGTTCGTTAATGTGGCTGATATTGCTCAGATGGCGTCGAGTAAATAGCCTGCGATGTATAGATATTGTTGGCTGGCGCTCCGATCAGGGCTGTTTTATCTTGGTTTACTACTGATTGTGGTAATTTCGGGACTCACATCCTGCTTTATTTGGTTTTTGCCTTTCAAAAAGCGCCAGAAACTTGGGACTACTAGCAACTATCTGATACTCACTTGGTTGCGTTTAACCTGTGGAATAAACGTAAAAATCACCGGCTTAGAAAATCTGCCTTCTGGACCCTGTGTCATTCTCAGTAATCATCAAAGTGCATGGGAGTCTTTCTATATTCAATGGCTCGCACAACCGGCAAGCTTCGTGCTGAAGCGGGAACTTCTGTGGCTTCCCTTCTTTGGATGGAGCGTTGCAGCAATGCGGCCTATAGCCATCAAACGCTCCAAACCTACAGCAGCCATGCGGCAGGTCTTAAAAAAGGGCCAGGCTCGATTGAAGTGCGGACTTAAAGTAGTTATATATCCAGAAGGTACAAGAAAACCTAGCAACGAATTAGGCTCGTTTAAAACAGGAGGTACTGCTTTAGCCAAACTGGCTGGCGTAGATGTCGTGGCGTTAGCACACAATGCCGGAGCATACTGGCCAGCCGATAGCTGGCTGAAATATCCTGGAACTATAGATGTACATATTGCCCCGCCTCTGGA
>CAJIZU010000082.1 GCA_905181925.1 gamma proteobacterium HTCC2207
TCTTGGGATCGTTGTCGGTGGTGATGGCAGTATGCTTAGCGCCAGCCGTAAAATGGCGTCTTTGGGCATCCCGTTGTTAGGGATAAATCGAGGTCGTTTGGGGTTTTTGACCGATATATCTCCCGATGAAATTGAAGATCGTGTATTGCCTGTATTGAAGGGTGATTATAAACAGACTCGTCGCTTTATGCTTGAAACGACTGTAATGCGCGATGGAGAGCTTATTGGCACTGGTACGGCGGTAAATGACATTGCCTTGCATCCAGGGATGTCGGCCAGAATGATGACATTTGAACTTTATGTTGATGGTGAGTTTGTCTACAGTCAGCGCTCTGATGGTTTAATCGTTGCCACTCCGACGGGTTCCACTGCCTATGCGTTGTCTGCAGGAGGGCCTCTGCTTTTTCCAGAGTTAGATGCCATGGTAGTAGTGCCCTTGAATCCTCATACACTCAGTAGCAGACCGATTGCTCTCCACGGCAGTGCCCAATTAGAACTTAGAGTGAGCACTCGTAATGAATTACAGCCCGTACTAACCTGTGATGGTCAAAATGATATTGTGACTAAACCCGGTGATATTATTACTATTGCACGTCATAAACACGATATTTTACTGATTCACCCTCAGGATAATAACTTCTACAGTGTTTGTCGTTCAAAACTGGGCTGGGGAAGTCGGTTGGACGTAGTTAAGAAAGATGATTAGCTTTAATTTTTTGTAATGGACGGTTCGGGCCCCATGTCGCAACAACCTAATTGGTACATTCTTGCTAAGCGCTACCCTGCGGTGACCCTGCTTGTCGTATTGAGTGCAGTAGGCGGTATGTTGGTGAGTTTTAGTTCGCATACTGCGATAGGCTACTTCAGTTTTGGTGGAATGGATGATGGTCAATACTGGCGCTTGATTACGCCAATCTTTCTCCACTTTGGGATACTTCACTTTATTTTCAACAGTTTGTGGCTGTCGATGCTTGCTTCACGAATAGAGGAAGTGATGGGGACGCTTCATTTAATGCTGATTGTTGTTACCACGGGGGTGATGTCTAACGCAATTCAGTTTTGGTGGTCTGGGGCTTCAAACTTCGGTGGTATGTCCGGCGTGGTTTATGCGTTATTAGGATATCTGTGGATAGCGAATAGTATCGCACCCCATCCGTTTATGGCACTCCCAAAAGGAATTGTACCTTTTATGATTGGCTGGCTTGTATTGTGTATGACTCCTGTAGTTACGTTTTTGTTAGGTGTTGGTATCGCCAATGCAGCGCATCTAGGGGGGTTACTAAGCGGTATGTTGTTGGGTCTGGCTTTTGGGTTGTTGGCAAAGCTAAAAAATCGGGTAGAGTAGCCATTGTGGCAAATGGGACTAATAATGATCCCATTGAAAATTTTAGTGAGACAGATATGGACCTTAAGCAACTGCTTAAAAGCATTACTCCAGATATATATTCGCGGCTCAAACTCGGTGTAGAGATTGGTAAATGGCCCGACGGGAAAAGTTTAACGAGCGAGCAAAAAGAGTTGTGTATGCAGGCCATTATTGCTTACGAACAGGGTATTCCTGAGGATCAGCGGACCGGCTATGTTCCGCCCAAGACAACACCATGCGGGCCTGAGTCCGTTGAACCGCAGCTATTAGCCTGGAAAAATTAATGACTTTTAGACAATCTGGGCACTTGCTCAAAATGACAACTAGGGTTGCCGAAGATGGCAGCGTTGACTACCAGCTGCCTTTAGATGATGAACGATTGCCGCTCAACCAATTTATAGGAAATGCTATATCAATCGAACATCTCGGTGACATTCACTGTATCCACTGTGGCCGGCGTTCGAAGAAGAGTTTTGCTCAAGGCTATTGTTACCCCTGTTTTATCTCTTTGCCGCAATGCGACACCTGCATTATGAGTCCTGAGAGGTGCCATTTTCATGCTGGAACATGTCGTGATTCGGCGTGGGGTGAGAAGTTTTGTTTTACTGACCATTTCGTTTACCTATCAAACACCTCGGGAGTGAAAGTTGGCATTACTCGCGGTGATCAGTTACCTACTCGTTGGGTAGATCAGGGTGCGACGCAAGGATTACCTATTTTTAGAGTCAAAAACCGGCGTCAAGCGGGGCTCATTGAAGATCGGTTAAGGCAACATGTAGCAGATAAAACGCAATGGCAGAGGATGCTCAAGGGGAATAATGAGAATCTTGACTTAGCGGCGATTAGAGACGACCTTGTAAAAAAATGTGAGTTAGATTTAGCAGAGCTAGCGGAGGAGTGCGGCATACAAGCCATGCAGTTTCTTGATCAGCAAACAACCTTACATATTGACTTTCCGGTGAGCGAATTTCCAGAAAAAGTGAAAAGTTTTAATCTCGATAAGCAGCCTAAAATAGAAGGTGTTTTGAAGGGAATCAAAGGCCAGTACCTGATCCTTGATACTGGTGTCATCAATATCCGAAAATATACGGCCTACAATGTCGAGTTCAGCGCTGAGGCTTAACCAATATTCAAAAGAGAATTTCTATGAAAGATGCAGCACCGCAAACCGTTTACCTTAAAGACTACAAAGTCGCAGTATTTTTGATCGAGAAAACCAAGCTTACTTTTGATTTAGGAGCGACACAAACCTCGGTTACTGCTGAGTTGACCGTGGTGCGTAATGTAGCCAGTGAAGACATGTCTGATAACTTGGTGCTCGATGGAAGTCCCGGGCTTGATCTTCAGTGGGTTAAAGTTGATGGTCAACTGCTGATACCTTCCGATTATCATCAAGACGCTGAATCTTTAACTATTTTTAGTCTTCCTGACCAGTGTGTGGTCACCACAGAGGTATTTATTAAACCTCATCTAAACACGACCATGATGGGTCTTTATCGCTCTCGCACTATGTATTGTACCCAATGTGAAGCCGAGGGCTTCAGGGATATCACTTACTATCTCGACCGTCCCGATGTCATGTCTGAATTTACCACCACAGTTATTGGTGACCAACAGCAATATCCCATTCTACTGTCCAATGGTAATCCTATAGAGCGCGGAACGATTGACGGCGGACGCCATTTTGTCACCTGGCACGATCCCTTTAAAAAGCCAGCGTATTTATTTGCATTGGTTGCAGGAACTCTGAGTGTCGTCAACGACAGCTTCGTTACCAGCTCAGGGCGCGAAGTCCATCTACAGATCTTTGTGGAAGAAAAAGACTTAGATAAATGTGATCATGCCATGTTGTCTTTGAAGCGATCAATGCGCTGGGATGAGGAGGTCTATGGTCGTGAGTATGATCTTGATATTTTCATGATCGTAGCTGTCGATGACTTCAATATGGGTGCAATGGAAAATAAGGGGCTCAATATTTTCAATACATCCGCCGTGCTGGTTAACCCAAAAACTAGTACAGACGCTGCTTTTCAGCGTATCGAAGCGATTGTTGCTCATGAATATTTCCATAACTGGTCCGGTAATCGCGTCACCTGTCGAGATTGGTTTCAGTTGAGTTTGAAAGAAGGTTTTACGGTATTTCGGGATTCTCAGTTTTCCTCGGACATGAACTCGCCGGTTGTTAAGCGGATCGAAGATGCGGCGATTTTACGTACGCACCAGTTTGCTGAGGATGGTGGCCCCATGGCGCATTCTGTGCAGCCCGATTCCTACATGGAAATTAACAATTTTTACACAGTGACTATTTATGAAAAGGGTGCCGAGGTCGTTGGTATGTACCATACCTTGCTCGGGGCTGAGACCTTCCGTAAAGGCAGTGACTTATACTTTGATCGACATGATGGGCAAGCAGCTACGGTTGAGGACTTTGTGGTCTCTATGGAAGATGCGAGTGGGCGCGATTTAAGCCAATTCAGGCGTTGGTACAAACAGTCGGGAACACCAGTGCTTACGGTGACTTCGACCTTTGATGAGCAAGCAGAAAAGTACACACTAAACTTTAAACAGCACTGCCCGGATACTCCAGGCCAAACTAATAAATTACCGTTTGTTATTCC
>CAJIZU010000083.1 GCA_905181925.1 gamma proteobacterium HTCC2207
GGCACTAATTTTAAAGTTTTTAATAATCATTTTATTTCCCGAGATAGTTGATTAAAAGTCCAAAGGCAACCCCCGCTGTTAGCGGAATTAGAGATGCACTCTTTGATTACCACCGCGCACCTTACAAGAAAATTTGTAAAAATTCATTAAAATAAAAAAGTAATAAAAAATTATGCTATGTTGGATAAGTATGCTTTTACTTGGTTTTGCTTTAAATCAGGGTCATTTGAGCTTTTAGGTATAGGAAAAAGCATTATTAAAAGAATAATTCTCTTTAACCAATATTTAAATTAAAGTGCTTTTTCGATGATATTTATATTACGTAAATCATAAGATTCACGTAAACGGATTCGCATAGTACAGTTTTTAAATTACACAGAGCACCCCGCCAAGATATTGGCAGGCTAACATCAAGCATACCGCTGGATATCTATAAGTAAGCAGCCTCTTCATCGAACTAATTTTGACAACCTGCGTTTTGCTCGGGTTTGAAGTGGCTCTCAGACTCAGTGTAATATCGCGTCAGGTTATTTATGTTGGATACTGGCATCATGCGTTATGCAGTACCCAGAATTAGATGCTGCCTAAAATACAACAAATGGATGCCACGGTGAACACAGATAATCTATTTATGATGAGGGCTCTAGAGCTTGCGCAGTTTGCAGCTGATGACGGAGAGGTTCCGGTGGGTGCGGTAATTGTTCATGACGGTGAGATTGTGGGCGAAGGCTATAACCAACCTATATCAAGTTGTGATCCCACTGCGCACGCTGAAGTTGTGGCCATGCGCCAGGCTTGTGTCAGCCTAAATAACTATCGATTAACCGGCTGTGAACTTTATGTCACCATCGAGCCGTGCACAATGTGTGTGGGGGCAATGGTTCATGCGCGCATCAAGCGTGTTGTTTTTGGAGCGCTGGAACCTCGTGCAGGCGCGCTGCAAAGTCAACTTCAGTTGATGGACCATGGTCCTTACAACCATTCTATTGTTTGGGAGGGCGGCGTGCTTGAAGCCCAGTGTAGTAAAATGATTAGCAACTTTTTTCGTCAAAAGAGAGATTTAAAAAGTAAACAAACCGCTAAATAGAAGGCACGTTGCTGAGTTGCCAGTCTGTTTTTGCAGCATTATTGTCCGCTTCTGTGGATGACTCTTCCTCTTCTTGCTTTGCTAGCGAGTGTAGTTGTAGGTAGTGTTGGTAATATTGGATATTGTCGACGTACAAAACAGGCTCTGCACCTCGCGCATAACCATGCTTACTTTTGGAGTAAAACTTTTTCTTACTTAGTAAAGGTAGGAATAGACGAACGTCTGACCAAAAATCTGGGCTTTTGCCGCTTCGCTGAGTCAAAATACGAGCATCTTCCAAATGACCAAATCCCACATTGTAAGCAGCCAAAGCGAATAGTGTGCGATCAGGCTCGAGGATTCTATCGGGTAATCTCTGTTTGAGTTTACTGAAATAGCCGGCGCCGCCCTCAAGGCTCTGCAGAGGATCCAGGCGATTAGAAACATTCATTTCACGCGCAGTATCAAGTGTTAGCATCATCAATCCCCGAACACCTGTTGGTGATTTAGCCCGCGGATTCCAATGAGATTCTTGATAAGCAACAGCGGCTAAAAGTTGCCAATCCAAACTGTATTTAGCGCCCGCTTCACGAAATAACGCCTCATAGGCGGGTAAACGATTGGCAACCAAATCTCCAAGCCTTTTTGAATCAGCCACAGAGAAATTATTGCTTTGAGAGAGTAGTTGAGACTCTAAAGTAGCCATTGAACCGCTAGAAATGTAGGTTTCTAAAAACGCATTAACTGCGGCGACAAGAGTGCCGTCGCTATGAGCAGGAAAGGCCCATGCCATTGGTTCTGGTTCAGAGATATCAAAAGCAAGCCCGGCATTGGGGTAAATATGGCGATTCACTAAATAGGCCAGTGAGTCGACCACGGCATAATCTATCTCTCCGTTATCAACCATCCGCATCAAGTCATGCATTTCTATATTCTCTTGCTCTCTCCAGACCAAAGAAGGGACTGATTCTTTTAAGAATTTAAGTCGCTCGCTATGCGATGAGCTGGTGATAACAAGCAGATCGCCTTCTAGCTCTTTCAGCGATCTAGGTCTGGTGTTCCCACGGCGGTAGAGTAGATGTTGGGTGACTTCTAAATAGGAGTCCGAAAATCTTAGAGATTCGCTGCGCAATTCAGTCTTGACAAGATTTGATGCAGCGAAGTCTCCCCGTGGTCCGCCGATAGCTAATAATAAGCTACGAAGACTCATTTTTGCCTGGACCCTTAGTTCAATATTCATGCTCTTGGCGAATGCCTTGGCAACAATATACTCAAAACCATTTTCACCCCGTCCGTCAATAAAGTAGGTAGTGGGACCTGGCGTTGTGAGCATTGTTAAATAGCCAGCACTCTGGATTCGCTCAAAATCAGACATCTGGCTGCTACTCGAAAGATATAGGACTAGTCCCATAGCCATTGCGACCAGTAGTATCCGATTACGCGCTCTTTTTATTTTTTTCGATAGTTGACGCATAGCTTTGATGCACGTACTCCGTGCTATTTATTTGTTGTTGCCGACATTTTTAAACCAACCACCAAAATATTGTACATGGTTTACGAAATTCTATCTGCCAAAGAGAGAAGTTTTCGGCTAGAATACGCGGCTTCCAATCTTGATGATTTTGAGACCAACATCCATGATGATCCTTAGCGGTGCACCCTCTCTTTCGGCATTTCGGCGCGAAAAATTATTAACAAAGTTGCGCGAGTCCGATACTTCTATTCAGTCGGTCTGTGCGGAATATGTTCATTTCGCCGAACTGAGTAAGCCGCTAACGTCAGCCGAAACGATAACGTTAGAGGCTCTCTTAAACTATGGTCCCAGTCAGCAAGACGCCGACAAAAGTGGCCAGCTGGTTCTCGTTGTTCCCCGTCCTGGGACTATTTCGCCATGGTCCAGTAAGGCGACTGATATTGCCCATAATTGTGGACTGGAAACTGTTGTTCGGTTGGAGCGTGGTATCGCTTACTACGTTGAAGCGGCAACGCTCCTGTCAGAGCAGCAACTTGCTGCCATAGGCGAGTTACTTCGGGACAGGATGGTAGAGTCTGTTTTTGGTGAGTTATCACAAGCCCGCGCTCTGTTTAGTCACGATCTACCGACTCCCCTTAGTCTTGTCGATGTGGTCAATGGCGGTTCAAATGCTTTAAAGGTAGCCAATGTGAGCTTGGGCTTAGCCTTAGCTGATGACGAAATAGATTATCTAGTAGCTAATTTTGTTGATCTGGGGCGAAACCCATCGGACGCTGAATTAATGATGTTTGCCCAGGCCAACTCAGAGCATTGCCGCC
>CAJIZU010000084.1 GCA_905181925.1 gamma proteobacterium HTCC2207
CTTTGAGGTTAGTGAAAATGTGAGATCTCGAAGTGCGGTAATGCGTGTTGCTGAGAGAGTAGCCTGAAATGTCAGTAGATGAGTCGTCCAGTTTTTTTTCGACTCCTTTGCAAGTGGCGACAGTTTGGTTGTCACTCGTTATAACCGCGATATCGGTGGCATATGTTAGTCACCTGTGTCGAGAGCAGTATGCTGAGTTGGTTGGATTAGAGGCTAGTGCTAATCAAATGCAGATCGACTACGGCAGATATTTACTTGAGCAGAGCGCTTGGGGTTCATTGCAGAGAATTGAGACATCGGCGATTGAGAAATTCAGTATGCATAGCCCAAAATCTGCCGAGATTGTAATAGTTAGGAACCCATAAAGACGCAGTATTGAAGCATTTAAAGTCACTTAAGTGGTGTAAGGGTAGATTAAAACGTGGCCAAAAAATCGGTACAGGCAGTTATTCCCAAGTGGCGTTACTATTTAGTAATGCTATTTTTGGCCTCTCTGCCTCTGGTGCTTTTAGTCAAAATTGCACAGTTACAGATTCTTCCAAGCCAAGAGCGTGGCGTAGACTTTCTTCAGAGCCAAGGTGATAACCGCTCTATCCGCAAAGCAATCATTCCCGCTTACCGTGGTGTTATTACCGATCGGAACGGCGAGCCTCTTGCTGTCAGCACTCCAGTAACAGCAATCATAGTAAATCCTCAGCAAATACAAAGTAAGGATATTGCCAAGCTAGCTGAGGTTATGAATCTCTCAGTGGCGCAGTTAAATAGTCGACTTAAGCGTTACCACAAAAAGTCATTTATGTATTTGGCGCGACAGCTCCCTAAAGCGCAAGCAGATCGTATTCTCGCACTCAATATTCTGGGTATCTCTGCGCGAAGGGAATACAAACGATTTTATCCGGCAGGCGAGGTTACTGCTCAGTTAGTCGGGTTCACTGATATTAATGATAGCGGGCAAGAAGGAATGGAGCTTGCCTATGATACTTGGTTGACTGGCGAGCCAGGTGCTAAAAAAGTTGTGCAGGATCGTGCAGGTCGAATCATTAATGATATCTCGCTTATCAAAGCGGCCAGATCCGGTGAGGATTTGAGGCTTAGTATCGATCTTCGCGTTCAGTATGCAGCCTATCGAGCGCTTAAAAAAGCGGTCAATAAACACAAGGCTAAATCTGGATCAGTGGTGGTGCTTGATGTACAAACAGGTGAAGTTCTGGCAATGGTCAATCAACCTTCCTTTAATCCCAATGATCGTAGTAATTTACGTCAAGATTCAATACGTAACCGCGCTATTACTGACTTAATGGAGCCCGGGTCTACCGTGAAGCCATTTACTATGATGGCGGCGCTTGAAAGTGGGAAGTTTTCTCCAGAGAGTTTAATCAATACTAGCCCCGGTTATCTCAAAGTTGATTACAAGACTTTTGTCGATCCTGTGAATTATGGCGAATTAAGTCTGGCTGGCGTACTTGCAAAATCAAGTCAGGTAGGAACGACTAAGATTGCTCTTGAGCTTGATCCAGAGTTTACCCGTGAGCTATTTCAGCGCGTCGGATTTGGTGAGGTCATCGGTAGTGGTTTTCCTGGTGAAACATTAGGTAACTTGCCAGCCTATCGAAAATGGGATCAGGTTACTCAGGCAACCTTTGCTTTTGGTTATGGCTTGAGCGTTTCATCATTGCAGTTAGCTAGAGCTTACGCCGTGTTGGCTAATGATGGAGTCCGCAGAGATGTCTCTCTGGTAGCTCTTGATTCCGAGCCAGCGAGCTTGAGAGTTATTGATCCTGAGACATCAAGAAAAGTAAGACACATGCTGAGAGCCGCTAGCGGAGCTAGTGGAACGGGTAAGCGAGCTATGATCGATGGCTATTCAGTGGGTGGTAAAACAGGGACTATGCATAAAGTAAAGGCCGGCGGAGGTTATGATGATGATCGTTATATGTCGACTTTTGCTGGCTTATCACCTGCTAAAAATCCTCGCTTAGTTACTGTAATAGTTATTGATGAGCCAAGTGGTGGTAGCTACTTCGGAGGCTTGGTGGCCGCACCGGTGTTTTCTGAGGTCACCGGTAGCGCTCTACGATTATTGCAGGTTACTCCTGATGAGATAGACTCAACTCGCTCGGTAGCGGGTATTCCTAAACTAAATAAGAAGCGAGGGGAGTCATGATTGGCTTTTCTACGCAACCTAGAATTCTATTATCAACCCTAATTCAGGGTCTGAATTTATCGAAAAAATGCCCTCGATTATCTGTTAAAGGCTTAGCTCTGGATAGTCGTAAGGTGCAGCCAGGTTATATATTTTTTGCGCTTAAGGGCCACGAAAAAGATGGTGTGAATTACATTTCTCAAGCTATTGAGCGAGGCGCAGTTGCCGTTTTAATCGAGTGGAAAAATTTAGATGGCTCATTAGTCACTCATATTAATGAGGGCGCAAAATTTTCGGTTCCAATAATAGGTGTTGAGCAGCTATCGCAGTCTGTTTCTTTTATTGCGGGACGTTTTTATGGTGATCCGGCTAAAACAATGTCAGTTGTCGCTGTTACCGGAACCAATGGTAAAACAACCTGCGCCCAGCTTTATGCCGATTTGTCATCACAAGTGAACGATCTCGACACTTCTTTATCGGATAATCATAAAAGTGGATTTGTGGGTACCTTGGGTCATGGCATAGTCGGAGAGAGTATCGATCTGGACAATAAGTTAGATCTTAATTCCGATGAGGTTTTACCCTCGCCTCTGACAACACCAGACGCAATCACTATGCAGAAAATTCTAGCCGATCTGCAAGCGGCAGGCTGTGAGGCAGTTGCGATAGAGGCCTCTTCCCATGCTTTAGAGCAGAATCGAATTTCTAGTATTGCGGTGGATACTGCAATCTTTACCAATTTGAGTAGAGATCATCTTGATTATCACGGCGACTTAACGTCGTACGCGAACGCTAAGCGCAAGCTTTTCAAAATGCCCGGCCTAAAAAATGCAGTCGTTAATATCGATGACATTGTTGGCAAGACTATATTCTCTGAGCTTGATCCTAATATACGTGCTATTAGCTATAGTTTAGAAAATATCACTGCCGACATTTACTGCCAAGCATTAGATTTTTCTCCGATAGGTTTTCGTGCGCTTATTCACACGCCTTGGGGTTCTGGTGAGATAGTGTCTAGTCTGTTGGGAAAATTTAATCTATGTAACTTACTAGCGGTTATTGGTGCTTTTGTCATTCAAGCAGATGGATCAGAGTATGATAATTTCACTAAAGTATTAAAAATGGTACCGGCGCTAAACTCGGTCAGCGGACGCATGGAGCTTATAGGTAATGGTGCTGGCCCAGCAGTCATTGTTGATTATGCGCATACGCCAGACGCTTTGGAAAAGGCACTGAAAACCTTACACCTCCATTGTAAGGGCTCCCTGTGGGTTGTCTTTGGGTGTGGCGGTGACCGTGATATTGGTAAGCGCGCAGAAATGGGTGAGATTGCTAAAAGTAATGCGGACAGTGTTGTTGTTACCTCGGACAATCCACGCACAGAGTCACCGCAAAAAATTATTCAAGATATCCTTGTTGGCTCCTCAAAAGATGTCATCGTTGAGGTTGATCGCAGGAAGGCAATCAATAGAGCTATTGGTGGTGCTGGTGAAGACGATATTGTATTGATTGCGGGCAAAGGCCACGAAAACTACCAGATCTTGGGCGTAGAGCGCCTCCCCTTTAGTGACCAAGTCGAAGCTCGATTGGCTCTACGTCAAGTCTCGTCAGGTGATACTTTTGGAGGTGGCCTATGATGCCTCAAATGTGTTTGACCGATGCGGCATTGCAGTTCGGTGGCACTTTAATTAATCCAGATGGATATTTCTCGGCAGTGTCGATTAATAGTCGTACCACTAATGTGGGTGACCTTTTTGTAGCGATCGAGGGCGAAAATTTTGACGCCCACAGCTATCTCTCAACTATTGCAGATAAGATTTCAGGTGCTGTCGTCTCTCGACCCAATAAAGCGTTGGATATTCCTCAGTGGGTTGTTCAGGACACCACAAAAGCGCTCGGCGATTTAGCACGGTTGAGACGAGATAGTTTTCAAGGAACTGTTGTTGCGCTAACGGGTAGTTCGGGCAAGACCTCTGTCAAAGAAGCGATTTCGATAATTCTTTCACAGACATACGAAGTCCACGCTACCAGTG
Source organism: gamma proteobacterium HTCC2207 (assembly GCA_905181925.1). GTDB lineage: Bacteria > Pseudomonadota > Gammaproteobacteria > Pseudomonadales > Porticoccaceae > HTCC2207. The sequence goes on from CAJIZU010000084.1 coordinate 4,177, forward strand.
GCAATTTAAATAATCACTTTGGCGTTCCCTTAACATTGCTCGCCATGGATACAAAGACTGATATAGCCGTCATAGAGATGGGCGCTAGCGCCATTGGCGAGATTGACTACCTCTCCTCTATAGCCCAACCAGATATTGCTTTGGTTAATAATGCACAGAGCGCTCATATAGAAGGCTTTGGGAGCTTAAAGGCGATTGCTCTAGCAAAAGCAGAAATCTATAAGAGTTTAAAATCTGATGGCACTGCGGTACTCAATCTTGATCAACCCTGGGTTGAGCAATGGTTAGAGATTATTGGCGAACGCAACTGCATAAGCTTCTCTATCACCCAGGAACGTGCTGATTTGTTCGCTAAAAACATTAAAGATACTGGCGATGGTTGCTTTAGTTTTGATCTCTGTATTAACCAAAAAATCGCAGGAGCCTTTGCGGAGCAAAAAGTGAGACTTAGCCATCCAGGTATTCATTCAATCAGCAATGGTCTTGCCGCCGCTGCCTGTGCCTTTGCTGCCGGTGCCGGTCTGACAGAGATTGCTTATGGATTGGAAAATGTCGCCTTAATACCGGGTCGGTTGCAGCACAAAGTGTTATCAGATAACTGTGTGGTCATTGATGATAGCTACAACGCTAATCCTGATTCTTTTAAGACAGCTATTGATGTTTTATCGAAAGCCAATAGCCATCGCATTCTGGTTATGGGTGATATGGGTGAGTTAGGTGATCATGCTAAAGAATTACATCGAGAAGTCGGTTTATATGCCAAAAACGCGAAAATTGATTCTTTGTACGCGGTAGGCGCTAACAGCGAAATAGCCAGTCAAGAATTTATGGGGCAGCACTTCCCAGATCAGGCTGCATTGATCGATTCGCTTAAGGCACAGATTATTGAGTTAGAGGCGTCGCACGAATCAGTAATAATTTTAGTAAAAGGGTCGCGTAGCTCAGCGATGGAAAATGTTATTCAAGCCTTATTTAGTGGAGAAAAAAGCTCATGTTAGTGTGGCTTGCCGATTATCTCAGTCAGTTTTATAGCCCTTTCTCGATCTTCCAGTACTTATCACTGCGGGGCATTTTTGCTGTTATAACTGCTTTGACTATTAGTTGGGTATTTGGGCCAATGGTCATCCGTAAGCTAAATGACTTGCAAATGGGTCAGGCAATTCGCAGTGATGGACCTAAAACGCATTTAAGTAAGGCTGGTACGCCCACTATGGGTGGTGCATTAATTTTATTGGCGATATTTATTAGCACCCTACTCTGGGCTGACCTAGGAAATCGCTATGTCTGGATAGTGTTAGGAACAACCCTAGCTTTTGGGCTGGTTGGTTGGGTCGATGATTATCGTAAGGTGGTAGAAAAAAATCCGCGCGGATTACCCGCTCGCTGGAAGTATCTATGGCAGTCGATCTTTGGTTTGACGACTGCAATCATTCTTTACTATACGGCGCAGACACCCGCAGAAACTGAACTGATTGTGCCGTTCTTTAAAAATATAGCACTGTCGATGGGGCCTTTTTACATACTATTTACTTATCTGGTTATTGTCGGTACTAGTAATGCCGTCAATCTTACTGACGGACTTGATGGCCTAGCCATTCTGCCCACTGTCATGGTGAGTGGTGCGCTGGGTATTATTGCCTACCTTACTGGTAATTATCAGTTCGCTGATTATCTCCACATACCTTACATAACGGGTGCCGGTGAGTTACTGATTATTAGTGCGGCGCTGTGTGGTGCCGGTTTGGGCTTCTTGTGGTTTAACACTTATCCCGCCATGGTATTTATGGGCGATATTGGGGCATTAGCCCTTGGTGCTGCCCTTGGCGTGATGGCAGTTATTGTACGTCAAGAATTTGTTCTAGCGATTATGGGAGGTGTCTTCGTAATAGAGACTCTCTCAGTGATCTTACAGGTAGCTTCATTCAAATTAACAGGCAAGCGTATTTTTAGGATGGCGCCTCTACACCATCATTATGAATTAAAGGGCTGGCCTGAACCTCGTGTAATCGTTCGCTTCTGGATCATCACCGTCGTACTGGTGTTGATTGGTTTAGCAACTTTAAAAATTAGATAAAAATGGCAGATTTAATGACAGAGAGTAATCTAGTGAACCGCAGTATAGCGATCCTTGGCATGGGTGCCACGGGACGTTCTGTGGCGCGCTATCTGTCACTAAAGGGCGTGTCATTTAGTTGGTTTGATAGCCGAACAGAACCAGCAGCTCTTGCGGAAGTAACCGCTAGCTATCCCAATACAAAAATTGTTACTGGACCCTTTCATAATGAAATGTGGGTCGGGATTGATCTTGCTGTGGTCAGTCCAGGCATTTCTTTGAGTGAGCCAGCAATCGTGAATGCTCGTAAAAATGGTCTTGAGATTATCGGTGACCTTGCACTGTTTCTTGCTGCAGCTGAGGCGCCGGTTGTTGCCATTTCAGGTTCCAACGGCAAGAGCACCGTAACGACGTTACTGGGAGAAATGGCTAAGGCCAGTGGAATTGATGCGGGAGTAGGCGGTAATCTCGGTGTGCCTATGCTTGACCTGTTAGCGAACGGTAGACAGTTATATGTGGTGGAATTATCCAGTTTCCAACTTGAGTTAATTAATGATCTTAAAGATGCTGTTGCCTGTTTACTAAATATTAGCCCAGATCACATGGATCGATACAAGACTCTAGATGATTACGTTACTGCTAAACAGCGCATTTTTCAGGGTGCTGTAAGCATAGTATCCAATCGCGACGACAGCTTGATTAATCTGCCTAGCGTTGAGCAGAGTGATGTTACAACCTTTGGCCTAGATGCCCCTCTTGAAGGACAGTATGGAGTTACCAACCATCAAGATAGGGATTACCTATGCTGTGGAGATGAACGTTTAATCCTCGTTGACAGTATCGCCATGAAGGGTCGTCATAATTTAGCGAATGCCCTAGCCGCACTGGCGCTTGGATCAGCCGCTGGACTTAAGTTGAGTGCTGTTTTGGATACCTTACAGAATTTTAAGGGTTTACCTCATCGCTGCGAGGTTGTTACTACGATCGATGAAGTCTTATTTATCGATGATTCCAAAGGTACCAATGTAGGTGCGACGGTGGCTGCGATAGAAGGTTTTGGCTCAGAATCGGCCCCCAATTTACTACTTATTGCCGGCGGCCAAGGCAAGGGGCAGGACTTTAATGACTTGCGCTCTGCAGCGAGTCGATTTGTAAAGTATGGAATTTTCTATGGCGAAGATGCTCAGAAAATAGAAGATGCGTTGCAGTCGACCATTAATGTCCGTCGAGTTGAGACGGTTGAATCGGCCGTTAACCACGCTAAACAGTCTGCGGTGGCCGGCGACATTGTGTTATTTTCTCCGGCATGCGCAAGCTTTGATTTGTTTGCTGGTTTTGAAGAGCGAGGCCGTCACTTTCAGCGCGCAGTGCTATCGTCTAAGTGCACAACTCTGGATCGCAGTGATCAGGGGGCTTTATGCTAGTCACTATGCCCTCATATCTACACTTTCCCAAACAAAGCAACAGACAATGGCATCTTGATATGCCGCTTTTATTACCTGTCTTAGCACTGATGTCGATCGGATTTGTAATGATTAGTTCGGCCTCTTTTAGCTTTGGCGATCATCGATTAGGCGATGAATTATTCTTCTTTAAGCGGCATAGCGTCTATTTAGCTCTGGCGATTATTGCCATGGCAGTGACCTTCCTGATTCCGCCTGGATTTTGGTCTCGCTATTCTCGATTATGGATGCTGCTTTCATTTGTTCTATTGGTGCTCGTCCTTATTCCAGGAATTGGTCGCGAGTTAAATGGAAGTCGCAGATGGCTGGCCTTTGGAGGATTCACTCTGCAGGTCTCGGAGTTAGTCAAAGTGGCTACCGTTGTTTTTCTCGCTACTTATCTAGAGCAATATCGAGAGACATTGGGCGATGACTGGAGACACTTCGCTAGACTAATGCTGTTATTAGTGGCATTGACCGTATTACTGATCCGAGAGCCTGACTTTGGGTCTGTGGTTGTTCTTGGCGGTACCTTTATGGCGATGCTATTTCTTGGTGGAGCCAGATTGCGTCAGTATTTAATTATTATTGGCATAGCTGCCGCGGTACTTTGGTGGCTAAAGGACTCCTCACCTTACCGTGTAGCGCGCATAACGGCATATCTTGATCCTTGGTCCGATCAGTTCAATAGCGGCTATCAATTAACTCAGTCGTTGATTGCGTTCGGTCGTGGCGAATGGTTTGGCGTTGGTTTGGGCCAGTCGGTGCAAAAAATGCTCTATCTCCCAGAAGCGCATACGGATTTTGTATTCGCTATCTTCGCCGAAGAGTTCGGATTTATGGGGGTGATTTGTTTAATCGGCCTTTATTGCATACTGGTGATGAGAATATTTAGCTTTAGTAAAAAGGCCATCGATCAACAGAGCTGGTATGCAGCTTTCGTGTTGATTGGGTTCGGACTATTGATTAGCGCCCAAACGTTTATCAATCTTGGGGTTAATGCTGGGCTGTTGCCTACTAAAGGGCTTACTTTGCCCTTTGTAAGTTATGGTGGAAGCAGCTTGATTGTGTGTTCTGCCATGGTTGGCATGATGCTACGTATTGGCCATGATTTAAGTAGACCTGAAGTAAAGAGTCGGAGGACTGCCTATGTCCGCCGATAAGCAGCTTCGAGTGATGATAATGGCTGGCGGAACTGGCGGTCATGTGTTTCCTGCATTGGCAGTGGTCGAACAGTTACGGAGTGAAAGTGTTGAAGTTTCTTGGCTTGGTACTCGCGCAGGTATCGAAGCTGAATTGGTCCCAAAGCAAGACATAACTCTAAATTTTCTCAATATAGAAGGTATTCGGGGTCGTGGAATAATGGCCTTGCTAAAGGCGCCTTTACTCTTGTGGCAGTCGATTGCTCAAGCCCTAGCTGTCTTATCTGACTTCAAACCTCAAGTAGTACTTGGTATGGGTGGTTTTGCATCTGGTCCTGGGGCCGTGGCAGCCTGGCTAAAACGAATTCCATTGGTTATTCATGAGCAGAATTCAGTCGCCGGAACCACCAATAGATTGAGCGCGATTTTGGCTAAGCGAGTTTTACAAGGGTTTCCAAATACGCTTCCGAGAGGAGAGTGGTGCGGAAATCCGGTACGTACCGAGATCAGTAAGCTGGCTTCGCCAGATCAAAGGTTTGCAGCACGCGCAGGAAGGCTTAGATTACTCATTATAGGCGGAAGTCGGGGTGCTCTAGCCATAAATACCCTTTTACCTGCGTCGCTAGCTCAGATCGATCCTGCTCTTAGGCCTGAAATATTTCATCAAACCGGTAATGCGCACTGGCAGAAAACAGTCGACCTCTATGCCAATGAAGATTTGGGTCTTGGTGATAGCGAATTGTCGGTAGTGCCGTTTATTGATGACATGGGAAAAGCCTATGAGTGGGCAGATTTTGTGATTTGCCGCGCAGGAGCGCTGACTGTTGCTGAGTTAACCTCCGTTGGTTTAGGTGCTCTTCTGATCCCATTTCCGTTTGCTATAGATGATCATCAAACAGCCAACGGACAAATGTTGGTTGATCATGGAGCAGCAGAGATGATTCAGCAATCAGCGCTAACCGCCGTTGCATTAGCAGCAACGATTGTTGACATAGCAGCAAATCCTGAGAGACGACTGGCCATGGCAATGAGTGCCAGAGCCTTGGCTAAAAATAATGCAGCTGAAGAAGTTGCACTAATATGTAAGGAGCTGGCTAGTGGTCAATAGAGCTGATTTCCAGGTTCCCGAAATGCGCAGAATTCGCCGTATACACTTTGTTGGTATAGGCGGCAGTGGTATGTGCGGTATTGCTGAAGTACTGCATAACCAAGGGTACGAAATATCCGGTTCTGACCTCACTTTAAATGCCAGTGCTAGACGCTTGCAGTCAGCCGGCGTAGATATCTTCATAGGGCATAGTGAAGCAAATATTGAAGGTGCTAATGTTGTCGTAAAATCATCTGCAGTGACTATGGAAAATATAGAGATTATGGCGGCTATTGCCGGCGCGATTCCGGTCGTTAGGCGTGCCGAAATGCTTGCTGAGTTAATGCGTTATCGTCATGGTATTGCGGTCGCAGGAACTCATGGTAAAACTACCACGACAAGTTTATTGACCGCTATTTTTGCATCTGATGGCAGGGATCCTACCTTTATCGTGGGTGGTCGAGTAAATAGTGTGGGCACCAATGCACAGCTTGGAGCTAGTCGTTATCTGATTGCTGAGGCTGACGAGAGTGATGCCTCTTTTTTACATCTGCAACCAATGGTGTCAGTGGTTACTAATATTGAAGCCGACCATATGGAGACCTATAACTTCGATTTTGATGTCCTCAAAAATACCTATATTAAGTTTTTACATAATCTTCCTTTTTATGGTCTGGCAGTCCTATGTATAGATGATCCGGTAATTCGTAGTTTGTTAGTGGCGGTGGCTCGTCCCACTCTTACGTATGGTTTTAGTGAGGACGCCGCCTATCAGGTTAGCCAGGTAAAAAGTGATCGACTACAAACGACATTTGTCATTAATCGCCCCGATAATTTATCGCCTCTTCAAATCATGCTCAATATCCCTGGCCGACATAATGTTCTCAATGCTGCCGCAGCTATAGCTGTTGCGAGTGATGAAGGAATATCCGATGAGGCTATTATCACTGGACTAAAAGAGTTTGGTGGAGTGGGTCGACGTTTTGAAATGGTTGGAAACTACCCCGTCAAAGACGGTAGTGCAATGTTAGTCGACGATTATGGCCACCACCCCACTGAGCTAAAAGCCACTATTGACGCCGTACGCAGTGGATGGCCAGAAAAACGTTTAGTCATGATATTTCAGCCGCACAGATATACAAGGACAAGAGACCTGTATGAGGATTTTGTAGAGGTTCTCTGCCAAGTAGATGCGCTTCTGATACTGGATGTCTATTCAGCGGGTGAAGATGAAATTGCGGGTGCCAGTAGTAAGAATATTTGTGGAAGTATTCGCCAAAGGGGCAACGTGGATCCCATTTATGTGCCGTCTCTCGAAGCTGTGCCAGATCTGATTGCAGGCCTTGTTAGACCAGGCGATATAGTTCTCACACAGGGAGCAGGAAGTGTGACGCAACTAGTCGCTCTGTTAACTGAAACTGAATTGGGGCAGAAAAAAAGATGACTCATATTCAGAGCACAGTTACAGATGTTTCAAAGTTCGGACGTGTTGGCGTCCTATATGGCGGCACATCATCGGAGCGAGAAATATCACTATTAAGTGGCCAAGCTATTTATGCTGCGCTAAAAAATTTAGGTATCAACGCCGTTGCTATCGATGCTCAAGATGACGTCCTACAGCAGTTAATCCAGCATGAACTGGATTATGTGTTTATCGCTCTCCATGGTCCTGGTGGTGAGGACGGCACAGTTCAGGGTGCGCTTGAGTATCTCCAGCTTCCTTACACAGGTAGCGGCGTTTTAGCCTCCGCTTTGGCTATGGATAAACAGAGATGTAAGCAATTGTGGAAGGGTATTGGGTTACCTACCTGTGACTTTATTATCCTCAATGAAGATACCGATTGGAAAGCCGCTCTGGTCGATTTAGGCGGAAAAGCAATGGTTAAGCCCGCTAGTGAGGGATCGAGTATAGGTATGAGACCGGTAGAAAATGCCGATCAACTTAAGAGTGCGTGGCTTCATGCGGCGAGCTTTGATTCTGTGGTTATTGCTGAGCCTTTACTTGAAGGAGAAGAGTACACCGTGGCAGTTCTTGGAAACAACGCTCTGCCATCAATACGTATTCGCTCAGAAGAGATTTTTTATGATTATAAAGCCAAATATTTCTCAGATGAAACATCTTATTTCTGCCCCAGCGGGCTCAGCGAGGATCGAGAGGAAGAGATAAGACAGCTTTCATTAGACGCTTTCAACAGTCTTGGTTGTATTGGTTGGGGCCGAGTAGACCTAATGGTTGATAGGCAGGGTAATTTCCAATTGCTTGAAGTCAATACAGTGCCGGGTATGACCAGTCATAGTCTAGTTCCTATGGCCGCTATAGCATCAGGTATTGATTTTGATCAATTGGTACTCCAAATATTACAGGAGGCCTTGCGATGACTAGAAAAGCGCGGCGTGGAGCAAATTTTAACGAGCAGCAACCTCGATTGTCTGATGGCATAGCCGAAAAGTTTTTACGCTTATTAATGGTCACGGTATTTGTCGCTGCGATATTTGGTGCAGATTTTATTTATAAACAAATTGATACTCCGCTGAGCAAAATAATGGTTGGCGGTAACTTTAATCATCTTGAAGAGCAGGAATTAGCTGAGTTGGTCAACATAGAAATAGACGGGGGTTTTTTGAGCATGAATCTTAATCAATTACGTCAAGAGCTACAGAGTCATCCTTGGATCCATCAAGTGAGTGTCAGGCGAGAATGGCCATCAACGCTAAAAGTTGAAGTCATAGAAGAGGTGCCTATTGCTCGCTGGGGGAAGAAGGGTTTTTTAAATCGACTGGGTGATCAGTTGTCACTGCCTGAGAATAGTAATCTCAAGTCTCTCCCAGTGCTTGAGGCTGACTTTGGGAGTTCTCAAGACATGATAGCCCAATATTTACTCCTTGCAGAACTGTTAGCGCCAACTGATCTAAGGCTAACTGAATTACAGCGTGACGCGGTGGGGGCTTGGCAGATCGAAACTGCCTCTGGGGTAAGGATAGTACTTGGGCGTGATCAAATTATTGAAAAAATCAGGCGATTAATTGTGGTTTGGGGTTCTGGACTGGATGTTCAGCTTAACAATATTGCGACGATTGATTTACGTTACCCAAATGGATTGGCGGTATCTTGGAGAGACCAAGATATAACCATAAGCGGTTTCGGTCATGAACCTACTACAGACTCCAGTGCGGCATAACAGCGAAGGAAAAGGGACAAAACTATGAGTAATTCAAATGAAGAAAATATGGTTGTCGCGCTAGACATAGGAACGTCTAAGGTAGTGGCTATTGTGGGTTCAATAAATGCTAGTGGTGATCTAGAAATAGTGGGCACTGGAATGCACAAGTCATCCGGGTTGAAAAAAGGCGTCGTGGTCAATATTGAGGCCACTGTTAATTCAATTCAAAGGGCGATTGAAGAGGCTGAACTAATGGCAGGCTGTTCAATTCATTCGGTGTATGCAGGCATTGCGGGTAGTCATATTCGAAGTCTCAACTCACACGGTATTGTCGCAATCCGTGATCGTGAAGTGCAATCATTGGATATAGAAAGAGTAATAGATGCCGCACGAGCAGTCGCGATTCCGGCAGACCAAGAAATCCTTCATGTCTTACCTCAGGAATTCATCATCGATGATCAAGAGGGTGTTAGAGAGCCTATCGGTATGTCAGGGGTTCGTTTAGAAGCCAAAGTTCATCTGGTTACCTGTGCTGCGAATGCAGCTCAGAACATAAAAAAGTGTATTCGTCGCTGTGGTCTTGAAGTTGATGATCTGGCTCTGGAGCAATTGGCATCGAGTTATGCAATTCTCACAGAAGATGAAAAGCAACTTGGTGTAGCACTCGTCGATATTGGAGGTGGCACCTCAGATATTGCTGTTTTTACTGAAGGGGCAATTCGTCACACTGGTGTCATTCCTATTGCGGGTGATCAGGTGACCAATGACATAGCCATGGCATTACGGACCCCTACGGCTCATGCGGAGGATCTGAAGGTTAAGTATGCCTGTGCTCTGGCAAAGTTAGCTCGTCCTGAGGAAACGGTAAAGGTACCCAGTGTTGGTGATCGTGAGTCTAGAGACATGTCTCGACAGCTGCTGGCTGAGGTAGTCGAGCCCAGATATGACGAGTTATTTACGTTAGTACAGGCTGAATTACGACGCAGCGGATTTGAAGAGCTAATTGCGGCGGGTATTGTTTTGACAGGCGGGACATCAAAAATGGAAGGCGTTACCGAATTAGCTGAAGAGATTTTCCATATGCCAGTGCGCATTGGTGCTCCGACTAAAGTTAGAGGCCTGTCAGATATTGTCAATAATCCAATTTACTCTACAGGGGTTGGATTATTGCATTTTGGCGTTCTTCAGCAACGCAAAGATGGAGGTAGCGAAAAGTTACACAGGCAAGCGGGAAGTATGTTTGAAAGAGTAAAGGGTTGGTTTCAAAGCGGAGTTTAAGAGCCACTAGATTTAGTGGTATGTATTTTTAATTGTGAGGCGCAAATAAGGGGAACAAAAATGTTTGAATTAGTAGATAGCATTCCTAAGAATGCAGAAATAAAAGTTGTTGGTGTTGGTGGTGGTGGCTGTAATGCGGTACGCCATATGATTGATAGTAATATTGACGGTGTGCACTTTATTTGTGCTAACACCGACGCTCAGTCTATGCATCAACTGGATAATGCGACAATTTTACAGTTGGGCGGTGCGCTTACCAAGGGACTTGGTGCCGGTGCTAATCCAGAGGTTGGTCGTCAAGCTGCAATGGAAGATAAAGAACGTATCGCTCAGGTATTAGAAGGTGCTGATATGGTCTTTATTACCGCAGGTATGGGCGGAGGTACGGGTACTGGAGGTGCTCCCGTAATCGCTGAGATTGCCAAGCAAATGGGCATATTGACGGTAGGTGTTGTTACTCGGCCATTTGGATTTGAAGGACGAAAGCGCATGGCCATTGCCGATGAAGGTATCGCGCAATTAAAAGAAAGGGTGGACTCACTTATTATTGTACCCAACGAAAAGCTTCTTCAGGTATTGGGTAAAGACATGACTGTTCTCAACGCCTTTAGGCAAGCTAATGATGTTTTATTCGGTGCAGTTCAGGGTATTACCGATCTAATTTTGTTAGATGGTCTTATTAATGTTGATTTCGCCGATGTAAGAACTGTGATGTCTGAAATGGGAATGGCAATGATGGGTACGGGCGAAGCTAGCGGTTCAGATCGCGCTGTTATCGCCGCTGAAAGTGCTATTCGCTGCCCACTCTTAGAAGATGTTAATCTTCAGGGTGCCAAAGGTATCTTGGTTAATATTACCAGTGGCTTTGATCTAACCTTGGGTGAGTTTGAAGATGTTGGTAATACGGTGAGAGAGTTTGCCGACGAAGATGCCACTATTATTGTTGGTAGTGTTTTTGACCCAGAACTTAATGATCAACTTCGCGTGACCGTGGTGGCCACAGGATTGCGTGGTCCTTCTGCAAAAACTGGTCCGAGGGGTGTAATTGTCGATAATCAGC
>CAJIZU010000085.1 GCA_905181925.1 gamma proteobacterium HTCC2207
AGTGAAAGTCGTGGCATAACTAAGGTTCATGATTTGTTCGGCAACCGCATCGGCAATTTCGCGGCGGCCATAGCCAGTCTGCATACACCACATGCCGGCAGGGCCATCCAACAACCGATTACCTTCAGCATCATAGATATAGACACCCTCACCTCTAACAATCACTGAGCTTGTATCATCCTCACCCAGCGCAGAAAGATCACCCCAGGGGTGTAACAGGTGCCGGTTGTACTTTTCTCTATAACCTTTACTTTCCACAGTATTTGCCTGATCAATTCAAAGGGTAATGGTTGCTGTCCATCGCTGATAAAGTCTCTCAGCAACCTGATTTAAAGCCGCAACATTTATCGCTAGAGGCTCTGCTATTTGCTGATAATTCTGAGTGCTAGGCGTTGTAGCCTGTAAGTCATCACGCCACTGGGTAATCCAATCGGTGAGCAATGGCTTTGTCATCTCAACGTGCCCCTGCATTGCCAAAACATTATCCCCGTAGCTATAGGCTTGATTGTGGCAGTAGTCAGAGGAAAACAACAGCTGAGACTTTTCGGGCAATTCAAATGTCTCAAAGTGCCAGTGGAACATCATAAAAAAATCATCAATACCCTCAAGCCATTTGGATGCTTGCGGGTTAACCTGCTTGGTACAGCGATGCCAGCCTACCTCGCCTACGGGGTTAGCAGTGACCGATGCACCCAGCGCAATGCTGATTAACTGCCCGCCTAAACAGTGGCCTAACAGCGGAATATGGTTATCCAGAGCCGCACGAATGAGTGCAATTTCTTGCTTGATCCAAGGAATGTCGTCATTGGCACTCATTACGCCGCCCATAAAAACCAAGCCAGCCATGCTGTCATCTAACGGAGGAATAGGATCACCGGCATAGCCACGAACAACACGATAGGGAATATTATTTTTCTGGAGATGATCGGCAATGTAGCCAGGATGCTTATCGTCCATGTGTAAGAAAATCAGCACCTCTTTACTCATGTTTATTCCTAGAGTGCGTCGAGCATTTTGTACCACATCATACCCACCGCCATTGCAGGCCGTCGTAACAACTTCCCACCGGGCCAGGGTAAGTGGAACATCTTGTTCATAATATCAAAGCGATGGGTGTCACCATCCACGGCCTCAGCCAGGATTCGCCCGGTCATGTGCGTGGGTGCAACTCCGTGACCCGAGTAACCGCTAATATAGAGTACGTTGCTGTCTTTGATGCGGCCAATTTGCGGCATGCGCCGGACACTAATACCCATTCTTCCGGACCAACTGTAGTCAATGCGGGCGTTCTTTAGACTAGGAAATACTTTGATCATCTTGGCCTGCATGATACCTTTAGCATTAGCAGGTTCTAGCCCTGAGTAGTTGGATAAACCACCAAAGAGCAGGCGCTTGTCTGCTGAGAGCCGATAGTAATCTAATGCTGTTCTGGAATCACATACCGCAACATCACGCACCATAGTCTGCTGCAATTGTTCATCAGACAGCGGTTCGGTAGCAATAATGCAGCTAGTGGCAGGCAGTACTCGCGCATCTAGATAAGGAACCAAATTTCCCATGTAAGCATTGCCACAGAGAATGACATGATTGGCTCTAATGGAGCCTTTTTCAGTGTGTACCGCAGGATTTTCGCCATAAGTAATGCGGGTAATCTGTGTCTGTTCAAAAATTTTGGCGCCCATTGATTCAGCAACTTTTGCTTCACCAATACATAAATTGAGCGGTTGAATATGACCCCAATCTTCGCGGTAGTAACCACCTAGATATAAATCAGAATTAACGTACTGTTTTATTTCATTTTGATCGAGTAATTGAATGGCTGGCTCTTCATCAGCCCATTCACGGTAGCTTTTTAGATGGCGCTTTTTTAAACCAACCTCGCAATAGCCCCATTTAAGATCGCAATCAATATTATACTTTTCAATTCGATCTTTAATAATCTCTACACATTCACTGCCCATATCTTCAACGATACGGACACCTTCGCTACCAATGCTTGAGCGAAAGGCGCTGGGATCACTGCCATAACCACCAATGATTTGGCCACCATTACGCCCTGTGGCACCCCAGCCGATGCGATTAGATTCGACTAACGCCACCTTATAACCGCGCTCACAAAGCTCAACGGCAGTAGCAACGCCACTAAAGCCCGCACCCACCACCACCACATCAACATTAAGATCACCTTCAAGTTGCGGGTAATCTGTCTGCCAGTTAGCCGAGGCCGCATAATACGATGGTGCGTGTTCTTTGGTCTCTGTGGTGGCTTTTAAAAACATTTTCAAATCCTTTTGTAATCTAGCTTACTTTTACCTGTGACAGCGCCTTTAAGTACCAGGTAATAAATTCATAACAGGTGGCTTCATGTTCTGGGTGGTAGGGACCTGGTTCAAAAAAGTGTGAGTTCACCCCTTCGCTATTGCGGGAGATAATAAACTCGTCCTCCAAACTGGTTTCATGCCACAACCAAGTAAGATCTTCTTTGTTATAGTCGACGCCTTCAACAGCATCGCCATTCACATACCAGACCAATTCCATATCGGTTTCGGTGATACTGCGAGGGATAAAACGATACAACACACAGTGATCGGGGTAATTGAGCATAAAGGTCAAAGGACCCATCTGAAAATCACCCGCTCCGCCGTCATAGCCTTTCATGTGGCCCATCAAGGGCGCAACAGGTTTACCGTCTTTACTGCCAGTCTGAAAGCCCTCATAGAGCGCATAACGACTATGGTACGAACAGTCACCAAAGGCCGCAGAATCGTTGTAATAACCGTAGTACTCTTCAGCAATACCAGTGACACCGGTTGTCTCATCGGCTCGCGCCCACATGGCTTCATTAATCGGTTTTACCTTATGTGCCAATGCTTGCAAGGTGTGTAATTTGGCGTAGTGTTGATGAGAACTCGCACAGTGGTAGCACTCAAGGTAATTCTCTAGGCAGAGTTTCCAGTTAGCGTTGATACGGTAGGTTTTAGCTTCAGCTACCTTGGCATTCTCTAAATCATAAGCACCCAGCTGAGTAGTAATTTTTGACAAGGGCGCCTCAAAATCGGGGGCATCTGGATCACAATTAATGTAAATCATACCCTGAAAAACCACTAATCTTACTGGCTTGAGCGCATAGTCCTCAAAATTAAAGCCTTCAACATTGTGCATATCGCGAGCGGCCTTGAGCGTCCCATCATTGCCATAGCCCCAGCCATGATAAGGACACACAAAAGCTCGCCTATTACCGCTGGTCTCTTCACAAACACGTGCGCCACGATGGCGGCAAATATTGTGCATAGCGCGAACATGGTCTTTATTGTCACGGCAGATGATGATCGAGTCTTCACCGATATCGAACAAAAAGAAATCACCTTTTTTGGCAATTTGACTGATATGCCCTGCGTACAACCAACTCTTGAAAATAATATTTTCAAGCTCGGCTTGGTAGGTGACATGGGAGCGGTAAAAATAAGGATCGATAGCAAAACCCGGCTTACCCTGCTGAGTCGTGGCCATATCAACCATTTTACGCTTTGTATCAGAGACATCTGTGGCGATGAATTTCATAGTAACTACCTAAAGTTAGGGTCTATTGGCGCCCTTTGACGTCACTATACAATATTTCTTTAAATGAGCATATAGTCAGTTAAATGATTGTTTAACTGACTATATGCTCAAAGCTTACATCGCCCGAAGATACCAGTCATAATCTATGTTCGATACCTGCGCAGCAAACTGCTCACACTCGCCACGACGTACCGTACCAAAAAGTCTGCAGTAATCCTCACCCAAGTATTGCGGCAATATCGCGCTACTATCAAATTCGTCCAAGGCTAGTGACCAAATTCGCGGCAAAGTGATCTCTTCTTCAATTTCGAGCCCCTCAGGGACCATTTTACCCGGATCACAACCCTGACTAATGCCGTGGTGTACCCCAGCTACCAACGCCGCCATTACCAAATAGGGATTGGCATCAGCGCCAGACACTCGGTGCTCGACCCGACAATCTTTAACACCGGAGACAGGAATACGCAGGGCTACATCGCGATGGTTATAACCCCAATTAGGCGCTAAGGGTACGAAATTACCTGGAATCAGACGCCGATAGGAATTAGCATTGGGTGCAAAAATAGCCATAGAATCTGCCATGGTGTCGGCCAAACCACCAATGGCATGGCGTAACATCTCAGAAATTGCTGGTACCGAAGAGGAATCTGGATCAGCAAACACATTGACACCATCACCGTCATACAAACTAAAATGGACATGCAAACCACTGCCCGGCACGTCCATAAAAGGTTTAGCCATAAACGTTGCAGCCATTCCGTGTTGACGGGCCACGCCTTTGATAATGCGCTTAAGAAGCACCGCATGATCACAGGCAGTAATGGGGTCATCTACATGGTGTAAATTAATTTCAAATTGCCCCGGTGAAAACTCAGAGTGCACTGTAGTCATAGGCACATTCTGAACCTCACAGGCTTTTCGCACGTCTTCCAGAAAATCGTCGTTATCCCAAAGATCCTCGGGCATTGCATACTGAGTTCCGGACTGCTCTACATTAGTCCCTGGCACCTTGGCTAGTTGCGGCTGTGGCACCGCAGAATCACCACTTTTGATTAAATAAAATTCCAGCTCGGTGGCAACAACCGGCTTGAGCCCCATCGCTTGTAAAGGCTGCAGTGCTTTAATAAGTATATTACGGCTATCAAATAATGCGGGACTGCCGTCCAATTCGGTAAAGGTAGCCAATACTTGAGCGGTATCAGATTTTAACCATGTGATAGGCGCCAGCGTATTGGCAATAGGATGGATCAATTTATCAGGATCACCCTCCAGGTTAGCAAAATCCACTTCGTCACAAAATTCACCACGGACATTTAGTAACATTGTGGATGCAGGACCTTTAACGCCATCGCGAAAAAAAGTGGCAAACTCATTGGCTGGAATGCGCTTACAGCGAATAATGCCATTCATGTCTGGCATTAAAATTTCCAGCATTTTTATCTCTGGATACTGTTTGATGAATTGTTGTAGTTCTGACTCTGTAGCAATATTCATTGTTATATTCCCAGCTTATATCCGTTTAATTCTTGTCCGCCAACACCATTAATGCATCTAAACCGACACAACCATCGGCTGTTAGCATTATTGGATTGATATCCACTTCAACTAGCGTATCTGAAAATGCTACAGCAATTTCAGATAATCTGGCCGCTACCTCACAATAGCTGTCCACATCAACTTTTGATGCCCCGCGGGCCCCTTTTAAAAGATCAGCCATCGACAAATTTTCTAATACACGCTTCACTGTAGTTGCATTAAATGGCGGAATAAGCACCGCAACATCACTCAACACTTCAGCAAAAATACCGCCAAATCCAGCCACCACCGTGGGCCCAAACTGACTGTCTCGACTAATACCTAATATCATTTCAATACCGCTTGATTGCAGCATGGGCGCAACCATTCCCTTAGGCCCAAGACGATCAGCTATCTCTCGATAGGCCTTTAACAGGTCCGCCTGGTTAGCAATATTTAAAACCACTCCACCAACATCTGACTTGTGATCTATTTCAGGTTGCGCCGTTTTGAGTACCAAAGGAAACCCAACGCTAGCTGCGGCCAAAGCCAATTCTTTTTCGCTACCCACCAAAATACTCTGCAGCATTGGAATTCCTAGATCAGCCAAACATTGGCTAGCCAAGGTTTCTGTCACCTTAGTCTCTGCTTGCAACCGTTGACGCCAGTAATCGCATTTAGTCTGATCTATGCCGACGCTGGACATCGGTTCACGTAACTGAAAATCTCTGTAGTTTAGAAGACAGCGCGCACCGATCAAAAATTGACTAACTCCGTCAATGACTGCAAATCCATTATGGGTAGAAGTTATCGCCAATTCATCAGTGCCACTACCCTGCCTATTGGCAACGAGAAAAACCGGTTTACCGGACGCTGCATGGGCTTGATGCAAATAATTGAGGTAAGACGAATACACTTCACTATTGGGTCCGCGATCATGAATCACTGCGCCAAGCGCCGCGCCAGTATCGGCTAGCAAAGCAGTGAAGCAATCGGCCATCATAGCACTGGCATTGGGGCCGCCTGCGCCCCAGCCATCCAGTGGATTGACGGCAGGCAAACCAGCATCAAGCAAATTTTCTAGTTGAGTAATGGTCGATGGTTGAAGTTTAGTTAGAGGTACCTTTAACGAGTCGGCAAGATCAATCATCAACTGCCTCTCACCTCCTGAATCATGGAGAGAAACCACGTCTCCCTGAGTAATTTGGTCGGTTTGTGCAAACATAATAAGGGTTGTGGCCAACTGATCCATATCATCAACCCGCTGCACACCATAGCGGTCAAACACAGCGTTATAACATTGATCACTGCCTGCCAAGGCGCCTGAATGTGACACCGCCAGCTCAGCCGCTAAATCAGTGCGACCCACTTTAAGCACCACAATCGGAATACGCCGTTGATTGGCTTTCTTAAAGGCTTGAATCAACTTGTGCGGATAACGGCTAGTTTCCAGGAATAGCCCTACCACTTTGGTTTCTTTCAGATCTAGCGCGTAATCTAGATAATCTTCCATTGAAACGGTGAGTTCATAACCACTGGATACGGCAAGATTGAATTGCAGCCGCTGTTCACAATCGACAATGCCCGACATTCCGGCACCCGACTGGCTAATCAGACTAACATTGCCGGGATAAGGATGGTCGCGCGTATCAAAACCTCCCGCTAAGACGCGGTCACGCACGTTATAAAAGCCCATGCCATTGGCACCAGCAACCAGCAATCCTGCGTTTTGAGCCTTAGTGGCGATACGTTGCTTAAGATTTGGAGTGCTGTCGTTATCTAAAATGAGCGCCGAAAAAATAGTGCAGGCTGGGATGTTAAGAGCGATAACTTCATCTAATGCCGACTCAATACGCCGATCACTAATAGCAAAGATGACCATGTCAGGCCGGGCGGGCAAATCTACCAAACTTGGATAACAGGCAATTCCCAAGATCTCTTCATAGCCTGGGTTAACAGGGTAAATCGAACCCTCGAAACCGCCCCGAAGTAAGTTAACAATAACCTCATTACCGACACTACCACTCTTCTGCGAAGCGCCTAGAACGGCAATTGACGAAGGTTTTAAAAGCGGTTGTAGCCGGTGATTACTCATTAAAAGTCCGGTGCGGGTGTCTGCCTTTTGCGTGGTGGGTTAAACACAGCCCCTTCAATAACAGTACACTTGGCCATTACTCTGGTCCATTTTAGCTCACGCTCATAGTAAATTTCGGCCACTAATTCTTGGCCCACCTTGCCATATTTGGCATCAACCTGAGCAAAGGCGACATTGGTCTTTGCGGTTGGGCACCAAGCAGCAGTAGTTACCGTGCCGACTTCTTTGTTACCCACATAAATAAAGGCATACTCCGCAGGCTTATTACCTTCAACATCCAAGTACACAAACGCGTAACGTGAGCCTTCTTTTTTCTCTTTAAGCAGAGCTTTACGGCCATTAAAGACAGGCTTATCAAATGACACTAACCAGCCCAAACCTAATTCAAAGGGTGAACGTGAGCGACCGGTGCGAATCGCTTCCTCAGCGGGAATAAAGTCAACGCCGGCCTGCAAAAAGCCCGTTTCAGTGCGCAACATATCTAAAGCTGCGCCGCCAATAGGACGAATGCCTCTCAACTTACCCGCGTCAAATAATGCATCCCAAAAAGATTCAGCTAAGGCCGGTTCGATCCAGATTTCATACCCTAAGTCACCGGTAAAACCGGTGCGGCTAATCATGACTTCAGAGCCCCCAAACGGATAGCGAGTAATACCAAAGGGTTTGAGATTTTCGATACCTTCAAAACCCATATCCTTAAATACAGCACAGGACGTTGGACCCTGAACGGCGAGAGCCGCAACTTCAGCAGTCTCGTCAACAATAGTGACGTCAAAACCTTCTGCAGACCACATAAGCCAATCAAGACAACGCGCATAGGCGCATAGGCGATAGTCATTTTCAGCCAGATGGAAGATGGTGCCATCGTCCATTACATGGCCTTTGTCATCACACCAAACGGTATAAGCAACCCGATCAATGGCTATTTTACTGATATCTCTGGTGACCAAACGGTTCAAATAGGCGCCGGCATCTGGGCCAGTAAAACGGTATTTGATCATGGGTGATATGTCGAACACACCGGTGTTACTGCGTACCGCAAAATACTCTTGTTCAACACTGGTATAAGCCGCCGCACTTCGGTAACCCTTCCAGTCCTCCCAAAGATTAATTTCACATAATGCCAAACACCGTGAGTGAAAAGGCGTCTCCAAAATCATTGTTTCATCATGTGGCATCATGCTGATTTACCTCGCTTAATAATTTCTTTCGCCGCATTGTGACCCGCCAAGCCCATGACACCGCCACCTGGATGGTTGCCAGCACCGCACAAATAGAGTCCATCAACAGACGTACCGTATTGAGAAGTACCGGGGAATGGTCGCATCATTAGAATCTGATCAAGACTAATCTCACCATGGTGCCAATGGCCGCCATGGATGTGGAAGCGCTCTTCTAAATCAACCGGGGTTAATAGTTCACTGGCGACAATCTTGTCTTTTAGGTCGGGCGCAAAGTCTGCAATGCGGTCAATCACTAGTTCTTTGAACGCATCCTTTTTCTCGTCATTCCAGCCGCCGTCTAACTCATAGGGGGCATACTGAACAATCACCGACATCACATGCTTGCCTTGTGGTGCCAGAGTTGCATCATGGATAGAGGGAATACTGATATCCATGGCCGGCGCCTTTGAATACTCCCCATACTTGGACGCATTAAACGCGCTCTCGATATAGTTCATGGTCGGTGCAATTACCAACCGCTGACCCATCTGCTGTTCGGTTAATCCGGTGAAGTTAGGCAAACTATCCAGAGCGATGTGCAACTTGGCTGCATCACCTTTCATGCGCATAGTTTTTACTCGACGTGCTACACCCGTTTCAATATTGCCTAAGCCCACTAATTTATTGAAGGTCGTTTTTGGATCAGCATTGGATACCACTAAAGCTGCGTTTATGACGCGGCCATCCGCAAGGGTGACACCAGTGGTACGATCCACATCGACATTAATCTTACTGACCGTAACACCCACTTCAATGTCAACACCGCTCGCTTGGGCAGCATTGGCCATAGCTTTACCGACGGCTCCCATACCACCTTTAACCACTGCCGGACCATTAAAGCCATAGACCGTCCCCATGCGGCGATAGATATAGCCATAGACCGTATTTGGTGAACGCGGCCCCATGTGAGAACCCAACAAGGAGTCAAGACTGATTGCACCTTTCAACAAATCATTGTCGAAGTTTTCTTCCATGACATCATAAATATTAATTAGTGCCAGGCGCATGAGATCGCTCATATCTTCTTTGCCAAGCATTTTCATGCCTAAACCCAACTTAGCAACAGTAATGCGATCTGTCAGATTACCTTCAACTAACTTTGGCGCACGGCGATTGAAGGCGCCCGCCAGTAGCTTACAAAACTTCGTTATTTGCTTATTAAAGGCAACAAAGGCTTTGCGGTCTTCATCGGATATGCCTGCGCCTTCAAGTTTGTCGCCATCGATGGTCAGATGATTACCATCTTCAGCCAACGCAATGGTACTGAGGTCGCGCGCAGCAATCTCTAATCCGTGCTTTGTGAGACCCATGTCTGAGGCTACGGTAGGATTCAATTGAAACAGCCAATGAGCACATGAGGACACTGAAAACTCATCATTTAACGGGCTGGTTGCAGAGGCACCACCCAGTGAGTCGTTAGCTTCAACAATTAATACTTTACGGCCGTCTTTCGCGAGATAGTTTGCACAGACGAGTCCGTTGTGACCGCCGCCAACAACAATGACATCATAGTTCTTATCAGTATTAATCATCGTCATAGCCTCCAGGCACAGTGTTAGTTAACTTGAGATCCATGAGTATTTCTCGTGCCGCATTGGCCCCAGGTGCGGCCATTACGCCACCGCCGGGATGAGTTCCAGAGCTACACATGTACATTCCTTTTACCGGCCCGCGATACTGCGCATAGCCTGGGAATGGACGATTGAACAGCAATTGGTCAAAGGTCAACTCACCCATGAAGATGTTACCCTCAGTGAGGCCTACCTCATCTTCAATATCTTTTGGTGTTCTGGTTTCACAATGCAAAATTAAATCTTTGAAATCAGGACTGTAATTACTAATTTGGTCAAGCACGGTCTTTTCAAAGCCCGCCTTATCTTCAGCCGTCCAGTCTCCACCATTAACTTTCGGCGGTGCATACTGCACAAACACCGACATCATATGCTTGCCTGGAGGTGCCATGGTTGGATCGATCTGCGTGGGAATTAACATATCCACATAGGGGTCTTTAGACCAGGTTTCTGCTTTCCAGTCGTCATAAGCGCGCTCCATTCTCGGCAATGAGTCACTGAAGTGCTTCTCACCCAAACATAGAGGGCTGTCTTTCGGTAGGCCCGTAAAGGTGGGTAATCCATCCAACGCAATATTAAGCTTGCCGGATGAGCCTCGAATTTTAAAGTTCTTAGCCTTGGTGACTACGTCTGCTGGTAGGTCGCCCTCGTCCATAATTTTTAAGAATGTCCGCTTGGGATCAAGATTTGATACCACAATATCTGCGTAAAGCTCATCGCCATTAGCTAGCGCAACGCCTTTAGCTTTGCCATTTTTAACAATAATTTGCGCTGCCTCAGCGCCACACTGAATGGTCCCACCAAAGGACAAGAATGATTTAGACAGCGCTGCTGCCACCGACCCCATACCGCCGCGAGCAAAACCCCAGGCGCCAACAGAACCATCAACATCACCCATATAGTGGTGTAACAAGACATAAGCCGTACCCGGAGAGTAAACGCCCAATGCAGTTCCAATAATACCGCTACCCGCCAAATGCGCTTTAATGACGCCAGACTCAAAGTACTCATCAAGGAACTCACCAATACTCATTGTCCAGAAGCGCATGGTGTCGGCAAGGCCTTCTTCACCCATGCTACCAAAGGACTTGGCCAATACAGCTAGTTCTTTCAAATCTCTGG